>JACIVQ010000059.1 GCA_014361445.1 Methanosuratincolales archaeon | reverse complement strand
GATTTTCTTTACGTATGATCTTAAAGCCAAGACAGCCAGATCTCTACTGAATTCCATCTTGGGGTTATAGAAAACTGGGGCTCTAGAAGGGTCGTAGGCGCCTTTCCTAGCGTACTCGGTGAAGTCGGGCACGAAAAGGCAGGTCTTACCCTCCTTTATCTCAATAAGCCTCAAGGCGATCCCCCAAGGAAATACTTCGCAATCTCTCCAGAGACGTGGTTTCTATTGTACTCCGTGATCTCGAAGACTCTAATGCTCTGAAATTTTGAGGCTATATCTCTAACGAGAGTGGTGTGAACGACGGCGATGATCCTTCTATCACTCGATAGAACATTAGTTATTATATTGCGAAATTTACTGCTCTTCATCTCCATTGGACCGATCTCGTCTATTGCTGTGATGTCCGCCTCATCTAAAGATCGGTTTATCGCATTGACTGAGATCCGTTCAAAGTCGGTTATGTTCACGTAATACCGACCGACCACGGGTCCATTGGAAGGTTCGGTGGATGCTAAAATCCCTCTCTCCCCCGAGAGAAGGTCAACAATCTCAAACGCCACTCTCTTACCACAAGCCCGGACCTCTGGGCAAATGATCCCGCCCACTCGCCATCCATTTGCCTCTAGGATTTTAATGACCTCTTTGAGGACCGTAGATTTGCCTATGCCTGGACGACCTGTTATGATTGCCTTCAAAATGATCAGGATTTTATAGATTGCCAGTTGGTTTAAAAATTTCTATGCTGATCTAGTGAGTTGCCCGCTCCGAAGCGGATGGGATTTCACGCTCACAATGATAAATTCTTGCGGCAGTATTTTAAGAGCTAAGAGACAATTTAAATCATCGGTGGTTGGTACGATGCTAGTTGCGGGGATTGACGAGGCAGGCAGAGGACCAGTGATAGGACCTATGGTGATAGCAGGTGTTCTAATTGAAGATGAGAGGGCAAATGTGCTCCATAATTTGGGGGTTAAGGACTCCAAAAAGTTAACTCCAAAGCGCAGAGAGAGACTCTACCCCGAGATATTGAAAGAGGCCAAGGCGTGCCATGTGGAGATTGTGGAGGCAAAAGTCATAGATTCAGAAAGGGGTATAAAAAACCTCAATGGAATCGAGCTGGAGGCGATGGTCAAGATAATTTCTAGGCTGAGACCTGATCTGGTTCAGGTGGGGAGTATAGAATTTAAAGCGGACAAGTTTAGGGATAAATTATCACAAAGGGTCAAAGTCCCGATCATCTCGGTACATCATGCAGAGGACCTCTTCCCCGCGGTTGCAGCGGCATCAATCATCGCAAAATTCACAAGGGACAATATTGTCTGTAGGCTGAGGGAAATTTACGGGGACTTCGGTTCTGGATATCCATCTGACCCAAAGACTGTAGAGTTCCTTAAAGATGCAATAAGTAGGGGAGAGTTGCCAGAAATTGTGAGAAAGACTTGGGGTACTGTCCAGAGGATTGCAAGTGTCAGTTCGTGCAATGCCCTGTCAAGTCGATATTGAGGATTCGCTCCAAGTCCTTTAGAGTCTCTGCTTTCCTTATCTCATCTATCGGAATCGATATTATGTCAAGGTTCCCCCCGCCAAACGATCCCGTTATCAGTACAGGGTTCACGCCGAGCAATTTACCGATCTTTGTAGCGTTTTCCACCTTACGGTCCAGGGTATCATAATCCAAATTTTCCTCGTCTGTCAGGAAGCTGACCCCAATGTTCTTTGCGTGTACATCTATTGGTGCATAGCTGAAGCCAATTGCCTTACAGCCGATCTTTTTTAGCTTGTAATGAAGCTGTTTTGCCACAGCGCCTGCTGGGCTTTTATCTGGCAGTTCCTTCTTGTAGGACCATTTGAAGATGTCAATATCCATCGTTACGCCGGCATTCAAGACCTCTTCCATTCTCAAGACTGTGTTCAGAGTTGCACCCATCTGCGAGTTTTCGTACTCATAAACGGCTTTCCTGCTAACGCCAATTTTTGCCGCAAATTCGCCTAGGGACATCCCTCTCTCCATTCTCAGCCTCTTGAGGGTGGCACCATCAATCTTAAAGTACAGCCCCCCTCGCCTTGAAAAAGCCACAGGGAACCTACAATGCAGTACAGCCTCCCTGAAGGTGTTGAGGTTTACTACGTGGACATTGAACCGCTCATAAAGGGTCCCATCTTCAATTTTTCCACGTTGGGCTCTGCTGCCTATAATCAATGGGGATGCTGAAAAGGTGATTGCCAAAGAACTCAGATCCTCTGTTGTCTCCTTCTTCTCGTTGTCTACGTTGATTGTTGTCTTGATCAATAGCTTTGTGTCACCTTTTTTGGCGACTATCTGTAGGCAATAATCAGAATCCACTTCGTATAGGGCGAAACCCGCACTGTGCAGTATTCTTAAGATCTCCACAAGCAAGTCCCTAGAGGATCTCCTCATTTCCATTCAGATAAAAAGAAGTACAAGGAGAGATATAAATCAATCCCATATAGCTATGGGATCAGCTCATCGGAAGAGAATTGAAAACCAAACACTATCAAGGATGGGATCCTTTTTGAAAGCTCAAGTATGTCGGGAATGTAAATGTAACGGTTGTCCATTGGCTTCTTGAGTATGGTGTTTATCAATGCCCTTTCGGATTCGTTGCCTTGAATTGTATAAACCCCTTTTTTGCTCCCCCACTCCTTGACTATCAGGATTGGCAGAGATATCGATAATTGCTTATCCTTTGGGACTAAGGATGCTATATCCTCCAGCTCCGCTTTATTGAAAGCAACTCTCTCACCGATCGCGGTTGTGTAGTAAGGCTCGTTCTCCTCAAGGAGCGATGGCAAGGGTTTACGTACTTTTGGCAGACTCTCGTTCAGCCTTTTGAGTTCAACTTCCCAAAGAATCTTGGTGAGGCGATCCTCGTCTTCCATCATTATTAGACAAATTCCCCCAAAACCATTGCATGATCCTTGTCGAATGGGTCCAGCCTCTTAACATCCAAGACTTTGATGCCTTTATCCTCCATAAATTTGATCTCTTTTTTGAAGACCTCAGCAGGATCCTTAGTGACGTCTACGCTCCTCGCCTTTATAGCAATCATGATCTTCCCCTTTTTACGCAGATAAACTTCAGCGTTGTCCACCAGGATCTTTGCCTGCTCAGGTTGTGCAACGTCACAGTAGATAGTGTCGACCATCTCGACAAAGGATCTGTAGGATAGGGGATTTCTAGCATCGGCAAGTATCGGAATCATGTTTGAGCGAAGGGCTGTGACTTCGAGCAGCTCCCTCATTACACGGGGGGCAAATTCCACACAGAAGACTTTTCCCTTTTGTCCAATTATGTCAGAGACGTGGCTCGGAGTAGTCCCGCTTGCTGCGCCAAGGTACAGAACGTAAGAGCCCTCTTTTATAGGCACTTCTTTGATGCCCTTTTCTATCGAGGCTGCGAGCTTACTCCTAAAGGCATCCCACACCCTGTACTCCTTTTTTTCAAACTGGTAAAGCTGCTCACCATAAACCTTAGTTCCAGGGACCAGGTTTTCGGTCGCCAACTTCTTGCCCTCTAGATCTTCCACTATGAATACGCCCTGAAAGTTAGGATGCTTCCTAATTGTGACCATTATCTTCTCCTCCTCTTATTCCATTTACGCTTAAATTTCTCCTTGGGCGGGCGGGCATACTTAGCCTTAATGTCCTCTATACGCTTCTCAAGGGCCTGTTTGAGGGTCCCTCCGATAAAATCGCCTCCGAAGGCGTCTACTCTTGCTGCTATGGATAGCTTGCCTGCCAAGGCTCTAGCAATCTTACCCCTCTGCCACTTGGGGGCGGCGTGTATGTACTGGCTCTGAAATATTATACCATGCTTGGGCGGCTTGGCCCCAGTCTTGAGGGACCTGAACAAGGCTTTTTCTGCACCAAGTACCTGTATGGTACTCGCAGGTTTCTTCGCTAGAGCCTCCAAACCCCCGCTCAGTGCGATTAGACGGGCACCTAGGCTTGAGCCTACGAGCTCTCGGATGTTCGGAGCGACTTCTTTCATCGCCTCATCGATGTACCTCTCCAAATGGTCTCTGTAGGAATATAGATTGAGGCAGATCTCAGCCAGCTGTTTTATCTTCTCCAGGTCCACTTCGCCAATCTCTGCCCCCATGGATTTCTTGGTGAGATCATAAATGGTCTTTGCTTTATTCTCGTTTTGAACGATCTCATTCAGACCGTTCGGCGAATATTCAGACCGAGATCCGAACTTCGTTACCATGGTGAGGTACTGCCTGTGGTCTGGGACCAAGCTGTCGAGTTCGGGGAAGTGAAGGCCGTACCACTCCCGCACCCTTGAGATGATGATGTTTATGCTCTTGTCCACCTCGTCAAGCGCCGTAACCGCCTGAGCCACGAGCCTGTCACGCTTCTCTGATGCGGCACGCACCTTGGCTTTTGCGAGGGCCTCCGCCACAGCCTTTTGCATTCTCACTATCTTCGTCAACTTCAAGCCGAATTTCTGCCATGCTTCAACCGCCGAAGCCCTAAAGACTCTACCTGCAGCGCTCGGGGAGATTACTTGTATTTGGATATTATATTTCCCTTTGAGTGCCTTCGCCTCTTTTTCGTCCTCGACTATAAGGGAGTCGCACCCCATGCCTATAAGATCCTTTAGCAAGGACTCCAATGAAGGGGAGAGCCCATAGCGCTCAAGCATTATGAGCTCTGATACGGCATCTTCAACATCATTGAAAGGCTTTGCGGCAATTAACTTTAGATCCTCATCATAAGCCAAAAAACCAAGGAAGCTTTCCACAATATAGCATTTCACACGGTGCACCTAAATCATCTATCATAATGACATATTTATATATTAGTTCTGAAATTCTAAACGGCTAAAACCGATTTAGGGTTTCGCTCTTTAAACTCCTTCTCAACGGTTATGTATACAAACCATTCATCGCCTTTTCTAATAATCTTGGCTTCTCTACAAACCATGTCTGAGGTTATAGGCTAATGTGCCTTTATAGGAACGTTAATTCCGCCCCTAACTCTAATGGAATCTTCAGCCAGTAGGGTGTCACCTTGGTTTCAGCCCTATAAACGTCCCTTCTGAGAATAAACGGATACTCCTTGTTCAGCTTAAGTTTATTATTAAGCCTTTTTAGAAGACTTTCGGCTTGCTGTCTGGTGACTGATAAAGCGGAGCGTTTCTGTCTCCATGAAGATAGCGCTGTCAGTTCTCGTATCATGGTTTAAAAGCTCTTCTTTGCCCTTACGGAGCCCAAGAATTTGGCTTTAATGGTCTTCTCAGCCTTCATGAGCGGCTCGCTCAATGATATAGAGATATTTATAAAAAAATATAATTAAAAATTCATCCCAGAGCTAAAGCTCTAGGCTTTCTTGTCGTTTTTTTGTAAAAGTTTCAGCTATTGATTAGAAAGGCATCTCAACCCGTTGCATATTAGATAGATCTCGGAGCTCCGTTCTCTTGACGCTTTGGGCTTGTAAAGACGGACTGATTGGAACATCCGCCTCGCTTCCCTCAAGAACTTATCAAACTCGCTACCCATGATAAGTTTGAGCACCATCCTCCCCCCTGGCCTTATTATCCTCCCGGCTAGCTTCAAAGCAGACCGTGCGAGTTCTATCTGCCGGGCATGATCGAGATCATGGATCCCTGAAAACTTTGGTGCCAGGTCTGAGAGGATTACATCTACAGGCCCTCCAGCTATTTCCATTATTTTCATGTCCACAGAAGGGTCAAAGACGTCGCCCTTTACTAGGTAAACATTATCGAAGGGTAAAGGTTCAATTCCAGATAGATCAACTCCGATGACTTTCCCCGCAGGACCTACAAAATCACGGGCAACCTGAAGCCAGCCCCCCGGAGCAGCCCCTAGGTCTACGACACAGTCCCCCTCTCTGAATATGTGGAAGCGCCTCGCTAGCTCCAAAAGTTTGAGGGCAGAACGGGATCTGTAGCCCCTCTTCTTTGCCTCTCGATAATAAAAGTCGCTAAGAACTTGCTTTTTATCAGGCATTTTTTGCCGCCCCGCTCGAGAAGAGGCGCTGGTACTCAAGCTTTATTGAAGCCGTGAGCTTCTCACATGTTTCTGGAGAGATCGGCTGCCCCCTGCCACATCTTTCCAAGTCTGGACAAACTGTACAGGAGACCCAAAGCACATCACTCAGGTCGACCTTCTGGGAACGTTTGAGGAGGATGATCCTGTAGGTCCGTTTCCCGCCGTCTTGATATGGCTCCCTCTTGATCATGCCCCGTTTTTCGAGCTTTGACAATGATCTCAATAGAGTCTTTCCGTCCACATCAAGAGACTTCGATAATGTACTCTGCAGTACGCCATCCCCCCCAGAATTTTGAAGTAGACTCAGTATACGCTCCTCTAGCGACTCTGGCAAATGAAGGCACTCTCAGAAATATAAGAAAATTAAGAAACTATAAATGTATCTCCAAATCGAGCCGCTCTAAAAGCTCTTTATACCTGTTTCTGACGGTGACCTCTGTGACGCCAGCAGCATTTGCTATGTCCCTCTGTGTCCTCTTCCGATCCATAAGAATGCTAGCTATGTACACCGCAGCGGCAGCAACCCCTGTTGGCCCTCTCCCAGAGGTGAGCCCCTCGCTCCCAGCAAATTTTATTATCTCTATAGATTTCTTCTGGACGACCCCATCGAGATCCAGCTTTGCGATAAGTCGCGGCACGTAGTTCACGGGGTCTGTGGGGAGCACCTTCAGTGTGAGTTCGTTGGATATGAAACGGTAACTTCTAGCAATCTCTTTTTTGCTTGCCCTAGCAACGCTAGCCACTTCGTCTAAGGTAAGCGGAATATTGTACTTTCTGCAAGCCGCATAAAGAGCAGCACCTGTCATACTTTCTATGGACCTGCCACGTATGAGTTGGCTCTCCACGGCCTTCCTGTAAAGGAGGGCCGACGCCTCACGTATGTTCCTTGAGAGACCTATCTGCGAGGCCATGCGCTCAAGCTCTGATAGAGCAAAAGCCAGATTCCTTTCAGAAGCGTCTGAGACTCTTATGCGCCTTTGCCATTTTCTCAGACGATAGATCTGGGCACGTTTTTTCGATGTAAGAGATTTCCCGTAGCTGTCTTTGTCACGCCAGTCAATCATCGTTGATAATCCCTTGTCGTGGATCGTTAAAGTGATTGGGGCGCCTGCCCTAGAGCGCTTCTCCCTTTGGTCGCTATCAAATGCGCGCCATTCGGGTCCGGGATCCAAAATCTTGTCGTTGATGACAAGCCCGCAGAGAGTGCATGTAACTTCTGCCCGATCATAATCTCTTACTAGTGATTTCCCCCCACATTCGGGGCAAACCATCCCTTCAACATTTTCGTAAGTTTCAGAAGGATCACTTTGCATAATCTCTCTTCCTCCTTCTTCTATAATACTCTTCCTTCCAGTAGACCTCGGCACCCATGAGTTTTTCTGGAACAATGCCTTTGTCGGGCTTCACAGAGGCGTATGGGGAGGACACTGGACCAAAGACATCTATAACAGTCCCAACTGGAGATCCGTTTTTGAGAAATAAGCGAGAGCCGATCTTCGGGGGGGTCAAGACTCGCACTGTTAAAAGCTTACTTTTAGAGAAGCCAAGAATTGACCCCATAGCCTTCAAATAATCATCTCCGTCGAGACAATTCATTATAGAGAAATAAGGAGATCAATATATTCTTTACTTTGGATATTAGCGAATATGTGACGTCCTCTCCGCGACTAAAGTCGGGAGCTTCCAGCTTTTTCTCCAGTTTAGGCTTCATC
>JACIVQ010000058.1 GCA_014361445.1 Methanosuratincolales archaeon | reverse complement strand
GGGTAGATATTCTTCATCTCGGGCCATTGAACAAAGAATAGATCAGCAAAATAGTATATCACCCGACCTGCCAGGGATGGGCGGTATACTCTGGACCAAGACTCAACAAAGATCACTTTCTTGCCAAAGATTTTTGCCAGTATTGATATTGGTACGGATAGACCAGGACCAGCACTAATAACAACATCAGGATTTGCTCTAAACAAAACGACAAGGGATTCGAAAAAGAGCCTCGCCACCTTTACCGCTGTGGTAAAAAAACCATCGCCGTGATCCCTTGCTCTGTGCACATAAAAGACAGGACCCATTATTTTTATCTTGGATAATGATAAAACATCGCCAATGCCGACAATATAAGCGTAACGAAATTTTTCGCCCAGTAGCTCTACCAGTCGTAGCATCTGGGCAGTATGCCCGCCGCTACCTAAAACCACTAATAATCGCAACATGCCCACATTAACACCCAAATTAATGTGAGGATAAAAGCATTATGATGGCGAAAGGGCTTAAGATCTGCGATCTATATATAAAGAACATAAACCCTCCGCTCCTTCCATGGTTTTTAGTAATCAGATGGTCATAGACTATTCTGATAAAAGGTATTCTTGTTGCTTCTTGTCGTAATCAGACCTGCTCATAATTATCCTTGCAGGAACGCCTATTACAACGGTATCAGGGGGGACGTCTTTTGTTACTACAGCACCTGCTCCAATGACAGCCCGTCGACCTATACGAATGCCAGCTATGAGGACAGCCCGGGATCCTACTGCTACACCATCTTCGATAACCACACCCGAGACCTTCGGCGATGGCGGGTATCTGTCATTTGTAATAGTAACGTATGGACCAATGAAAATGCCAGACCCTATCTGGGTGCCAGGGGGCAGGTAAACACCAGTCTGGATGTTGTTGTTAGCCCCTATCTTGACGTTACCATCTATAACAGAGTACGTCCCAATCCTAGTACCATCACCAATAACAGTTTTCTCTCTTATCAAAACACCATGTCCAGTCTCAACGGAATCTCCAAGCTCTGCTCCCTCGTAAATCACAGTGTTTGAACGTATAATACAGGACTTTCCAATTTTACAACCATCGCTAATTGCATCATAAGCACCAAGAGAGAGTTCCTTCAATGAAAGGATCTTCTTCCTTATAGGATATCCTAATACAACACCTTCACCTATTATTGAGCCTTCGCCTACGAGAGATGGTCCGAAGATCTTCGCGCCACCCTCTAGCAGACCATAGAATTTAGCCCTATTGGACAGGAACATGTCCATGCCTCCGTTCAATCTCAGTTTTAACTTTTATAAAAGGGTGCTTCAGAACTCGCCCTCCCTATACCAAGATAAATAGAGCCCTTTGGTAGGAGGGATGGATCAAGAACGTTCCTCCCATCAACGATAATAAGCCTATTATCAACATGTCTCAGATCGAGCTTTTTAAATGATGAATGGTCGGTAGCGACGACCAAAATATCGGCCCACGCCAAAAGCTCGTCAAGCGTCTTGCACGTATCTATACCCTCAACCCTTTCTACAAATGGATCGTATGCCTTAACGCCAGCAAAGCTACCATGAATGAGCTTTATGAATTCGATCGCTGGCGAGAGCCTGATATCGCTCACATCTCCCCTGAATGAGAGACCAAGGACACCGATCTTTACCTTTCCAGCTTCCAAACCTAACCTATCTAAGAGTTTATTCAAGAGGTGGAGGACGTATTTAGGCATATCATCATTGGTACTTCTAGCCTGTTTTACAATCCGCATATCTAGTCCAAAGTTTTCTGCAACGCTGGTGAGGAAGTACGGGTAAATTGGTATGCAAAGTCCGCCGACCCCTATCCCGGGGAGGTGTAAGTGGCAGAACGGCTGGCTGTTAGCAGCAGATCTAGCCTCAATAAAGTCTATGCCTGCAGAGTCGCAGAACTTGGCCAGCTCGTTTGCAAGGGCGATATTCACGTCCCTGTACACTCCCTCGAAGACCTTTGATGCCTCGGCCTCCCTAGCCCTCTTGAGCTTTATTACCCCTTTCTTTGCAACGCATTCATAAAGGGCAGCAACTACATCGGTACTCTTTGGCCCTACACCCCCTACTACTTTTGGATAGTTCTCTTCTATATCTCTCAGGGCTCTACCTTCATAGATCCTCTCTGGGCTATAAGCCAGTGCAAAGTCTTCCTCTACCTTGAGATTGCCCTCCTCCTCAAGTATCCGTTTAATTAAGAACTCGGTAGTTAATGGCGGTACTGTACATTCCACGATAACAACGTCACCTTTTTTTAAACCCTTACCTATCTTTCGTGTAACGTCTTCAAGATTCCTGGTGTCAAGCCTTCGCTGGTTGTTCAATACCGTTGGTACAACAATTATCTTGACGTCAGAGGACTTCGAGGCTTGGATACCGTCAGTTGTGGCCTTGAATTTACCCTCTTTTAGACCTTTTCTAATACCCTCCTCGATTCCTGGCTCGTCCTTTAAATTTACTACGCCGTTGTTAAGATTAGAAACCAAGGATTCGTTGATGTCTACTCCTATAACCCTCGCACCAGCTCTAAGCCAAGCCACTGCTATGGGGATGCCAACCCTACCCATCCCATATACGGCGATGGTTATCAGACCAGAACTGACTGATTTCTGTATCTCTTCACTTGACATATGGATTATTCCCATATATTCCAACCCCAGACCCTAGCCCGTCAAGGGCGATCTTTAGAACAAAGAGGGCATCTTGACCACTTATTGTTGGAACTTTTTTATTCTTCACACATTCTAAAAAGTGTTCGATCTCGATCCTTAGCGGTTCACCCTTATCCACATGCAACTCCCTCCTTCCACTTTGATCATATACCTCGACCCTCTGTGCTAAGTAATCGAGCACAGCAAATCCATTTGAACCAGTTACTGATAAGGTTCTAACTTTGAAAGGGGTAAAGCGGTCAGCCTCCAATACAGCAATAGTTCCTCCGTAATCAAGGATCATGGCTGCATAATCCTCCACATCTCTCCCATGCCTCCCATAAGCAGCGTAAACCGTATTCGGGTTACGACCTAAAAGAAATCTGGTGACGTCTATATCATGAGTCATCAGATCTATTATTATTCCAACGTCCTTTATCCTGGGATCAAAAGGACCAGCCCTCTTTGCATGAAGGAGGAGCGCCTTGCCAAGATTGCCCTTATCTAAAAAATCTTTAAGTGTCTTTACAGCGGGGTTGAACCGCTCCACATGACCTACCATCAGTATCGCCCCACCCTCCTCGGCGGCTTTAATTATGGCCTCTGCATCATTAACCGTGGAGGCTATAGGCTTCTCCACCAAGCAAGATATACCTCTCCTCAATAACTTTTCTGCTATCTCCCTATGGAGATATGTCGGGACAGCAACGCTAACAGCGTCTGGAGAAAGAGAGATCAACTCCTCTATAGTGCCTAAGGCTTTAGTGCCATATTTCGCAGCAACCATTGCAGCCCTTGAAGGATTAACATCCACAACCCCGATAACCTCACAACCATCAATACCCGAGTAGACCCTGACATGATGTTCGCCCATAATACCTACTCCAACGACGCCCACCTTCAAGAATGTTCACCGTTTAGCTCTGGTTAAATATAGCCTTAAATATCTACTTCTTTTTAACTCTCAAAAGAACTCTCAATCTTCATCATGATCAGGTGAACGATAATGAATCCCCTTCTATTAGTCGCATTCCCAATATCGTCCTTTATAACATACTGGCTCACGATAAAATGGATTGCAGTCTCGAGAAGGGCGAACTTCGTAGGGAAGGATCTCAATAAGCCTGGAAATCCTTTGGTCTCAGAGATGGGCGGGATACCGGTAATAGGAGGTCTTCTGAGTGGGTTTCTGTACTACGTGGCACTAAATACCTTCTTGTTCCACCAAGATACTTACAATGTTTATATATTTGGGGCCTTATCTACAGCCCTTTTAATGTTTATCATAGGACTCATGGATGACATCTTGGGATGGAAGATTGGTCTCTCAAAGCTCCAGAAGCCACTACTGACAATACCTGCGGCTATTCCGATGATGGTAATAAACGCGGGGCACTCCACGGTAGCCCTCCCTTTTCTCGGCGTTGTAGACTTTGGGCTAGTATACCCTCTTTTATTGGTGCCTATCGGTATCGTTGGTGCCGCTAACGCCTTCAATATGCTTGCGGGGTATAACGGTTTAGAATGTGGCATGGGCATAATAATTGTTAGTACAATATCTGCAGTCTGCTATATGACAGGAAGTAGTTGGGTTGCACTACTTGGAGGAATAACCATATCTGCTCTTATTGCGTTCTTAAGGTTCAACTGGTTTCCAGCAAAGATCTTTCCTGGGAACGCTTTTACATATATGATTGGTGCGTTAATTGCGACTCTAAGCATATTTGGGAACGTTGAGAAGCTTGCATTGATATTGTTCATCCCATACTACCTTGACTTTCTGCTCCCGTTAAGGAAAAAGATGAATGTGGAGGCTTATGCGAAAGTAAACCCAGATGGGAGCCTAGAATTACCTTATGATGGTGTATATGATGTAACACACCTTGTAATTAAAGCATTGAAAAAGGTTAAGCAAAGGGTCTATGAGAGGGAGGTAGTTAGTACAATATTGTTTATCGAGATAATTATAGCTATTTTTGGTGTCGTATTATATTTATAATCGGCATAGTGTTAAATGGATGGGGAAGGTTTGATTTTAATACTACATATTTGTATTTTTTAATCTATGTGTGGAATCGCTGGAATGTTAAGATTAGACGGAAACGCGATCGACCGCCTTGCTCTTCATGAAGCTACCCTTAGAATAAGGCACAGAGGCCCTGAGGATGAAGGATATGTTCTTATTGATACCTCCATAGGTAAGTTGAGTGTGTGGGTAGTTATGACGAAGTTTACAATTATTCGTGAACTTAGAGCGGGGCTTGGGAAAGAGGGCATGGTTTTAAGTCAGAGCGATACTGAAGTTATAGTACTCGGTTACGAAATGATTAGAAAATTTGCTTCATAGAATAATAGGAATATGGGAGGTTTTGCAATGTGACAAACAGAAAATAAAGGTGTTTTAGTCAGAGATTTGAAATAAAACCACTTTACTATTATCATAATGGAAAAAGAACAAATTTTTGTGATTTTAAAATTTGCGTTTTTATGCCTGTTTTTCTGTTTTGCGAACCATATTGGGGGGTTTCTTGCCAACATTTTCCACCATTCTTCAAATGATTTAATTTGCAAGAACCGTACTTAAAGAGAATTATGAAAATGAAAGTAGCTATTTGTTTTCCTAAAACATTGAAGAGGTTTTGTTACCGAGCCTTTAATCCACCCCCTAACACATACCCAATTAGCGATTTGTTTTAAATCATTAATGCAGGGGGTTTTAAGTACTCCTAACATAATAAAAATCATTATTTTCAATATATTTATAATTAAAAATTATTTTTTTATTTTTATTTTTGTCTGTTTTTTTATTCTTTCTAAATATTTTTGCTGAACTTCTTTGTTAATTAACAAAATATCTTTTTTTTCCATGAGTAAAGTCATTATTTCTTTAAGGGAGAATACATGTCCGGGTCTGTAGAGTTCTTCAAAAATTTTCTTGAAGAATTCATAATCCTCTTTATAATCGAGGGTCATTCGAATTTCAGGATGTCTTAGAGCATCATCGTCAACTTTCAAAAATTCTACTTTGAATAGCCCTGTTTCTGTAAAATAACCTCCATAAACTTCAGTGTCAGTTTCGTCTTTTATGCCACATACTTTTCTTAATGCTTCTACCTTAATTCCATTAGCAGAAACACCTAATGGCAATTCTCTACATGTAATATAATCTGCTTGTGTGCGGACAAAGGTTTCTATAATTTTATCAATGTACTCTGGATCACAAAATAAATCGTCTCCATCAACACAAACGATAAAATCTAAATTATACTTATCAGCAGCGCCCAAAAATCTTTCTAGTTTGTCATCTTCACTACCTCTAAAGTAGTTAATGCCATTCTTATTGGCTATTTCAATGAGCACATCATCTTCTGGAGAGGTAGATGTACATAGAATTATCATATTTGGCAACTTTGCTACCTTAAGACGATCTATTAAATGTTCTATGACAGTTTTCCCTTTTATCTTTAAAAGGGCTTTTTTAGGTAGTCTTGTTGATTTCGTCCTTACGGCAATACAAACGGCGGACTTCATTTTTATCCACTTTACAAGATTTTTTCCCATGTTATACCTTCATTCTTTTTTATATCGTACTTAGTTATCCGACCAATTAAAAATTTGCTTTCTTCCGGATAAATGCCCTCATCAGATCTCTTAAATGCAATCATATCCTTAGTAATTTTTGTGTTTTTGCTTATGTCAAATTTGGCAACTGTTCGCTTTTTCGCAACTTCCCTATATTTTAATTCGGCTTGAGAAAGAAGCCTAAGTGCGGGCGAACCCAATGCTTTTTCAACTTCCCTAATAAAAACTACAAATTTCTTCAGATCATCTGGATTAAGTGCGGATTCATAATCCTCCCCTCGAACATTTCTGTCGTACGTAATGTGCTTCTCAATTATATTTGCACCCACGGATAAAGCTGCAACAGGAATGATCATGGCTAGTTCAGATCCACCATCAGTATGATCAGCAAAACCGACTGGAACTGAAAAAATTTGCTTGAGAGAGGGAATATACCTTATATTTATATTTTCGGGTTTCGTAGGATAATTTTGAAAGCCGTATATTAAGGCTATTTCTTCGTTTCCCATTTCTTTTATCCAAAAAACTGCTTTTTCTATTTCTCCAAGTGTTGATGCACCAATACTAAGAAAGACAGGCTTTCTCTTTTTTGCAACTTCTTTTACGAAGTCTTCGTCAGAAAGACATGAGAAATGTATATCATAGATATCAGGATCTAAATTGGATGCGAAGTTTAAACTTTCCAAATCATTACACATTGCAATTATAAGCAAATTTTGTTCTTTTGCGAAGTTAAACAAAGTTTCCCAATCTTTTTGACTAAGATTTATGCTCCTCAAGTAATCATAAAGAGACTTGCCTTCTTTACTAACAGATGCTCTATCTTTTCCACTTCTATAGTGTGGAACCATGTATTCATCAATAGAGGTTATATGAAATTTTACCGCGTCAGCTTTTGCTTCAGATGCTGCTTTGATTATCCTTTGGGCATTTTCTAAAGATCCGTCATGAGACCATGCCATTTCTGCTATAATAAAAGCAGGACTTCCGTCGCCAATTATTCTGTCTCGAATTTTAAGTTCATTCATTGTCTCCACACTCAATTAAATAATTTTTGTAAGCATTCTCTTAATGCAAAGATATACCTTTTAAAAGTGATTGTTATAAAATGGCGAGGATATCTCTTAATCTGTTCTAAATAAATTTTTCTCTCAAGTTCTGATTTTAATCTCCAAAAATCCCATTTAGAAAATTGTGTGAAATTAATTATAAGTCTATTTCCATTTGCCGTAAAACCTGCGGCCAAAGATTCTAAATATCGATTCTCATCTTTTATCAACCCCTCTTTAAGACAATCATTATATAATTCTGATCCCGGTAATGCGGTCGTTATGGCAAAATGAATACGCCCCACATAAGGAACTTTTTTAAAAAACTCTACAGTTTCCTGTAAACTTTCTAGGCTTTCGCCAGGGTAACCATACATCATAAAGATTACTGGAAAAATTTTAGATCTTATTGTATCGTTTAAAGCACGTTCTGCCTGTCTAATATTTATCTTTTTATTCATGCGATCTAACACCTTCTGACTGCCAGACTCTATTCCATATCCTATAGCAATAGCACCAGCTTTCTTAAGCCTTTTAAG
>JACIVQ010000057.1 GCA_014361445.1 Methanosuratincolales archaeon | reverse complement strand
GTTCTGTGGGATCTGTCCCGGAGTTCCTTATAAACTTCTATGTCGTGCTAATAATGGCAGAATTGCTTCCATCAACATTGATTATATCAGCTATACGGATCCCTATCGAGGAGCCTAGGAATTGATTTTTACCTGGAAGACGGACGAACTTATTGAGTTTATGGAGAGGGGAAAAATGATTGAAGTTAAGTACATAAATGGTTATAGATCTATTCCAAAGTCGCTAAGCTCGTCGGCAACTTTTCTATAGAGCTCCTCCCACTCGTCCTTCGGTTTTGCAGACCCTAAGTCATAGAGTTCTTGGAATGTCTTCCCCTTGGGGGATTTTGTTATGTCCAGCCACTCCTCGTAGAGCGGGATCCATCTCCTCAAGAATTCGTTTGCGTCCTCCCTGCTCATGCCCGATGCTGCAACGCCAACCTCTTTGAGAAGCCTCGCCTCCAAGCCCGTGGCGTGGTCAACTAGCTTCCCGCCACATGATCCACAACCCATAAGGTGAAGCCCACTCACTGAGGACGCTACCCCACCTGCCGCAGCCTCTCTAAGCAGTACTTCCGTGCCAGGTCCTGCGGCACAATAGCAGTCGTATATGCTCATTATCTCTGAATTCCTAGCAAGCGCCTGACCGACCATGCTGATTGTCCAAAGACCCTGCCTGTCAGTATTGTTTAGGTTCCTCACATTCGTTAGGCTTAGGTAATGATAGTTGGCGTTGTAGCATACGACTCCTGCTAGGTGCTCCGCGACGTTCACTATAGCGGTGCCTTCAGGTCCACCAGAGTACCCGCCCATGATTGGTGTCATCAGATTCCCAATGAAGCAACCGTAGCTCGTGAGGTGCTCGATCAGTGCCAAGTGCTGGAGGCTGGTCTTCAGCTCTATCATCTGCGCCACAAGGAGTCCGTCCGTCTTCCTGATCCCCTGGACCGGGTCGAGAGCGCAGACCTTCGCCTCTGGACTCACGACTGCCACATCGTTTATGTGCATCCCAGGTCTCCCAGCATCGGCTATCGCTTGTCTTGCCCACCTAGCTAGCATTCTTGCAGCCCTGAACTCCTGCGGAGTGCCCTTCCTTATCTTGAAGCCGTCTATTGTGGCAAGTGTTCCTGCGCCGACCGAGTCTATAACGGTCTCTTGGGCGTAACTCCTAAGAGTCTTGACGTAGATGTCGCCTTCGGTGCAGAGCGTCCCAGTAGGTCCAGAGTGGATCACGGGAGGTGTTGGGTCTTCGACCCTCCTCATTGCCATTATAACGGCGTCCTTACCCTCGCCGATGACTATGCTCTCGGGGAGTGTCTTAAGAACTTCCCTGACCTCATTCTCCTCGAACTTTATGATCCTCTTTGTTGTCTGGCAGTAAAAGCCCAGTTCTACGAAAAGGCGCATCCCGGCCTCGTAGACGTCGTCAGCCATGGAGTCGTCTGTGGTCACTATCTCGTTGGGGTCGAACCTTATCTCGTACTCTTTGACGAGCTCCCTCGTCCTCTTCATCAGATTCATGTCAAAGTCTCTTTCTTCCATATATGGTCCTTCAAAAGCCCTTCGGGTGATCTCGTCCATCCTGTAGGATCTCATAAAGATCAACTCAAATATCCAATCCCGTTAACTCCGAGATCTTCTTCTTCATTGATAGGTAAAGGGCGTTCCATTCCGGTTTAGGTATAACTCTGTTAACATCGTAGAGCTCTGGGAAGGGGCGCCCTATGTCTGGTTTGCCCATCTTGTCCTTGTACTCGCTTGCGAGCTTGACGACAAGATCGTTTGCTCCCTTCCTGTTAAGTTTTGACCTTACAGCGGCTACTGCGACCTCTGCCATGAACCTGGTCTCTAGTCCTGAGGCATGTGGATATTTCCCATTCGTTGCAGAGACGCCAAGCGGATGTGTCCCTGTGACTACATTGGTTATGGTATTAGCTCCGATCTCGTAGAATATCATCTCGCTGCCCGCTCCAGCTGAGGTCCAGACATCCCCCATAATTATGAACGGGGCATTCCTCGCCATCGCCTGCCCAACAATGTTCAAGTTCCACATACATTCCACTGCGCTCGTGCTCATGTAGCGGAAGTGGATTGGGTGGCAGACGTGGTATTCCGATCTGTACATAGCCCTGCCCAAAAGGAAAGATGCGATAAAGCAGACAGCCACACCCTCGGGTCCACCGGCATATCCCCCTATAATTGGGTCCACCAAGGTCACATTAAAAGCCCCGTATTCTGTAAAATTGACGACCTTAGAGATCCTGTCATAGTCGGTCTTCAGCTCGTTAAGCAATGCTACCAAATGAGCATCAGAGGGCCTCATGTATCGCTCTGAGGCTATTGCCAGGTCGCCAAGGACCGATACACTGCTCTCACCCGCTATGAAGCTGATGCCTGGTCGACCTGCACGGGCAGCTGCCTCCCTCAACATCGTGAGCTCCCTTCTTGTTGCCTGTATCTCCAAGGGCGTATTTGTCCTGACCTTCCTTCCCTCCACAATAGCGAGTCCGCCGTTGTTGATCATGTCAATCAGAGGCTCCTTCATGTAGGATATGGACATGGGAAGGTACCATTCTTCTGGTATCGCAGCACCGGCTTGCCCACCGCAGATTATCGGTCTTCTAGAATCCTCTATGCCCCTAGCATAAAGAACCCTCGAGTCCCTACCCTGCCCAATCACGAGCTCCTTTGGTGCCGAGAGAATGCCCTCCTTGATCTCGCTTTCATCGAACTTTATGATCCGCTTCGTGTTTATGCAGTATATTCCTGCCTCCAGCGCAAGGCGCATCCCGGCCTCGTAGACGTCGTCAGCCATGGAGTCGTCTGTGGTCACTATCTCGTTGGGGTCGAACCTTATCTCGTACTCTTTGACGAGCTCCCTGCACTTCTTTGCCACAACCTTCAGATCGAAGTCTCTCTCCTCCATATAGGGGCCAGTCTCTGCCTTGTCTATTACCTCCCATATGGAGTTCATTTACCCTTCACCCTCTGCAATAGCTCTTTCGCTACCTTTACAGCCTCCTCCCCGTCGTCCCCGTAGCCGTCCGCTCCTATTGAGGCAGCCCACTCCCTAGTGACAGGCCCACCGCCAACCATCACGATGTACTTATCCCTCAACCCTCTTTCCTTCAACAGACTGATCAGGTCTTCCATGTATGGCATGGAAGTGGATAACAAGGTCGACGCTGCTATAATATCGGCACCCACCTCTTCTGCTTTCTTTATAAGATCATCAATTGGGACGTCCCTGCCCAAATCGTAGACCTCGAAGCCGTTCGCCCTAAGGAGCATGGCAACTATGTTCTTTCCGATGTCGTGTATGTCGCCAGTTATGGTTCCGATCACGACCTTGCTCTTCTTTAGCGTGCCAGTGCCCTTCTGAAGTGCGGCAGGCTCGAGAATGGAGAGAGCTGCTTTCATCGCCTCGGCAGCCATCATAACCTCGGGCAGGTATATCTTGAGCTTGCTGAAGTCGTCGCCTACCTGGCTCATCCCCCTCATTAAGCCTTCATTTATAGCTGTCAGAGGATCTATCCCGGCTTCAAGCGCTTTCTTCGCAAAATCTTTCGCTTTCTCTTCGTCACCACTTATAACAGAATCTGCTAGATTCTGAAGTATCTCTTCGTGATTCAAAAAGATGACCTCCGCAAGTGGTTATATTTGTCAAGTTTTAATAGTTTTCTAAAGGTTGGGGAGGACTTCCAGTAACGATTAAAAGAGAGTATGGAAAATAATAGCCGATCTGATCTTTAGTTGATTATGGTAAGAAACCCGATCCGTGGAAGAGTAAAAAATAATGTTATTTACAGATCATACCAAACCTTAGTGGTCAACGCCCCGTCTCAATCTTTTCGGCTCAGTTTTAAATGGTGAGGTTCCCGCATGCCTTAACCCTTATCCTTGTTGCGTTACCTGGTAGGTAAGCTAAGGGTATCTCATCTACTTCCACGACCTCGACCGTGTCGGGCTTTGCGCCTGCCTTGATGGCCTCACTAATTGCCATCTCCTTTGCCGTCTTGAGCGCCTCGTCCCGGCTGAGCTTCTCCAGCGAAAATACCCTGTCAACCTCTCCGCTGACCTGTGCTATGGCAGCACCGATGGCGTTGGCAAACTGGAAGTGCTCAGGCCTTATCACCTTGGATGCTCCCTTCAGCCTGCTGTAGACCTCTGGGGGGATTATGATCCCTCCGCCACCGACTAGTACCACGGGAACGGCCTCGGGACCAGTCTTGATTCTGTCAATGCAACCCTCGACCTCCGAGACTATCTTCTGAACGGCTTTGTTCACAAAGTCCCTGTCCAACACCTTCAGTCGCTCTAGGTTGATCTTTTCATCGTCTATCTTTGCATAGCCAGCCGCCAGGGCTATGTCCGTATTCGTGACGACCTTGCCGCCCCAAGCCAAGCCCTCCTCAGGCAATCTGTAACCTACGCTGTCCGGACCTATCTTGACACCCTCTTCGGTCATCCTGACCACACTACCACCGCCGCAGCCGATGGATATGAGGTCTGGCATTCTAAAGTTTGTGCGAACGCCACCGATCTCCACGGCAATTGCGGACTCTCTAGGGAAGCCCTTGACAATCATGCTAACCAGTGTGGTGGTGCCGCCTATATCTACTATAACACCGTCCCTAAGTCCCGTGAGAAATGCAGCACCTCTGCAACTGTTTGTCGGGCCTGATGCTATAGTCCTTATTGGATAGCGCTTAGCATATTCGACTGACATCAAGGTGCCATCGTTCTGAGTCAGGTACGGCTTAGCTTTATCCACACCAGCCTCTTTTAGTGCCCCTAGGAAAGCGTTTATGGCATTTTCTGCCACCTTGGTTACTGCCGCGTTAAGGACAGCAGCATTCTCCCTCTCGAGTAAACCTATGCTTCCGATCTCGTGAGATAGTGTTATCGGGATTTTCTCGAGCTCTTCCTTAATGATCTCCCCCGCCCTCTTCTCGTGTTCAGGGTTGACTGGAGAGAAGACGCCGCAGATTGCTACCGCCTCTACCCCCTTACTCTTCATATCCTTGGCGTATTTTCGGATCTCATCTTCGTCAAGCTTGCTGATCTCCCTACCGTCGTACTCGTGCCCGCCATGGGCAATATACCATATGTTCCCAAGGGCCTCTTTGAGATCCTCAGGGAAGGCGGTTAGTGGCTTTATTGCCAGTGTGGCAGGTCTTCCCAAGCGAAGTATGCCCACCCTCGAGAGGTTCTTTCTCTCCACAATGGCGTTTGTGCAATGAGTCGTCCCGAGCATTGCTGCCTTAATCTCGGAAGGGTCGACTCCGCTAGACTTGAGCACACCATTGAGAGCGTTTTTTATCCCCGTGGTCACGTCCGCCGTCGTAGGGGTCTTATAAGCCCCAACAAGCCGGTTGTCCCTATCAAGTATGACCGCGTCCGTATGTGTTCCGCCAACATCTATGCCTATCCTCAGGCTCATTTTTTCATCCTCCCCATCCTCTCTTCAACTGGGATGTAGTCAATATCATATCCAAAATACCTAGGACCAACTACCTCCAAGCCCTTCTTAGTTCTCCATTTCTCGTTGCAAGGTATGCCCAGCACAGTAGCCCTATACCCGTACCTCAGCCCCTCCGTTGTGATTGGAAGAGCTGTTTCAGTCTCGAGTACTGTTATCAGGTCAGGAACGGATGCCACTATGTTTCCGTTCCTTATGGCGACGAGATTCTCGTTCTGGAAATGTATCAAAAGCTCCTCGCCCTTGTATTCGTCTATCCCCTCGAACCTTGCCTCTCCACGCGCGAACCCTGCAACCGTTCTCCTCTTTACATCCACAACCTTACCCTTGAAGAGCTCGAAGCCATTGAGCATTCCCATGATCTTTTTTATGGGATCCTCCTTCTTAGCTCTCGCTTCCCTTATGGACCGCCCAAGACTCTCGGCGAGGCTGATAGTCCCATGCACAGCAGATTCCTTGACCTGTGCTCCAGTCATGGCGTAAAGTGCGATCATTGCCGAACCACCCATAGCAACCGTGACTGCCCTGGAGAGACGCTCAACCCAATGGTTGTCCACCGCCTCCAATAGTACCGAGTTTCCTTTCTCATCTGACATGGTCATCGGTGAAGCCTTTATCCCGTGCAGATGAAAGGTGACCATCTGAATCTCGGGGAACGCCCTGCCCATACCATCGCCATCCACTACCGGTATGTGGAGCCTCGCGCCTACTGCAAGGGGTATTGTGGAGTTCAAGCCGCCAGCCTCCGCAGAGATCGTTGCCAAGGCCCTCTTCCCAAACTTCCTCTCAAGCATCTTCAGCGCTTCTAGAACTTCGTCTCCCCTGGGGATCTTCTCTATCATAACCGTCGGCGCACCCATCATCGCAGTCGGAACGACTAGCGCGTCGTCTGGAACCTCAGATGGATCCATAAGTTTTACAGGACCTTCCTCTTCTATTGCGTCTATCGCCATAAGCTTGCCAATGTAAGGATCCCCGCCGCCTCCAGTACCGAGAATCGCGGCGCCGATGGCTATGTCCTCTATATTCTCTCTATGAAGGAGCCTCATCTCTTTGTCCTCCAATTGATGGACTTTTATTTTTGTATGTTCGAATAAGTTTTTCGCAGATTGCTTTAGTAGAACAAGAAATCAAGCTTTCAACTTGCAAGTTCTGATCCCTTTTTCTTTTTCTAATCATAAGACCGCTTCACGCATTGTTCATGAGGTTCGGTCATAGGACCCTCCATTTACCATCCCACTTCATCTGCCCTTGTACTTTATTTGAAGATAGAGATCTTTATTGTCGATCTTGAAACAGTCTTTATTTATTATAACTCGCAGATTTTTGTAGAAGGTCCTTGCTACCAGATAGAAAAGCTACGAAAATCTTATTGGTCAAAGCCACTGACCAAACTCAGAATATCCATACAAGAATTTACGCCAAACGTAGTAAAAATCAGAGGAAGGAGGAAAGAATTAAAAAATTTTAGAAGGTATTTTGGGCTAATGAAGACTAAACCGCCAGTGGTATTCCTGTCTTCTTACTTATCGTGACGAGCCTATATGCCCCAAAGAGGAGCAGGCACCACCCCACAATGAACAACACAGCCGCAATGGTGGCAGAGATCTGGAAGTAAGGAGCCAATGCAGTCACTATATAACCAAGACCCATTGATGTGGAGACCCAAAGGCTCTGCATAGTCGGGACCGCAATGTCGCGGATATCCTTGGCTGCCCTTCCATAAACGAGGAAGAGATATGCTCCCGAGGCAAAGACAATTATTATGCCTAAGAGTGAGCACAGGTAGAGCCCACGGTAGTGGCCCGTGAATGGTGCTAGTACCAAAGTTATGATTCCCAAGATCAGCATGACAGCCAAGGAGCTCACGCATTCCTTTTTGAACTTTGCAAGATCCAACACCATATCCATCACCTAGAACCCTGTCTCCTTCTCGATCCAGACACCCACCTCGTACTTCACACCCGCTTTGTGCATCGGGACTATGAAGAGCAGATATAACACAATGCTGAGTATCAGTGAATTGAGGGCAGGGGCTCCAAAGCTGTACTCCGGGAGGGTGGTAAGCCAGCCAACAAAGCCGCTTATTATTAAAGCCAACATCCCAGGGACATTTATTGTCCCGTATTTCGTTCCAGGACCAAACTTGTAGCGCTCCTCAGCATTCTTTATGCCCAAGACATACCTCCTGAAGATGTAGAAGTCAGCTATGAGTACACCGCCCACAGGAGGCACGAAGCAGCCTAGAAGTGTTCCGAAGTTGATGAAAGGATCAAGGCTCATTCCCCAGAAACCTGCCCATACGCCAGCGATAACTGTCCCGATTGTGCCCAGTATTAAGACCCAAGTCCTCCTAGTGAAGTTGGGGAAGACATTGACGAATGCCATAGACCCGCTCCACAGGTTGTTGTCGTTAGTGGTCCATTGACCCAAGATTGCCAATAGTAGTGCCCCGGCACCCAATCCGATGGCTGCAATGGCAGCTATCACGTTAGGCGCCCCTGTGGCTAGAGTCATTATTCCTCCGATAAACAGCAGTACTGTCATGAAAATAGTCACATGTATGAACCAAGCCACGCTTCCAGACCACTTCTTGATACCATACCTTGAAACGTCTGGGGTAATTATGCAGCCTGCAGCGTATACACCTATCACATAGGTTACTCCTGCACCTATTGGTGCAACGTTTTTCCCTAGAGACCACATGGCATTAATTCCTATGCCAGTGTGATCAAGAGCCGCAAAGAAGCCTATTAAGCAGAGCACATACCAGAACGGCACTGTTAGATAACTGATGATCCCAATCCCCTTATACCCGATGTAGGCGGTGGTCATCATTAGTATACCTCCCCAAATCGACGCGACCGCTATGCTCGTAAGCCAGTTGTCGGGAAAGATGAGGCTCGTAGTCAACCCAAAGAGCCAAGTCTCAACAGCAAACCAGAGTATTCCACATGATATTCCTGCTATGATCAGTCCTCCAATCATCGCACCAACCCTTCCAAGGGGGTAACGAAGGAGCATGTAGGCATTCGCCCTGCAGACTCCTCCAGGATAAGCAGTCAGTGCCCCAATTATCCCGAGCACGATGTTCCCTAGGATTGCCACGGTCAACATCGTGCCGGCGTCGTACATCATAGCCAGACCAGATCCGGCGAATATGGCAGCCACTACCGCTAAAACGCCCATATATACCATGAAGAGGTTTAGGGTGGACCTTCTTTCCTCTGGCGGTACCTGTAAAGTTGAGTAGTCGCCATAGAAATCTTTGACCTTCTCGGTCAAGATCTATCACCTTTTTCGATTTTCTATAATAGGTATTTATTTATCTTTTGGTGAGAATTACTAAAGCTTTTAAAAATATTATCATTTTTTGTATTTATTTTATGATTTATCATAAATGATAAACAGTTATTGTGGTGGGCCCTGGTCTGAGCGCTATGGTATGATAGCTTTGCCGCTTAAAGCTCATTTCTCGAAGTGGCGAAGGGGGTAACGACCCAAGTCCTTGTGAATGTGAACCAACCATCTCTTTCAAGTTTGAGATTTTCTATGATACCAAATTT
>JACIVQ010000056.1 GCA_014361445.1 Methanosuratincolales archaeon | reverse complement strand
GACCTCATCGTATATCTCTGACGCCACAGAACTCTGATTCCACTCTGCTATCTTTAAGATCTTTTTGGTGATCAGACCGAAACACTTGCATTTAGACTCCGCGGCTTCTAGTATTGACTCCCCAGATTTCTTTAATTCCTCTATTGCCTGTTGAGATGTCAGATTTGGGGGAGGGATTATTACGTGTATTAGAGTAATCTTCGCCCCGTCGCGCATTGCGAATTCTAAAGCAAGGTCAAGTGCCCTCATTGAAGCAGGAGAACCATCGATCGGCACCAGTATGTTCTTAAAGATACTCTTCACCTCCCTATACCCAAAGATTCGTTAGTGAGACGCATAGACTCGTCTGGATCCTCGGTCAGCCTTGTCATCGCTCTAATGGCATCTATATTTTCAGGGACCACGATCGCTTCTTGGTGTACAGCCTGAGTGAAGTAGATCTCTCTGCCAAAGGACTTCAGAGACTCTTTCCAAATGACTAGCTCTGGGAGATCGTAACGGGCTCTGCCCAGGTCCCTGGCGTATTCGATTATTGTGGAGGTGGAATCCAGTCCGTCTTGAGCGGATATTATCTTTATGCGCGGGTATTGTGAGAGAGCCTGCAGCACGTCTCCCTCGGTCGCAGGGGTATTTAGTTCTAGGTTCAGAACATGAACATGCATCAGGGTCTCTGGCACGGCGAAAGCCATTGTAGTAATGTCTATATGTGGGAGCACCTTCTGAACATCTGGACCATGATGAGATGGAATGGTAACAGGGTCAGGCACTATGCTGTTGATGGGACCCTTCGAGTCCTCTGCTGGGTCGGCGCCCCGCCTCACTAAGATAACCCTCGCCTTCTTTATGCCAAAGACCTTATCTATTGCGTACAAAGACCGGCAAAGACCGGTGGTATTGCAGGACACTACCCTCACGAAATCTCTTCCAATAGCACTCTTGTAATTGCAGACCGCATTAAAAGAGAAACCGGCGAGGTCATGCTTTTCCCCTCCTTGAAATATTGCTTTTACCTTGTACTTCTCGTAGATGGGTTTGTAGGACGCACCTACCTTGCCTGGCGTGCAGTCTACAACTAGATCGGCTTCTTTAAGAAGGTCCTCCAGCGTGCCCTGAACTTTGATACCTGCGTCCTCAAATGCCTTCAAGCGATCTTGTGATGTAGCAAAGAGCCTTATGCCCCTGTTGACGGCCATTCTTCCTTCGAAATTAGGTTTGGTCTTTGTTACGCCAACAAGTTCCATGTCTTTTTGTCTTGGGATCGCGTCGGCGACCCGCTTACCAATAGTTCCATAACCATTTATTGCAACTTTGACGGGCATATTTCTACACCTACTATTATATTATCACCTGTCAGCTTTAAACTTCTGTGCAGATACTGAAAGAACCTCAATAGCAGGCAACCTCTCTCCTGAGAGAAATGCGATGAAGGCGCCTCCACCCGTGCTGAAGTAATCAATTTTTTCGGCTATTCCGAGCCTCTCAGATATAGCCCTCAAATGACCGCCCCCCAGCAGGGTTTTGGCTCCGCTTTTGACCACTGCCTTTAGTAGTTCCTCGGAGCCCTTGGAGAATCTCTGATCCTCTATGTAACCTGCAGGACCGCGCATAATTATAACTTTGGCCTCCCCCATAATGCTCGAATAGAGCTCCACGGTTCTGCTGCCTATATCATATATTGGAGAGTGATCTTGTCCATCTCCCAGAGGCAGTTCAACCCTCTCGTCTGACCTTAAGATCGCGATGTCCACCGGAGTGACGATTTTGTTGGAGTAATTTCTTAGGAGGTTTTGGGCCCTAGGTAGCAACGGATATAGACCCTTCCCTTCTATGATCTTAACTGTGGCCTTTCCGAGCCGCTCGCCCTTCGCTATGAGGAAAAGATGTGAGACAAGACCTGTCAGGAGGACTTTGTCAGCAACGCCCTTCGGCAGAAGCGATTCCATCAACTGAACCGAGTCGGCGACTTTGCCGCCGCCAAGGACAAATATGCATGGCTTGGATGAGGTGCTCATGACATCGCTGAGAAATTCTACCTCTTTTTGAAGTAACCTGCCCCCACATGATGGTAAGACCATTGGAAAACCTGTTAGGGAGGGGTGAGACCTATGAGATGTAGCAAATGCATCATTTACGTAGAGGGAGAACAGGGGGGCGAGATAGCGCACCAAGTAAGTTTTTGCTTGGGCTTCCGGGACTTTCTCGATACTTTCTTCGGAGTAGAAGCGAACGTTCTCAAGTAAGGTCACACTGCCAGGCTTTGAGGAGGATATCGCAGAACGGGCAGAGGGACCGAAAACATCTTCTACGTAGTTTACTTCCTTGTTCAAGTATTTTGAGAGTAGTGTTGCGTGGTTTTCCAGTGTCGTAAAATCAGTATCTCCGGGTCTCCCTTGGTGTGCAAGTATGGTGACAGACGCGCCCCTCTCGAGAAGCTCCTTTATTGTGGCAGCATGGCTCTTTATTCTAGTATCGTCGGTTATCCTTCCCGTCACAGGATCGATAGGCGAGTTTATGTCAACCCTCAAAAGCGTTTTTTTACCATTAAAATCGAAGTTGTCCATAGTGTAGAATCCGAGTTTGTTAGCCATTACTCAGCCCTCGGTCGAACTTAGAGAATAATCCTTTAAAAACTTTGCAGAGCACTCAAAGGAACTCATCTGCCACTAGTGATGGCTTATTAAGAAAATCGAAGCAGGATGGGCAAGAAGTGAAGTCAGAGTAAAGATCTTTGGAGATTGGAAACCTTTTGGATAGATATCTTGGGGGAGGATGGCTCTTATAGCACCGGTTTGGTACTATGGAGCCGTCTGCCAAGATGTAGTAAGCGGCACCTCTATTTTTTATGTAGTCATCGTAGAGGGATTGGAAAGAGTCGGACACAAGGTTAACCATCACCAAGAGACTTCCGCCAGAGTTGACTGTAACATGCCCGTATCCTGGGGGTATCAAGATCGCATCGTTAGCCTTAACCTTGGCAATAGCGAAGTCCAAGATTTCCTCTCCTGATTTTTTTTGCAATAGATAGGTCGCCTCCCCATGAATGACCTGGTATAACTCTGGATAAGAAAGCGAGCCCTCTGCCGGGGGATGGTAATGTCCCAGGGTCTTATTCAACTCTTTTCCAAGCCTTATGTCAGCCATTACTGTAATATCAAAACGCACTTTTTTCTTCTTGAAGATTGTAGAGTGGTTATCCAAAGAGAAGTCGCGGTACATGCTGTAAAGAACTGTGCTTCTGGGAAGATCCCTGACAGAGTCAATATCGTAAATTACGGGGATAAGGTCTTCCAAGGTCCTGAAGGATGGTGCGAGTCTAGAACCGTTTACGGAAAGCGATAAATCCTCAGAAACATTAAGTACACCGAAGCTCTCTTTAATTTGGATCATGAAAACACCCCAATATGCCCGAGCTGTACTTAAATAAAGGGACCTTAATGCTCATATAGTTGTGGGATCTTATGGCGAGAAAAGTATAACAAAATACAAAACGTACAGCTATAATTTTAATATTAACAATCAACAATCACAAAAATAAAAAAGAGGAAAACTGCCAACCAGACAGTTCTCGGCTTATGGTACAACCTCAGCGGTTGCAAACCTGTTCGCTACCTTAGTTACCTTCACCTTTACATGGTCTCCAGCCTTTGTATTCGGAATGAAGATTACGAACCCTTCAACACGGGCTATACCTTCGCCGCGCCTGCTAAGCTCCTTGATGTCGACTTCGTATTCCTTACCCTCTTCTACGGGCTTGGGACCGAAGCTGGCTGGACCACGCCTAGGGCCAAATCTCTGGCGGCCCTCTCGATAATATCCCACTTTCTTCCCTCCTTCTTAACTTTTTATTGGGCTTCCGTAAAAAGAGCTGAACATACGTCAGTTCCTTCACTTCTGCCCAACCTTCCTCTGAAAGTCCCTGCTTATTAACTTATCCTAAGCAATAACTGTATTGAGGGAGAGGGAGCCGGTATATATTTAATTTGACACTCCCACGGCTAAAGGCTGCGGGATTCTCAGTTATTCAGCTTCTGCGGCTTCAAGATGTATATCTTGAAACCATTATTCTGTATGAGTCTTTGAGAGCCTTCATGCAAGCTTCTTGAGTTGTTTCTTATACATCTCGATTATCTCCCTAACGGTGGTAGCATCTTCCGGTCTCTTGTCGTCCCTCCACCTGCCAGTAAACCTCGGAAAACGAATGGCTAGACCAGACCCCTTCCTTATGGCGTTTTGTCCGCAGGTATGAATGGGTGAGAGGGTGATCTCGGCACCCAAGACCTCTATGACCTTAGCAGGAACTACCCAGATGTCTGGGGTGATTTTTGAGTCCACCCTAGCGTGTTTGTGAGGTATTATGTAAGGCTCGAGTAACTTCCTCATATTCCGTATTTCCTCATCGGTGAATCCCGTACTACACTTGCAGACGGTCCTAAACACGTCGTGGATATCGTCGTAGGCTGCCAGAAGGAGGGTACCTATGTGCCCTGCACGCTTGCCAGTCCCCATTGATCCTCCCACCACTACCAAGTCGACTGTGTCGGTCATCTCGCTTTTGTAGTCTCTCTTGTACTTTATCCAGAGCCAGCCCCTCGCGCCTGCCTTGTATACTGACTCAGGGCCCAAAGACTTTGCCACAAGTCCCTCGCACCCATTTGATATCGCCTCTTGGAAGAAATTTTCTAAGTCGTCCACGTTATCTACAATCTTTTGTTCAGCCAGTCTCAGCCTCTCGCTCTCCCGCACTACCTTTGCGAGAAAGGAGCGCCTCTCAGGATAGGTCTTCATTGTGAAATCTGAGCCATCAGCATATAGGATGTCAAAGAGCCTAATGGAGGCAGGATATTCTTCCATGGCTTCCTCAACGCCGTATTTTCTCCGCCGGTGCATCAGTTCTTGGAAAGGCAGGAGTTCGCCGGTGTCTGGGTCCACTGCCACGATCTCGCCCTCCACTATGTATGACTTTAAGGCGATTCCATCAATGGCTAGACTGGCTATGTCGGGATAGTGATGGGTTATGTTCTCAAGCCTTCTAGAAAAGAGAAGTACTTCTCCTTCTTCTGCCCTGTGGATCTGAACACGCTCTCCATCGTACTTGTACTCAACAGCGCACCTCCCACCCATCTTCTCTAGTATCTCAGAGGGCGAAGAGAGGCGTTCTGCCAGCATTGATCTTATTGGCCTTCCAGGGGATGGTTTGAAATTTTTTATCGCCTCCAGACCTTGAAGGACCAGGGTCTTTGCCACGGCGCCCAGATCGCTGCTCACATTATATGCCCTCTCAATATCAGGTCTGGCATCCTTTGATCCTGTAAAGGCTATGGTCAGGGCGTCGAGTATTGTCATATCGGCAACTCCCAGCCTCAGCGTACCCGAGACTGTTCGTATGATATACATCGCCTCCTTTGGAGACGAGTCCCTCAATAGGTCTGAGAGGATGCGGATCTTCTCTTCTTGGGAGCCAGGACCTTGTGCTCGAGCAATCCTATCCAGATCACCATAGACCCTCTCAATAGTGATATGATCTGCCTTTTTGGTGGTGGAAAAAAGATCGAGCGTAACCTGCTTTTTACCCTTGGAGAGAAGCGTGTTAGCGACCTTACCCAAGTCACCCATACTCTTGTATAGCTGTTCAACTTCAGATTCTTTTGCGGCCGATGCTTGGGCTATGCAACGGATTATCATCTTGTCCGCCATGCCGAGCTCTAGTGGAACAAATTCAGGGTAGATCCTACCTTGTGTGAGATACACAACTTTGTCAATAAGATCCGGGGGGCAACCCCTAAAAAACCCCACCAAGATCTCGGTTATCTTGAGCCTCTTAGTCGTCTTCCCTATCTCCTCGTAGACTTCAACAAGATCTGAGTATCTCAAGATACCACCACTTGGTCATTAGCATATATTGTTCTAATGGCAAATTTACTTTACTATAAGGTCCGCGATTTTTTGAGTTTTGCCTTTGATGATGAGTAAAAATACTTTTATAGCGAAGGACAGTGTTGGAAGAATGGTGTTTCGGGGTTGATCAAGGGCGTGGTCTTTGACCTAGACGGCGTTCTTCTAAAGTTCAACCTAGATGGTAAGAAGATTAAGGAAGAAATTATCAGGTTTTTTGTTAACAACGGTCTTAAAGAAGGCATGTTTACCCCTAAGGATAGTTTCTCCTCAATTAAAGAGGGAGTAAGGGAATACTTTGCAGAAAAAGGTAAAGAAGACACCTGGATAGAAGATTTGCTGAAAAAAGGAGAGGAGATAGCCATAAGATACGAGGTTAAGGCGGCGAAAACCACTGATCTTCTTCCAGGAGTTATAGAGGTTCTCAAGACCTTAAAGGCAAAAGGGATGAAGTTGGCAGTATTCACATATAACAACTCAGAGGCTGCCAGAATAGCATTAGAGAGGACAGGTATAATAGACTTTTTCGATGTAGTTCTGGCGAGAGATAACGTGCCCAAGCCCAAGCCAAATCCGGAACACCTGAAGGTTGTATTGCAGGCGCTGGGCATTGGTCCTAACGAGGTTGTAGTAGTGGGTGACTCTGAAATGGACATAAAACCTTGTAAGGCGCTTGGAGTCAGGGTTGTCAGTGTGACTACTGGGATAAGAACCGAAGAGGAATTGAAAAAGTACGACCCTGACTTCATAATAAGTGAGCTCAAAGAGCTGCCGAATCTTATTGAGTCTAGATTTTATTTGTTTGAGATGTAACCTCCTTCCATTGTTTGGAAAAAATTATCCCTCCAACTAGGTTTAAATCATACTTGAGGTATAATGGTTATTGTGACCGACATTTATGAGTTTGGGTGAAGATGATGTCAACTTCGGATCAGGAAACTAGGACTTTGGCAGAACTTAAGAAAGACCTTGAGGAGAAGATTGCAAGGGCAGAAAAAGAGCTTGCATTCCTTAAGACTTCCCTGAAGCTTGTCGATGAGGCGCTAACAAGGGTAAGCTTCAGACCGGCGAGCAGGCTTGTAGAAGAGACTCAGAGGGCGCCAGTTGAGATGCCAAAGCCCCTCGTTGAATCGCCCTCACCACAAGAACAGCCTTTTCCGATAAAGTCAAAAACAGGCGAAGATTTGGGGACCTTCTATATTGGAAAGAACACCATCAGGATTGTTCCAAGACCAGATCTTGGACTGAATTTAAAGACGCCGCCTTTCCAGTCATTCTTTTTGGAGAGAGTTATTGGTGAGATGAGAAAGAAAGATGAGATGGCGGTTGACGCAGGAACTAAAGATCCCGATTCTATTATCGAGTACAACGTAAAGAGCGACGGAGACATCATCAAGGAGATAACAATCCTAAATGTAGACGATGATTCAAGGGTAAGGGAACTCAGAAGTTCGATTCGCTGGACGTTCGAACGTATGCTCGAAAAGATGCCTAGATAGAGATGTTGTTAATAATAAAACTTTGTCTTCAGAGCTAAACTAAAAATAAGTAATATCAAAGATCAAAAGTAAAAATAATAAAATAAATAAAAAAAATAAAAAAGGTTATTCTTTAAAGTATTTATCAAATGCAGCCTTAAGTACGAAGGAAATTACGACAGCAAAGTACCAGATTACGCCGCCAGGCCATGGAATGCCTCCGAACCAGACTAGCTGCCCGGTCGGGACGGCAATAATGTAGCACAGAATCCAAGTAAGTATTAAGCTAACGTACGAGGAGATGCTCCAACCTCCGCGGTACCAGCAACCACTTGGACCGAAGGTGTATAATTTCTGCAGATCGTAGTTTCGCTTTCGGGTGACCCAGTAATTGGCGATCATGATGCCAGCGATGGGACCAAGGAGTATTCCGTAGTTGGATGCCCAAGAGGTCATGTAGTTGGTATAGTCGACAGCCTTGGCAACAGCCCACCATGGTGCCGCGAAGAATGCGATTATAGCGGCAACCACGACAGCAGTCTTCCATCGAAGCCGAAGAGTTGCCATGAGAATGTCAATGAGGGGTGGAGAGTTTGCAACTATGTCAGTGGACCAAGGAGCTAAGAAAGCGAATAATAGCCCTATAACTATGGCAACTCCTCCCGGAGCGTACTTCAGGATAATGTCCTGAGGCAGGATAGTCCCCGTCAGACCTACGGCGGCGAATCCCAGCGCAGTCCCGACAACTTGGCATACGACGACCCCGAGAAAGAGACCAATGAAGAACGCATACTTGTGCTTGGGGTTAATCCCCCTCGAGAGGTCGGAAATGTTCAGGGCAACTGTAGCCCACCAGTTGGTCTGGACGGCCAGATATATGAGGAAGTTGAGACTGAAGTACGAGGCGGTGCTAACGAATAAGTTAGGTATATTTGGAGCGAATTCTGGAGTACTGGCCAAGAACCAAACAAGCCATATGAAGTAGAGGAGCATCAAAGGTCCACCGAAATCTGCAACTCTGCCTATTCCTCTAAGTCCCAAGCGCATTACGACAATAAACGAACCCACATAGAATATGAGGGCGATTATGAGGTAACTGTAAGCAAGTTCTGTTGCTTGGGCAGCGGGGATGCCGAGAGCGAATAGGGCAATGAGGGTCAGAGCGTAAGATCCTGCCCACGCCTCGATACCAAACCACATGGTGCCTGAGAACCCTCTCAGCAATACAGGGATGTGTATACCTCTGAAGCCAAAGGACTCCCTTAGTTGAACCGGGTAGGGTATCCCGTACTTGACTCCAGCAACACCGTTCAGGTACATGACTATGACTGCCGCAAGGTTTCCTATGAATGCGCCCACACATGCCTGCCAGAAGTCCATTCCTAGACTTGCTCCGATGGGACCCAGGAAGAACATAGGAATGCAAGTGTTCATGCTGAACATCATGAAGGTAAAGGTAAAAGCGTTGTACTTTCGTTCTGCCATTGGAACTGGTAGAAGGTCTGGATTTTCTTTATAGCCTTGAGGGGTAATTGGTTTTTCCTCCGCCAAAAATTCATATCCCCCTTTTTATTTCCATTCTTATCAAGGTGGAATTATATTTAAGCGTTCCCAAAAAAAGAGTGATCTATAACGGAAACTTTAAAAAGGGGATTTTCGTTTTAACAAAATCTTTGTTATATAAGGGGAAAATATTTATAATTAATTTTTTAATAA
>JACIVQ010000055.1 GCA_014361445.1 Methanosuratincolales archaeon | reverse complement strand
CACCCCAACTACAAAATGATATGCAAAACTATAAATGTTTTGGAAAATAAAATATTGGATATGAAAAAAGACGCCCTGATCAGAGATACCGCCAACGGGCTACTCCGTCCAATGGTAATGTGGATCCTTAGTAAGAGAGCACATTCGGGATACTCCATAATGAAAGAGGTTCGAAGAATAACTGGGATAAATTATCAAGCGGGGATTATCTACCCTCTCCTCTATAGCCTAGAAAATGAGGGGCTTATCATTGGGAGATGGAGGCCCTCAGGTCGCAGGAACATAAAGGACTATTCATTGACTCCAGAGGGGGCATCTGCCTTTAAAATGATTAGAAAGTTCCTCTCCTCCTCACTAAGGGAGATGCACGATCTAATAGAGTAGGGGCAAGATCAGTCCAGATCATCCGCGCTCGGCTATCCAGACCATCTCCTGTTTGTATGAAGTGAGCGGGCGGTAATCAAATCCTCCATATACCTCCCACTTCTTGAAACCTGCCAGCCTCAGAAGGAGCTCGAATTCCCTTTTGTAGATTAGAGCATACCTATAGGTCCCCTTCCAGAATATATCCCCCTCCTTGTAGACGATCGCAAGCGTCTCTATAATCTGATTTATCTCATCAATAAAATACGACTTCTCCCTAAGACCATATTCTCCCTTGTCCGTAACTATTAGTTCCTCCGACTCTTTTCCAAAACTCATCATCCTTTCTATATCGGGGTAAAAGAAGTTCAATATTAGGCGACCGCCTTTCTGTAGGTGCCTCCTAAAATTCCTCAGGGTCCTCAACTGGTCTTCAGTAGTCAAATTGTACAGGAAGCTACGAAATGGGACTATGATTAATGCAAACTTTTCTTTTAGCTTGAAGTTCCTCATATCTCCCAGACTTACCTTCGGCTCGAGCCCCAGGGTCTTCGCCTTTGCCTTCAGCTCATCCAGCATGCACCTAGAGATATCAATCCCGTAAGCGTCAATTCCGTCTTTTAAAAGCTCTAAGTATATCCTCCCTGTCCCACACCCCACCTCTAAGACTTTTCCAGCGGCTTTTTTTGCCTCTTTCTTGTAAAATTCTATATCTTCCTTATAGGTGCCATATATGATGTCGTACACTTTTGCCCATGCGTCATACTCACTATTAGTAATATTTATCCCCCAACTATATATCTAATTAAACATAAATATAAAAGGCATAATATAAAAAGTTGTAGGGTGTTACTCCTCCCAGACGAAGCGCCCTCTCTTTTTGAAGTGCTCCACCAGCCCGCCATCCTCCAAGATCCTCATGAGGAAGTCTGGTATAGGTTTAAAGTCAAAGGTTCTGCCCTTTGCGTAGATCTTGCCTTCAGATAATGCTACCTCGATAACATCCCCGCTATTCACAAAGTCTGGCAAGTCCTTGGACTCAACAAGCGGCAACCCTATATTGAAGGCATTCCTATAGAATATCCTAGCAAATGACTTTGCCACGACAACACTTATCCCCGCATGCTTTATTACAATTGGAGCCTGCTCCCTACTCGATCCGCACCCAAAGTTCTTTCCGGCTACTATTATGTCGCCTTTAGAGATCTTGGAGGCGAAACTCGGATCAGCCCCTTCCATAACATGCCTTGCAAGTTCATCAAAGTCTATTGTCTTGAACTTGTACTTGCCTGGTATTATGAGATCTGTGGATATATCGTCCCCGAACTTCCAAACTCTTCCTACGATCTTCATTCAGGAGACCTCCTCAGGAACTGTGAATTTCCCATTCAGCGCTGAATACGCCGCGGTAAGAGGTGATGCTAAATAAATCTCAGCCTCAGCACAACCCATCCTTCCCTTAAAGTTTCTGTTGGTTGTGGAGATCACCACATCGCCTGGGGATGGTACGCCATGATGCCCGCCTACACATGGTCCACAACCTGGCACCCCGACAGCACACCCTGCCCTTACGAGATCTTCGATTATCTCCTCTCTGAGCGCGCTCAGCAACACTTCCTTTGAGGCTGGCATCACTATCGTCCTGACTTTTACACTTTTGCCCTTCAATACCTTTGCTACCATTCTCAAATCCTCAAGCCTCCCATTGGTGCACGATCCTATGAAGACCTGATCAACTGGTTTACCTTCAAGCTCGCTCACAGCTCTAACATTATCAACTTGGTGGGGACATGAAAGCATTGGCTCTAGCTTACCCGCCTCTATCTCTAGCTCATCCACATAGTACGCATTGTTATCTGCAGCAATCTCCCTGAAGGGAACCTTTATCCTACCTTCCAAGAAAGCCCTCGTCGTACTGTCCGACGCAATAAGACCTGTCTTGCCCCCCATTTCGATTGCCATATTCGTCATGACCATCCTACTATCCATGCTCATATTCTTTACAGCCTCCCCCATGAACTCTACAGATTTGTAGGTCGCTCCATCAGCTTTGATCTCTCCTATTGCATGAAGTATCGCATCTTTTGAAGTCACGTTCCCCTTAAAACTTCCAGTTATATTTATCCTGATACTTTCTGGAACTTTGAACCATAGTTTGCCCGACGCAAATACCGCTGCCATGTCTGTTGAGCCTATCCCAGTCGAAAATGCAGCGAACGCTCCATGTGTGCACGTGTGCGAATCAGCTCCTACAACTACCCCTCCAGGAAATACATATCCCTTCTCTGGAAGGATCTGATGGCATATCCCTTCACCAACATCGTAAAGCTTTATTCCATGCTTCCTCGCAAATTCCCGCATCATCTTGTGGAGAGCAGAGGTCCCTTCATTAGAGCTGGGCGAGATGTGATCAATTACAAAGATTGCCTTCTCCATATCCCACACTCTACTGGCCCCCATCTCATTGAAACTTTTTATCATAAGTGGGGCCGTCCCGTCATGTGCCATTGCTGCATCTATGGGGAGAACAACGATCTCTCCCGGAGAAGGCTCCCGCCCTAACTTCATGTAAATTATCTTCTCAGCCAAAGTCATTCCCATATTCTCTCACCAGACCTCCTGTTTTATCTTAGATGAATATTTTAAGCTTTATTGAAGTAAATGTTCCTTGGGGGACTGGCTTTCTTCTTGACTATCTGACAAGATGCTATACGCTTTTGGAAGTTAGGAAATCTCGCCAAAATTCATCAGCGATAACTCTCTGTCTGATGAGGGGAGTTAACAATTAACAACGTCAGCGGGAAATCCCACAGCCTTCAGGCGTGGGTAGCTCACTACTTTGATAATAGATATAATAAAAGACTTATGAAATTGACTGAAATGCTACTAAAAATTGAGTCGGAACTATAAATACAACCGGAACTATAAATACAAATAGAAAATAGAAATCGAATAGAAATTATTATTAAAAACGTAGCCTCTCGGTTAATTGAGGTCCTATGAAAAAGGGTGTTAAGCGATTTAGTGTCTCGGTTCCACCGGAGTTGCTAGAGGATTTTGATGCTATCATAAAAAAATTAGGGCAAGACCGTTCTAAAGCAATTCAGCAATCCATGCGTCTGTTTATCTCCGAATACACCTGGAGGGAAGAAACATCTGAATGCGCTGGAGCATTAGTCCTTGTTTATGATCATGAGGTGCACGAGGCAGAGGAAAGCCTCACTGACTTACAACACGAATTTAGGGAAATAATCAACTCCACACTCCATGTCCATATCGATGAGAGAAACTGTCTTGAGATATTAGCTCTAAGGGGCAAAGTGGAAAGAGTCAAAGAACTTATAAATAGAATATCGGTCTGCAGAGGAGTGAAACAAATCAGGCACACCGTGATAGAACTCTCAAATTAAAAAAAAGGCGAATCTACCACTGTTGCTTAAATAAAAATAAAATAAAAGGTCAAAGCCTAAGAAACACCCGTTTGAGATAATGATGGTCTTTGTCCTCGAAATCTCCACTACTCAGGGAAAGTGTGGGAGGAGAGGGTAAGGGGGCTGGCTAGATCTGAATGCCCTCTTTAGAAACATCAGCAGGCAGATCAGGCAGCTTCTCCTTTATCCTCTGCTCGGCCACAGCAGCCGCGTCTGTGAGTATCTTCATAGCGTCCTCGTTGGCAGCCTCGAATGAGACATTGAGCCCAGCGGTTGCACCGGCTTCAGTCACCAAGTTGTAGAGCGACTCACTCAAATTTGCGAATCCCTTCTCGGCCTCGGGGACTACTTGTAGGACTCCTGGTTGTACGCTCTTTATAATCGAAAGTGCAGGCATGACCGTATGCAGAAAGTCACCATAATCCCTAACAGTTGTCAAACGAAGGGCTATGGTCTCAAGTGCGAGCTTTATTTGTAAGACCCTCTTCTCAAGCTTCCTTATCTCTGCCAGTTCATTTGCGTACATTATTGCTCTTTGCCTGTCTCGTCTAGTGTATGCTTCTACAACCTTGGAGAAAAGAGACTTGTCCTTCTCCGCAAGCCTTGCGTTAGCAAAATCAAGTCTTTGATTCTGTGCATGTATTAGCTTTATAGCATTCTCAATATGGGGTTTGAGCGGACCTGAGGGGGGAGGTGTCTTCTTCTCCGGGGCTTCCCAACTCTTTGTAAACTTGCTCATTTAACCTTCCACCTTAGTTCAATTCAAGGGTGAAAATAGTTAAAAAGATTTCGAGACAAAAATTAACCTTCCGTATTTACTTTTATCTATTTCAAAGATTGGCCTCCCCTCTCTTAAATGAACTTAATTTTGACCATCTTTAATCAATGATTACGAATTTCAAAAATTGAAAAAATTAGAATAAGATCATGACCTAGAGATCCCGTCATTTTTAGGTTGATGAGGTTATATTTTCGCTTTACAGATTTTGTGAGAACTCGCAGTCCTCATCGTTTGCCTTCAACTTTTGTTATAATATTATCTTATAACATTACCTCTCAATCAGAACCGAAGTTTTCGCCTCTTCTGCAATCTTACTACTAACACTACCAAGATGCATCAATGCACCTTCCTTCTCCTTTCTACTCACAACAATGAGATCTATTCCATTTTCTTTTCCAAAATTGATGATCTCCTCTGCAGGGTCGCCTTCAAGCAGTACACTCTCCACCTCTATCCCTTCATCCTTAGCAGCCTTGCTTGCAGTACTAAGCACTTCCTTTGCATGCTCATACTGTACCTCACGGATCTCGTTAGGAGGTGCAACATGTGCCTTTTTTGCAAAAGGCAGCTTTGTAGGGATCACATGGACGACATAAAGTTTCGAACAAAACGCTTTGGCCAAAGAGATCGCTCTTCGAAGGGCAACTGCTGACCGCATCGAATGATCTATTGCCACGGCTATTTTTCCATACTGTGGCATTGCACACTTTTTCAAATATTCCTCAAAGCGAATCTCAGTCTGACTCAATACATGACCCTCGCAGTATTTTTAGGTGAATACTATATTTTAGAGTTTACTCCAATTTGTATACCGTGAGAATTATGGAAAAAGTGGTTTATCTCATCTCTGGTGGCATAGATTCCCCAGTAGCAGCATATCTGGGCATAAAAAAAGGATGGCGACCAGTGTTTGTCCATTTTGACAATTTTCCTTTTACCGATGATGCGGCAAAAGAAAAGGCAATTAAAATGATCCGTCACCTCATAAACATTACAGGGGTGGACGGGGAAACACTTCTACTCCCACACGGGAGGGACTTGGAAATCATCGTAAAAAGTTGCAAGAGGAACTTATCGTGCCTCCTCTGTAAAAGAATGATGTACAGAAAGGCAGAGGTCATCGCAAAAAATTATGGATGTGAAGGAATTATTACAGGTGAGATTATTGGTGAACAAGCCAGCCAGACGCTAAGAAACCTTATCTTAAACAGCAAAGTCACAAAAATGCCCATCATAAGACCTTTGTTGGGAATGAACAAAGTCGAGGTTGAAAGTATAGCAAAGAGAATAGGTACATTTGAGCTAAGCCTAGGTGCTGCCAAACCATGTGGCGCAGCTGCCATAAAGGCAAGAACACAAGCAAACGAACTCGAGTTATCGATCGAGGAGAAGAAGATCCCAATACCTGCCCTGCTAGAAGAGAGCATCAAAAATGCGATCATTCTGGAAAAAGAGTAAAACACCATAAAACGATGATATTTTGTCATAAAAACGAATAATCTGGAGTGAGTGTGAACTTTCTATACTCGCACTGGGAGTAAAATTTTTCGAGCCTATTCTGTTCCGAAAGGCAGATCCCTCCAAAGATCCTCTCGTCAGGATGGTACTCCCCGACACCAATATATTTAGACCACTCGTCCAATGTTTTGTCCTCCAGGACCATTAAGGGGAAGAAGACTTGCACATCAAGTCTAGAAAGTGGCAGGATATCCTTTATACTTGGCCTCAATCCAGATACCACCCCTGCGATGCCCTCCTTTCTGGCAATCGTGACCGCGGCAATCAACTCATAACCCATCAAAAATTCTTTACACTCTGTTGGCAAGCGTGTTACAATAGTCTCAAGAGAGGCGTTTGGCATCCAATCCAAGAGGACCTTTAAATTGTTCACAGCTCCCTTGGGCACCTCGCCTCCAATCTCGTACGTCACCGCCCTAAGCGAAACGCCCCTCTTTAACATACACCACGACGCAAGAAGGGACTCTTTTGTCTCATCTATCACTCCCAGTAAAGGATCTTGAGTCCCAACAGGAAAACCGTCTGGCCCTTTTACGGAGTCAAGGTAGATGTATGCCATATCGTCCCTTATTTCAACATACAACGTCTGGTCAGGATCGTCCAGATCTACTCTCAAGTCCTTCTTAGCCTCTAAGATCGCTTTACCTAGCAACGAAGCCACCTCCACACTTGTGTAATCATGCTTTCCACTTCTCCGACATTTCACCGCAAAAGATCCAGGTCTAAAGTGCATTATGGCAAGTTCTGTGCCCTTCTTTATTATCTCCTTAAGTTCTGAAGAGGTTGATACCCCCGCCGACGCTGAGGAAACCCCAAATATGTGCGCCACTTTCATGGAGGCCCTCTCGGCCTCGTCTGTGTACACGTAGATCCTGCCTGCAGCCCTCGAGATCCTAGAGAATTGTATGCCCTCTCTTTTTAAAGAACTTCGAATAATATTTACCAGCATCCTTTCGTAGATACTGCGCACGGGTCTACTTTTTATACCGATCTCTCCCCCCATTCTAACTATGACCACGCCACTTCGGCACATGCCCTCATCCAAATAACCTATAAGATGGGTACAAGAAAAAGATATTGTGGATTTAATCACTCTAGCTTGTTATTGATAAAAATAAGGAGGTCTAATCTTGGTCTCAGATATAGAAATCTCTTTGAGAGAAGAGCTCGTCAGGTGCATGAGAATTCTCCACAACAAAGGCCTCATATCCGGTCTAGGTGGAAACGCGAGCGCCAGATTACCAAGGGAGAAGGCAGCACTCATAACACCGAGCGGGAGGTTCAAAGGGGATCTCGCCCCAGAGGATATCGTGAAGATCGACATGGACGGTCGCGTTTTGGAAGGCTGTCTTAGACCCTCAATCGAAGGTCCGCTCCACACCGCCATTTACAGGAGCAACCCGCACATAAATGCAGTCGTCCACTCACACAGCCCATTTACGACTGGACTCGCTTTGGCCGGGAGGAAAATCGAACCAGTCAACTATGAGGCTGCAGTATTATTCAAGGATGTTCCGATTTTGGAATTTAGGCGTCCGGGATCCAAGGAGCTTGGCGAGCTTGTCGCAGAGAATATCAGGAACCGAAGGGCAGTGATACTCCAGAACCACGGCGTGGTCGCGGTAGGCGCAACTCCCCTTGAGGCCCTATGCACAATAGAATCCTTGGAAGAAGTTTCCATAATGATTTTTGTGGCTTCTCATTTCGGAGAAGTTAAACTTATACCAAAGGATCTGATTTAGAGATCGAAACCTTTTGGGGGAATCCCCATGCTTGACATAAAAATGATAAGGGAAAACCCAGAAATGGTCCGGTCAAACCTAGCGCGCAGAAACGACCCTGAGGTACTTAGGATGTTTGACGAACTGATCGAGTACGACAGATCTTGGAGAAAATATTTTGCTGAAGCAAACGAGCTACGTAGCAAGAGAAACAGGATTACAGAAGAGATTGCAAGGCTGAAAAAGCAAGGCTTGGATGTAACCGAAAAATTGAAGGAGGCAGCGATGATCCCCGCACATATCAAGGAAGTAGAGTCCAAGATGCAAGAATACCGGGAGAAGATGGATTACATACTTATGCGCCTCCCTAACCTGATGGACGATTCGGTCCCTTTCGGAAAGGACGAGAATGATAATGTTGTAATCAGGACATGGGGAGAAATAAGGCCCTTCAATTTCAAGGCTAAGGATCATATTGATCTGGCGTTGGAACTTGATCTAATCGATATAGAAAGGGCAGCAAAAGTTTCCGGGTCTCGGTTCTACTACTTAAAGGGCGACTTGGTCAAACTCAACTTTGCATTAATTAAATACGGACTAGACTTCATGACCAGGCGGGGCTTTATCCCTTTTCTCCCGCCCTACATGATGAAGAGAAAGATCTTGGAAGGGGCAGTATCTCTAGCGGACTTTCAGGATACCATATACAAGATTGAGGGGGAGGATCTCTTCCTAATTGCAACCTCTGAGCACGCATTACTTGGTTTTCATTCAGACGAGATCCTTGACGGCAACAGCTTGCCTCTGAGGTACTGTGGCATCAGCCCATGTTTCAGGAAAGAGGCTGGTGCCCACGGCAGGGACACCAAAGGCATATTCAGAGTACACCAATTTGAAAAAGTGGAACAGTTCGTATTCTGCAAGCCCGAGGACTCTCCGAGGGAACATGAACTACTCATTAAAAATGCCGAGGAATTCTTTCAAAGCCTTAAACTTCCTTACAGGGTTGTTAATGTTTGTAGCGGAGATCTAGGAACAGTGGCTGCTAAGAAGTACGACCTCGAAGTGTGGCTGCCTGGCCAGGGAAAATATCGAGAAATGGTCTCTTGCAGCAATTGCACATCCTATCAGGCTATCAGGTCGAATATAAGGTTCAGAGACAAGCCAAATGAACCAACAAAATACGTCCACACACTGAACTCCACACTAGTGGCAACGGAGCGGGCAATAGTCGCCATACTTGAAAATTATCAACAAGAGGACGGTAGCATAGTTATACCTGATCCGCTGATCCCATACATGAATGGGCAAGACATTATCAAGAGC
>JACIVQ010000054.1 GCA_014361445.1 Methanosuratincolales archaeon | reverse complement strand
TTTGACAGAAAGAGGGGCATCATAACTCGGGGGGAGCGGGTCGGAGAGCGGAGATTTAACGACATAAGCGGGGTCAGATCGTTTATGCAGACATGTCTTCTTGCAAGGGCTATTTACGAAGCCCTCAAGAATAACGACCACCCTACTATCAGGGATCTGTACTACTATACGCTACACACTATCGAGGGTACAGAGATAGAGACGTTCAATGACCAAGACGAGTCAAACTCTATCTTTCAGGATATCGAGGTTATGACTGGTCTCCTGAGGGAGCAGATGGGGATAGTCGCAGAGTCTAGGGGTGCTATGGTCGGCAATATAATCTTAGAGTCTAAGGGCAACAGGATAGATTGTACCAAGTTTGGAATTGGCGCATTTAACATCCCGTCCCTCTGTGACCAGATTAGGATCCTGGAAGTGGACGCAGAGTACGTCCTCGTTGTGGAGAAAGACGCCATATTCCAAAGGCTAAATGACTACGAATTCTGGCGTAAGAACAACTGTATCCTCATAACAGGTAAGGGTCAGGCTGACCGGGCCACAAGGCGCATGGTGAAGCGCCTCAACGAAGAGTGGGATCTTCCGGTATATGTACTCACAGACGCAGATCCCTTCGGGTGGTACATATACTCCACCTACCGCGCTGGCAGCATCTCGCTCTCATACGAGTCATTCAGGCTCGCATGCCCCGAGGCTAAGTTTCTGGGCATGACTATGACTGATATAGAGAAGTATGAAATCCCGCGAGACCATCTGATAAAGGCAAACGAGATCGACATAAAGAGGGCCAAGGAGCTCCTCGTTAAGGATCCTGTCACGAAGCTCCCTCGCTATCCTTGGTTTTATGAGTCCAAGAAGTGGCGGCAAGAAATAAACATCTTCTTGGAGAAGAAGGTCAAAGCCGAGATCGAGGCAAAATCCTCAAAGGGCTTCAGGTTCCTTTCTGATGTCTACTTACCTGAGAAGATAAGTAATAAGGATTGGATCACCTGAGAGGGCTTATTATGGCGAACTTAATCGAATCTGGTGAGGGGAGGCACAGAGTCTATCTGGAGGCTGTTAGTGCTGGAAATGACATTGTGATATACATTGGCGGGGGAGAAAAGCCCCACGTCGGCGCCATATCAATATGTACTGGAAGAGGCAGACCGTTTACTATTTCGTTGCCGAACCATAAGGATTATTTGGTATCGCACAGAGCATCTCAAACGATCTTTAATGAAACTGGGCGAAGTACCGTCGTTATCGCTGGGATCCATGTGGACGACGCCTCTGAAGATGACATACGCAAGCTATTGAAAAATTCAGAAGAGTGTGTTAGAAGTTTCTTGTCCTCATTAAAAAATCCGCCATAAGAAACCATGTCTAACTGGGGAATGGATTGAAGAGGTTATTTCCTATACTGAGCCTCTGGTGTTATGTATGCTGATGCCTTTGCCTTGATGCGCATCTATCCATTGAAAATCGAGGGGGTTGGAGATAAGCCATATTAGTATTACATAAAGTTAAATAGGATACTTTTTTATTAGAAGTATGGTGAAATAAAGTTTGAGTTATACAATTACTGAGAAAGGTACGGTTACGATACCTGCAGAGATTAGAAAGAAGTATAAGTTAAGAAAAGGGTCTCGTATTGAATTTGTTGAAACAGATGAAGGCATCTTGCTTGTCCCAGTTATTCCATTTGAGGATCTCTTTGGTGCAGACAAAGCCACTAAGGAAACAGTTTATCAGGCGATAAAAGAATTGCAGGAAGAAAGGAGGAAGGAGGCCTCTGACCAGTCAACCACGGCTGAAACAGGGAGTTGCCTTGAGTGAGCTCTATGAAGAGCAGATTCGTCTTTGATACGGGTCCAATCTTTCTTTACTTTGCAGGAGATAAGCATGTCAAAGAAATGTTCGACGAAGTCGCTGCTGGAAGGGCAGAGGGCTACACATGTGAGACGAACATCGCAGAGTTGTACTACAAGACTTGTGAAAAACTCGGGCGTGAAGTTGCAGAAGTTAGATGCGCTTCTATCAGGCATTCCAAGACGTCGATATTGGTTGTAGACGAGCGCCTCACTCGTATCGCAGGGGGGTTTAAGTGTATTCATCGAGGCAAAATCTCCTTAGTGGATGCTTACATCTTGGCAGCCACAAAGGTGCTAGACGGGATCTTGATAACGACAGACCCTCAACTTGAAGAGCTCAATTTGGTACAGACTAAATTGCTCCCGATTCCATGATACTGATTTGGCGGGTCTTGCTAGGTCTTAGCAAAGTAATTTTAATTTTAAAGCCACGAACTGAAAATTCCTTTAATGTTGGGCAGCTCGGGAAATCTTCCTCATTCAGACCTGAGGCATGAAGATGAATTGAAGAGTATCAGGTCTTGGTGGCGCCCTCCCACCGCCTATAAAGACTATGTTTAATCCCAAGCTGATCCAGTATCTTCCCTACCAAATGGTCCACCAGCCCCTCCAAGGTCTTTGGCTTATGATAAAAGCCAGGGCATGCCGGCATAACCACAGCACCCGCCTCTGCGACCCTAAGCATATTTCTGATGTGGACGATGTTCAGCGGGGTCTCCCTAACAACGAGTATTAGCTTCCTCCCCTCCTTCAGCGCCACGTCCGCCGCTCTGGTCACCAATGATGAGGAAATTCCGTTTGCGATGCAACCTAGAGTCTTCATACTGCAAGGAGCCACCACCATGGCATCGAAGATATAGCTACCGCTGGCCATGGGCGCCCTTAGGTCGTAGTCCCTGTAGACCTTTCCGAACTTTGCAAGTTCCTTCTCACCGAATCCTGTCTCTTCCTGGAGGATCTGTAGTCCTGTCCTCGAGACAATTACCCTCACATCAGCCTTTGCCTCGTGTAACTTTTCGAGAAGTCGGAACCCATAGACAGCGCCACTTGCCCCTGTGATGGCCAATATGATTATCAAATCAAATCCCTTACTTAAAAATTGATCATTAAGTTTTTAACCCTTTCCAACATTCTATGATCAGGTGCCGAAGATGAATGGTGTTGTAGCTTACATGCTTCTTATAACTGACACCGGTAAGGAATATGATATTATAAACGAAGTTAGGAAGATAAGTGGCGTTACGGAGTGCAGAGCAGTCTACGGGGAATTTGACGTCTTCATAAGGATTGAGGTTGCGGATTTTGTCTCCCTTGATGAAATTGTGACCCAAATAAGGCGTGTTCCAGGCGTCCTCCAGACAACAACTTTGGTGGCTTCCCCATAGGACTACACTGCGAAGAAAGACCACATAAGCCAAACGAGTGTGGAGATCAGAATAATCAGCCTGAGCTTATTCCACCACCTGCTGCTTAGATATTTCATCTTCCCAGAGATCTCGGGTATCAGGCTGATCACTATTAAAGGAACTCCCAATCCGAGTGCATACGCCAAAATTACAAGGGCCCTTGAGAGCCCCTCGCTCAAAGTCAGGGCATATATTGCCGTCGTGGTGAACAACGGTATAGTGCAAGGCGCAGCTATGAACATTAAAAGTAGCCCAAATATGAAACCCGTATAGAGCCCCTTTCTCTGCCCAAGTAAATTTAGACTCATCTGTTTCAAAAACCCAACCCCTAAGGAGTCAATTATGAGGAATATTATTATGATGGACGCCACAACATAGAAGATTTTAGTACTATGAACTATTTCCACTATTGAGAGGGTCAGTGCTACTCCGCCCGCACCAACAAATATCCCCGCATATATCGCAAGTGTCCCTATTAAGATCCCTGTTTTCTCCTTCCCAAATAGATAGGCGATATAGCTTGGAATTATGGGCAGGACACAAGGACTCAACAGGGACATCAATCCTGCCATGAACGCAAAACCGAGAAGGAAGAGATCCATTATTTAATCCTCTCCAACTCAGACCTCAGAGAGGCTTCATCCAAGTACCTTCCGTCGAACCTTGAAATGATATTCCCCTCCCTGTCAGCGAAGATCAAGGTTGGGACCTTGATGACCGACCAATCCTGAAAGATCCTCTCCGTGGAATTGCTTAACAAAATGTAAACAAACTTCACGCGCGACTCATAGTTTGGATACACCGCGCTTATGACCCTGTCCTGCATCAGGCAGGTAGGGCAACCGATTGATGAAAAATAGATCATTAATGGTCTCTTCTCATCCAAGGCCTCTCGGATCTCCGGGTGATCTACTATTACTTTCGTATTAGGAAAACCACTCTTTGGCATTGTATAATAAGCCATACCTGCCGCCAAAACCACTACCGAGGCTATTATTAAAATTGTTACACGCCTTAACATGAAAGACTCAACCGATTACACTGTTACAACTTGAACCCGCCTATCCGCAGGCATCAACACGTCCTTGCCGCCTCAGTCCTTTAAGATGAACCTGTCCAATATCGATTTCGCACCTTCCCTTCTCCTTTGGTGCTCGGAAAGGAATTTTGCGACCCTCTCAGCCAGTTGCTCTTTGCACTCGCCACAGATCCTGTTCCCACGCTTGCAAGCCTCGTAGGTCTCAACTACGCTCTTGTCGTCTTCATCAAAAAGGTAATAGAGGTACCAGTAAACAACGCAGACCTCTGGGTTCCCCCCTTTCTCTCTCTGCTCTCTAACTGTGGGCTGACCGCCCGTGAATGCATTTCTCACCTTTTTCTTCGCCTCCTCCGGGGAGTCCGATAAGAATATGCAGGTCTCTGGCATGCTCGCGCTCATCTTCCCTCCTGCCCCAAGACCTGGTATAAACTTGCTATAGATGCCTGCAGGCTTCCTGTACCCGAGTTTTGGCGCCACGTCTCTGGTTATCCTCCAGTAGGGCTCTTGGTCAATGGCGCAGGGGATTAGGACATGTGCATCGCATCCTTTGAGGGTCTGTGGCAAAAAGCATGGCGCCGCCTGCATGGCTGGGAAGAATATGATTCCAATATTGGAACTTTCTGTGAACCCAAAAGTCGCCTTGGCGGTTGAGAAAGTGACGTGTTTTGCGACCCTGACCGCTATATTGTATAACTCCTTGGTGTAGCTCAAATTGGTAAAGATCTTTGTCCTTTCTGGATCAAATCCCACGGCTATTATATCCAGCAGATTGTCCTCGGTGTACTTCTTGACCTCCTCAATACTCATTCCTGGGTTGATCAGAAACTTCTCGTCGTCCGTTACCTGGAAATATAGGTCTGCCTTGAATGTGTCCTGAAGATACTTTGTGAATATCCATGGGATCAGATGGCCGAGGTGTGTATATCCCGACGGTCCCCTTCCTGTATATAGGACTGTCTCTACCCCCCTCTCATAGGAGTCCATCCATTCGCCGAACTCCCTATGGGCAAAAAAGACATTCCTACGCAACAATACATGGAGGTATCCTGCATGCCTTTGAATCCTGTTAATGAGGTTTTCGTTAAGTGGCTCGACCCCAAACTCTTTAATCAGCTGTTCGTAATCTACCTCGCCCCTGACCTCCCAAGGTGTAACTTTTGGTCCGCTATTCTGCATGAGGTTCACCATGGCGCGGTCTGTCCACGCCCTTGATGGATAAGGGAAAGACCTTATAATAATTGCGGTTGAATTTTAGCGAACTACCCCACCTGTCGGGCGGCCTTCCTGCCGACTTAAAGGCTTGGAGCAAGGTATCTTCTAATATCTTCTAACTGGGCAGTCAAAATTCAACATTTTCTATCATAAATGTAACCAAATTGAAATGTGATCTAGATATCAATTTTATTTTTGAGCACAAAATATGATTAATTTGGAAAAATAAAATAACATAACATATATAACACTCAGCGAATTAAATCCCCTCATGCAGAAAATCTGCGATTTTCACATGCACTCCCTATTCAGTGATGGGGAGCTCATTCCCTCCGAGATAGTAAGGCGGACATATATCTTGAATAACCGAGCTATAGCAATCACAGACCACGCCGACCAGTCCAACATGGAATCGATAATAAAAAAATTAGTGCTTGCCTCGGAGTTTGTATCTAAATTTTATTCTGATTTTACCCTCATACCGGGGATAGAATTGACACATGTCCCCCCAAAGAGCATCCCAATTCTAGCTAGAGAGGCAAAAAGATACGGGGCAAGGATAGTAGTCGTCCATGGAGAAACGCCAGTTGAACCGGTATTGCCTGGGACTAACACAGCTGCATGCATGTGCGACGATGTAGACATCTTGGCTCACCCCGGCATAATCTCAGAGGAAGCGGTCTCCTGCGCCAAAGACAACGGGATCTTTCTGGAACTCTCTTACAGGTGTGGGCACTGCCTCGGAAATGGGCGGGTGGCAAAACTAGCCTCGGCAATCGGCGCAAAACTCTTGGTCAATTCAGACGCACACGACATAGGCGACCACCTCTCTCCAGAAGCGGCGCTTGTTGTGGCTAAAGGTGCAGGCCTCAGCCAATCAGAGGCTGAGACTGTTTTATTCAAGAACCCTGAGATATTGTTGAAGAAGATAGGTCTTTGAGGACTCAATTTCAGCTAATCCCCAGCCCGTATTTTTTTGCTATATCAAAGAAGGCATCCCTGACGTACCTAATCTGTTCCCAGGTCAGGCCATAAGTGTTGAACTTGAAGTGTTTTGTCAATCCTGGCTGTATTCCCACGATCTTCCTCTCTCTCAACTCATCGTACAAGAAGAACCCCTTCCTTTTGTGCTTCAAGGAGATTTTGTAGAACCCTTCCGTCTCCATATGGGTGAGGGTGTGCAACTTTGGTCTCATCCCTAGCTGCCTCACACCCTCAATTCTCTCAAGCTCCGATACAAGATACCTCACTTTCTCGATCTCCTCTCCCCACCTCTCCACCCTGCTCACGACTTCTGGGAATGAGGCCATGAGTGTTATAAGCGGCGCTCCCATAACGGTGCATCCAAGCATGGCGAGCTCCTTTGCCCCAAACTTTCTCTTTGTCAGATCCCCCTCGATCTTTGAGCGGGCTGTAAGCTTATCTTCCAAGGACCTGTTGAACGCAAGTATCCCTGTGGGCGCACTCGCTGCCCAGCTCTTGTGCCCGCTGCTGGTTATGATATCAGCACCAAGCTCCCTGCCATCCACCGGCATCACCCCAGCAGTGTAGGCGCAATTCAGTATGAAAGGAACACCGTACTCTCTTGCTATCTTGCTTACAATTCTTGCATCATTCAAGTTGCCGTAAAGGTAGTCCACATGCGTCAAAAGGACGGCCGCCGGGAGTCTACCACATTCCTTCTTCACTTCCTCAATCTTCGTGGCATATTCATTTAAATCTACCCTGAATTCTGGAGGACCGCTGTTTGGAACCTCTTTGACCTTCATCTCAGCAAGCTCGGCCGCGATATAGCTCGAATAATGGGCAGTGCTGTCCAATACTACATAATCTCCTGGTCTGCCGAGCATCTTAAAGGCTATGAACTTGGCCTCCCTACATCTGGTCACCACTCTGGCAACATCCATTCCCAGGAATTCCGCGAGATCCTTGTAAAAATCTTGGATGGGTGGGCTTGTTATCATGTCAAGCCTCGCGGTCTTTGGTGGGCACCAGTCACATGTGGAATAACCGTCCCCAAACTCCAGTATGGCCCTCATAGCCTCTTCTGTGAGTATCCCTCCGCGCTGTATTGGCTGGAGGTTTATGTACTCCTCCTCTGCGAAGTCTCTCTTCAATCCCTTGTATTTTTCAGGTCTCTCCTTCGGGATCTTCATGATTTCAAACCTTCTCTCACTTTTTCGAGGCGACTCCTTGCACTGTCTAAATACTTGATGATCTCTTCCTTTTGCCCCTCACTCATGCGATGATCTGGGGAGGTCTTTCTCAAGACAGATATAACTTTGATTAAATCTCCAATAGCCTCCTTTATATCGGAGCTTCTTATGCCCATATAATCACCAATGGAGCCAGGGTGAGGATTCGAACCCCAGTGTAGCGGGTCTGCAGCCCGCCGCCTAAACCGCTCGGCCACCCTGGCTTACCCTCAAATTCTGGGAGCGTAAATATTTATTTCTTTACCCATCCCAGAAGATGTGGAGATTTAAATGGAATCGGATCGCGAACTCCTAAGGTACAGCCGCCAGATGATGATTCGAGGTTTTGGAATCGAAGGTCAGAAAAAATTGTTCTCCGCCAAGGTTGCGGTTGCTGGTATAGGGGGGCTTGGATGTCCTGCATCGTATTATCTCGTAGCCGCTGGCGTGGGATGCCTGCGACTAATAGACTGCGATGTCGTCGAAATATCAAACCTCAACAGGCAGATCCTGCACTGGAGCAACGACATAGACCGTCCTAAGGTCGAATCGGCCGCGATGAAACTATCACTCCTTAACCCAAACGTTCGCATAGACGCCATAAATGAAAAGATCACTGATGAAAACATCGACGACCTGATGAAGGGGATAGATATAATCGTAGACGGTCAGGACAACCTTCAGACGCGAATGATAATTAACAAATTTGCTGTGAGAAACAAGGTCCCTTACATATATGCTGCTGTTTACGGAATGGAGGGGTACTTGATGACAATAATTCCCCATGAAGGTCCATGCCTGAAATGTATGTATCCTGGCGAGCCTCCAAAGCCTGAGCGTTTCCCTGTATTGGGAACAACCCCTGGAGTGATGGGATGTCTCGAAGCCACAGAGGCGATAAAACTAATCACAGGAATAGGCAGACCTGCTGTTGGTCGGCTTTTGGTCTACGATGGAGAAGAGATGAGTTTTCAAGAGATCTCCATAAAAAGAAATTCAAACTGCCCAGTCTGCAGCGGTCCTCTGCACAATAAGTAAGTAAATCCAGGGTAGATTAAAAAAATAAAGTGGGATTTTACTCCACGAAGAACTTCCCAGTTTTTTTGAGCAGCTTCATCTGCGCCGTCTTCAATGCCATCTCTTCCCGTCTAGCCTCTTCCTCTATGCTTCTGGGCTGTCTCTGATACTCCCTCTCCTCAAGACCACAGGAACCGTCTGGGAGCAGCGCTCTCCTTTCGCAGAATGCATAATTGCATTTTGCTGCTACGCACAGATCGCCCACCCAGTTGCAGTAAGGGGTCGCATCGGATTGCATCCTTCTATCCCATGGATTCCCCCTCTGACCTCCATACTGTTGGGGATATCTAGACCTTATCTGCAACGCTCTTTGCCCACACCTGAAGTGGGGACAAGTCGCCTCACAATTTCGCCTACCTTTCAAGTCCAAAACCTCGATTTTTGGTACTTTTTTGCTGGCATCTTTCACCACAGTCAAAAGTTCAGATAATTATTTGATATTCCCATAAATAAACCTTCTCACACCCTGCCGCAACGAAGCTCGTGCGCTTAGGCCATATGCTACTTACAACATCATCATCTCTTGTATCCTATCTTTCTCAAGAACTTTATACGCTCCTCCTTATCCGATTCGCTCTCAACCCCTTTGGGCGAACTACCATCAATTACACCCAGAACACCCCTTCCCTGTTCGGTCTCCGCAATTATGAGTTCAACGGGATTCGCCGTAGCACAGAAGATGCTGCAAACCTCCTGCACATTTTTCAGGGAGTTGAGGACATTAATTGGGTAGGCCTCTCTAATAAAGACCACAAAAACATGACCTGCCCCTATATCCTTGCATGCGGTGACAGCGGCTTCTTTCAGCTCTTCGTCATTCCCATCATATCTGATCAAACAGGGACCAGAAGCTTCACAGAATGCGACCCCAAACTTGGCTCTTGGAGCGGTTGTCGTTATCGCCTCATAGATGTCCTCGACACTCTTTATGAAATGCGTCTGTCCGACTATAACGTTTGAATCTTTTGGCATTTTCAATTTAACTACTTTGATGTCCATTTTCTCCCCTATTAGAGATTATTGCGCAAGAAATATAAATTCTTGGACCTATTGGTTGTTGGTGAATTTATTGAGATTTGCCTTGTACGATTTTGAGATGCAAGTCCCCAATGACTGGAAGCTATCCATAGATCGAAAATCACAATATGGTGCCGGGATAATTAGTTTTTCTACGCCCCACGGATCAACCTTGGATATAATATGGGAAAATCTTGAAAAACACAGGTCAAAGAGCCCCACAGTCGAAGATTTTCTCAATAACTACATTGAGGAGATGAAGAAGAATAAGAACGTAAAATCAATTGAGTTCACAAAAGAATCGCCCATAAGGACTGAGGAACATGAATCACTCCCCCACGAATTCACATATGTGTACAAACAACCTTTCAGCAAGACCGTCTCAATGAAGATCGTCAGCAAGTGTCTCTACTGCCTTCATTCGAACAGGTTCATAATCGTTTATTCCCGCTTTGATCCAAAGAAAGAAAATCCTGACGAGCCGGTTATTAGAGATGCTATTAAAAGTTTCGATTGCCACTGCA
>JACIVQ010000053.1 GCA_014361445.1 Methanosuratincolales archaeon | reverse complement strand
ATTTTACCGTGTATTGGAGCCGCTCTTCCAACTACCACACCTCATAATTCAAACAGACTTATAAAACCATTATTGTTTTAACCCTATTGGCCGCGGGAGGAGTCTATCTGAGGATCACGATCAGCACCTTAGGCTTCCACTTTCTATTTGCCTTTCTCTGACCCTCTCACCAGATCGGTGAGGGTCAACTGCCTCCCACCCTCCTTAAGAGCTATGGCAAGATCATAGACCTCTTCAACACTTTTGAAACTCAGATTCCGGATCTTCTCAAAGTTCCACCCTGTACACTTTATAGCGGAGATCACTGAGGCAAAGGAGACCGCCTTTATCCAGCTTCCGCTCCTAAGGTATGAAGCCAGAAAGCTTCCAGCCCACGTGTCCCCAGCTCCCGTCACGTCAACTGCATTCTTCGTTATCGCAGCCATAGCCGGGATGAACTCGATTTCGTCTTGGGATCTTATCAGTGTGCCCATCTCGCCGAGCGTCAGGACAAGCGTCTTTGTTTTTATTGCCCTTATGGCCTCCGATACAACCTCTATGCCCGTCAAAGCGTGAAGCTCCCTTTCGTTGAGGATGAATATATCTGAGAGGGATGCCGCATTCAGAATCGCGCGCCGGTTCGAACGTTCGTCCAAGTAATGGATGGCAGAATTAACAGATACTATGACGTTGCAGTTTTGTTCCTTAATCGCTCTGACCATACGTTCAACCTTGGGAGGGTTCATCGGCGCCAAATGCACCATTTTAAAGCCAGACTTAAGAGCCGATGCGAGGTCTCGCGTGGTGATTTTTGAGCCAGGACCGATGAAGACCCTTCGGTAGGATGCATTCCAATACCTGTCGTATGTTATGAAGAACTGCGTGCTCTTTCCCTTGACGGTCTTTATGTGCCCTTTTATGTCGGAGAGGACCTCCCAGAAGCGGTAATCCTCGCCCACCGCGGAGAGTATGGCTACGTCCTTGCAGATAGTCCTTGCGCCCATGGCGGCGTAGAGGGCAGCTCCGCCCGGCTGGAACATTTCGCCGCGCTGATTGCGGATTCGGTCCATGGATATATGCCCAACAAAGAGTATCTCCGACAAAGAGGGTCACTCGCTCTTATTATGCCCTCAAGTATAAAAAACGATCACTCTCCATCAGAGCTACCTAAAGATCGGGATGCTAAGTGGTTAAGCTATTGATCTCCTTATAGAGCTACTGAATTTTTGCACTCCAGACGGTGCGGGCTCCACCATGCTATAGTAATTGCTTGGGATCCAGACTTCCAGAAGGCTCTATTCATAAGGTTACACCATAAAACCCGCGCAGGATGAATGTGATCCCGAATACCACAAGGGCTAATCCAAGCCCTGCTACGAAATAGGGGTAGAACCTTCCAAGTTTTTTACCCCTTGACCCGAGCGAAGCGAGTACCGTCAGCCACAGGAAGTCGAGCCATATATGCGAAGCGAACATCACACCTACCCCCAGCACCCCTGCCATATCCATTGCGATTATCACCAAGGGGGCTCCAACTGTGGCCCACCATATCAAAAAGTAGGGGTTTAGGGAGGAGAGTCCGATCCCCACAGTCACAGGATGCCCTGAAAGCCTTAGTACCTTTCCTTCTTGCCCATCCTCTTTGGATCCTTTGATCGTCAAAAAACCGAATACCACCATGAAAAGTCCTCCGCCAAAGGAAATCCATCTGAGGTCCAATGATGAAATGAAAGCCGCTCCTATGGCTATCACAAGAACTAGAGGGAGCTCCACTATGAGGTGCCCGAGACCTATTGAAGGTCCCGCCTTCCAGCCTTTCTTTGAGCCGGACGCTATGGTTGCAAACGTCAGCGGTCCCGGGGACATCACCCCCGAGGCACTTACCACCACAACCATGGGCAAGAACTCGATCCAGGACATTGTCATTGATCCTTGCCCCTCTACTTTTTACTTACCTCTGCGCCTCCTGAGCTCTCTATAGACGTCCTCCAGACTCGCCCCTTTCATTTTCAAGAGAAGAACCAGGTGGTAGAGCAGATCGGCGACCTCATAGATGGTCCTGTCCTTCCCTTCGCTCAGTGCGGCGACTGCCACCTCAGTCGCCTCCTCCCCTACTTTTTTGGCAACCTCTCCAATTCCTTTGATGACTAGACTTGAGGTGTAGGATCCTTCTTTTGGGTTGGTGATCCTATCCTCTATGACCTCCTCGATCTCCTTTAAGATCCCCGGTCCCCCTTGGTACTCCTTGACTGGGATGTGAAAACATGTCTCTTTCCCAGTGTGGCACGCATTGCCGACTTGGTTGACCTTGAAGAGGAGCGAATCCGCATCGCAGTCAACATAAACGCCCAGAACGTATTGGTAGTGCCCAGACTCCTCCCCCTTCATCCAGAGCCTCTGCCTCGACCTGGACCAATAGTGCATCATCCCTGTCCTGAGGGTCCTCTCCAGAGCCTCCTTATTCATGAAGGCCAGCATCAGCACTCTTTCATTCTGGTCAACCGTTATGACGGGTATTATTCCGTTCAACTTCTCGAAGTTCAGTGTATCTAAAACATTTTTAATTTCGGACTCGCTGAACTTTACTCCCTCCATAGGATCACAACCTCACCGGAACTCCCCTCTCTTTCAGGTATCTCTTCACGTCCTCCACAGTGTATTCTCCATAGTGAAAGATTGAGGCTGCTAGTGCGGCGTCAGCCTTCCCTTCCACAAATGCCCTGTAGATGTGCTCAGGGTTCCCCGCCCCGCCAGAGGCTATAACTGGTATATTCACTGATTCTGAGACCCTCCTTGTGAGTTCTAGATCATAACCCATCTTCGAACCATCGTAATCCATGCTCGTCAGGAGTATCTCCCCAGCCCCTAATTCCTCCACCTTCCTTGCCCACTCCAATGCGTCCAAACCCGTCCCCTTTCTCCCGCCGTATATGTAAACCTCCCAGCTGCCCCCCTCAGTCCTCTTTGCGTCTATGGCACAAACTATGCACTGGCTCCCGAAAGCCTCTGCCCCCTCCCTTAGAATACTTGGGTTCAGGACCGCAGCCGTATTAAGGGAGACCTTGTCTGCCCCAGCCATGAGGACCCTCCTCACGTCATTGTAGCTCCTTATGCCCCCTCCCACTGTGAATGGTATGGAAAGCTCGTAGGCGGTCTTCTTAACCACGTCGATAAGGATCTCTCTATCCTCCCACGATGCTGTTATGTCGAGGAAGACGATCTCGTCTGCCCCCTGCGCCTCATAGGTGAGCGCCTGCTCGACGGGGTCGCCCGCATCCCTTAGGTTTTTGAACCTTATGCCCTTGACAACCCTACCTTTGTCAACGTCGAGGCACGGTATTATCCTCTTACTCAACATCGGTAAGTACCTCCCTCGCCCTCTTCAGGTTTATTCTTCCCTCGTAGAGCGCCCTCCCAATAATGACACCTGCTACCTTCTTTCCCCTCAACGGCACTAGATCCTCCATTGAGGAGAAACCCCCTGCCAGATAAAACTCGGCGGCAACGCTAGAAGCAACCCTCAGGGAGTAGTCGAGGTTGGGTCCTTTGAGCATTCCATCCCTCTCAATTGATGTCATCATGATCTTCCTCACACCTGCCTCCACGAGCCTTTTGCATAGGATCTCTGCATCTAGTTCCAGCAGGTCTTTCCACCCTTTGACCGCTACCCTGCCCATAAAATGGTCCACGGCTGCCATCACCCTTTCAGGGCCGAATGACTTGAGGGCATCTTTGATGGTTCTGAGCTCCAAGGCTGCCGTACCAAATATCACCCTTTCGGCACCTGAGCTTATGTAATCCTCAGCTCTCTCGAGGCTCCTTATGCCCCCTCCCACCTGGACCGGTATCTTGACCTCCCTTATTATCCTCTTTATCGCATCTCTGTTGTCACCCACCCCTATTGCGGCGTCCAAGTCTATAACGTGAAGGAGTTCGGCACCCTCGCCCTCCCACCTCCTCGCGGCCTCAAGCGGGTCTTCATAGTAGACCGTCGCGTCCTCGAGCCTGCCCCTCCTCAGCCTAACGCACTTTCCGCCGGATATATCCACGGCTGGTATGACCTTTATCACCTTCTGCACCACCCAAGGAAGTTCTTCAAGAAGACCAGCCCCTTCTTCCCGCTCTTCTCAGGGTGAAATTGCGTCCCCACAAGGTTCTTCTTCTCCAAGATCGCTGGGATCTGGACGCCGTAATCCGTTGTGGCGAGGACTACATTCTCATCTGTCCTGCAGTAGTAGGAGTGAACAAAGTAAAAATAATCTTTGGAATCCAGATCCTTCAACAAGGGGGAGTCCTTCACCAAAGTTATATCGTTCCACCCCATGTGGGGAACCTTTACAGAGTTGGGCAACCTCACAACATCCCCCCGGATGAGCCCAAGCCCTTGGTACTCTCCGCCCTCATAACTCTTCTCAAACAGTAACTGCATGCCGAGACAAACTCCCAGCGTGGGCTTACCGCCCGACCTGATATCCTCAATAACCCCTCGGAACCCCTCAAGCGCCCTCATCCCGTCTCTAAAGGCACCCACGCCAGGTATGACGACTGCTTCTGCGTCAGACGCCTCTCTCTCGCTTGATGCCAATACAACCTCTCCGCCTGCCCTCTCCAACCCCCTCCTTATACTGAGGAGATTTCCAAGCCCCAGATCTAGTATGGCTACCTTCATCAGATCTCACCCTTGGTACTCGGCACGCCCCCTCCGACTTTCTCCAAAGATTTTTTGAGTGCGAGGGCCAGGGCCTTTACCGCAGCCTCGACCCTGTGGTGGTCGTTTGACCCATAAAGCACCCTAATATGCATATTGCACTGCAGGGACTGTGAAAGGGTCTCTAGGAAGTGTTTTATGTCCTCAAACTTCGTGTCCTCTATGACCTCACTCTTCACACCAAGCTCTAGCCGGCTATATGCTCTGCCGCCGAGGTCTATTACCGCCCTAGCCAAGGAGTCGTCCATAGGGACATACGCGTAACCAAACCTGGCAATTCCCCTTTTATCCCCGAGGGCTGAGAGGATGGACTTGCCTATAGCTATTGCCAAATCCTCTATCAAGTGGTGCTTCAGGTCGCCCTCGGCTCTGACCCTTATATCAATGCCACTGTGCTTTGCAAGAGTCTTGAGCATGTGGTCCATAAATGTTGTACCTGAGGTCCCCTCAAAAACCCCTTCCCCGTCAAGCTCGGTCGTCACACTTATGTCAACTTCGTTTGTCTTCCTTTTGTGCTCTCCAGATCTCTGTATCATTCACTCATCCCCAAGAACCTTTTTCAGAGCCTCAATGAACTTCAGGTTGTCCTCCCTCCTACCCACAGTTACCCTCAGGCAATTCTCCAGGAGCGGGAGCCCTCCTCTGTCCCTCACCTCTATGCCTTCTTCCCTGAGCGATCTGCAGACTTCAGAAGAAGGCTTTGCAGGATCTATCAACCTTACAAGTATGAAGTTTGCGCTTGAGGGGTATGCCTTAATGCCGTTGACCATCTCCAGCTCAGCCATGAGGTACTCCCTTTCCTCCACCACCATCTTTATGAAAGCCTCATACACCCTCCTGTTCTTTAAGACTAGTCTGCAAGCCTCCTGTGCCACGGAATTTACACTGAATGGGCTCTGGGCTGACCTCAGCCATTTGACAAGGTCGCGGTCCCCGACCCCATATCCTATCCTTAGCCCCGCTAGACCGTATGCCTTTGAGAACGTCCTCAGGACCAGCAGGTTCGGGTACCTTGGCGCCTCCAAAGTCAGGCTATATGGTGCAAAGTCGACGTATGCCTCGTCCAGCACAACAATACCCTCAAACTCTTCAACAACTCTCAGTACCTCGTCCCTCTGATACTGTCTCCCCGTCGGGTTGTTGGGGGAGCAGATGAATATAACCTTGGTCCTTTCATTAACCGCAGAGAGAACCTTATCAGCAGATATCTCAAAGTCCTCATCAGTCAGGACGTTTCTTACACTGCCGCCGGACAGTCCCACGTAAAACTTGTACATCTCAAAAGTAGGATCGACAACCAGTGCCTCTCCCCTTCCCACGAAGACCTTCGAAACGAGATCTAATATCTCGTCAGATCCGTTGCCCACTATCAACTCGTCTTCCCATATGCCGAGCTCTTGTGATATCGCTTCCAAAGCCCTACCGCCCTTTGTTTCAGGATACCTCCTGACATCAACGCCTTGGGCCGCCTCAATCAGAATGGTGTGCGAGAAGAACTTGTCCACAAGGAAGTTCTCATTGAGTCCCATCCTCAGGCGGACTTCAGAGAGATCCTCATAGGTCGCCTTATTACTCTTGAGAACTTCCTTTATCTTCCCCTCAATTAATTCATCTGCTCTCATAATTCTCCCTTCCTGAGAATTATTGACTTCATGTGGTAGGGCATTTTCTCCGCATCCGCAAGCACCTTCCCGTCGGCACCTACGCTAAGGAGTCCCTCCTTGGTACACTTCACTATCTCATTCGCCTTCAGGAAGTCCCTCACAGAGAGGGGCGAAGCCCTCTTGGCCCATCCCATTGTCGGTAAGACATGGTTTGTTCCTGCGGTGTAGTCTCCGATTGCCACCGGGGAGTACTCTCCCACGAATATCGCCCCGGCGTTCTCGATCTGACTCAATATCCCATCGGCGTCCTCACAAACGAGCTCCAAATGCTCCGGAGCGATCTCGTTTATCAGCCTGATTGCCTCCTGCCTGCTCTTAACCAGAACAATACACGCGTTTGAGAGGCTCTCATTCAATATCTCCTCCTTACCAAACTCCCCAACACCTCTTTCTACAAAACCTTCAATCTTACTCGCGGTCTCAACCCTTGGGGTAATGAGTATCACCTTTGCCCTTGGATCATGCTCTGCTTGAGCGAGGAGATCCGCAGCAAGCCATTCGCAGATCTTGGGATCGTCCACATCTGTGTATACCACGAGCTCGCTGGGTCCAGCTGGCATGTCCACTGCGACGTCCCAGCTCACCAGCATCTTAGCCACGGTCACATAAATATTCCCTGGACCGACTATCTTTTCCACCCTCTGGACACTTTCAGTCCCGTACGCCATGGCAGCAATCGCCTGAGGTCCCCCAACTCTGTAGACGCTGTCAGCCCCTGTCACATATGCTGCTGCCAATATGGCATCAGGCACCCTCCCGCCTTCCTTTGGGGGGGTGGATATAGCACACTTGCCCACGCCAGCCACCTTGGCTGGCAGGACTGTCATGAGAACTGTTGAGAGGTAAGCCGCTCTCCCCCCGGGGATGTACGCCCCTGCGGACCTTATGGGCATAAACCTCACACCCACAGACAATCCTGGAGCTGTTTCTATGGTGAAGGATTCTGGAACCTGCCTCGCCTGAAAGATTCTTATCCTCTCTGCAGAATTAGATAGAGCCCTCTTGACCTCCTCTGGCAATGAGTCGTAAGCTCCTTTGAGTTCTGGAGGGTCGACCATAATCTCCTTTGCTGAGAGCTTCACACCGTCAAACCTCTCAGTATATTCAAGGAGGGCGGCGTCCCCCCTCACCTTCACGTCGCTCACGATCTTTCTGACACTCTCCACGACCTGCTCCGGCACTGCCTCTGGTCTCCAAAGCCTGAAGCCTTCATAATCAAATACCCTCATGCGTTTCTCACCAAAAGAGATTCCAAAATCTTTATGCGCTCGTACTTTGTTTTATATGCGACCTTATTACATATGAGCTTAGCAGTGGACTTCAGTATGGTGCCTATTGCCCTCAAACCGTTCCTCTCAAGGGTCCTCCCGGTGCTGGCAAGATCAACAATACAGTCGGCCAGACCCAGTATTGGTGCTATCTCGACCGCCCCTCTCAATGCTATTACCTCCACTTGGATCCCCAGCTCGTTGAAGAACTGTCTGGTAAGATTTGGAAATTCTGTCGCTACCCTGGTCCCTTGGGGTAGCTCGGCTGGATCTTTATATTTACTGTCTGACTTGACGGCAACAACAAGACTGCACTCGCCAAAGCCCATATCCGCGAGCTCATAGACCTCTAGCCCACTCTCTGCCACAACGTCCCTTCCAGTTATCCCCACATCTGCTATACCATAATAAACATAAATCGGTATATCTGCAGCCCTGACAGAGAGGAGCTGAACCCCTTCCAGCGTGGTGTTGGTCAGGTAGACCCTGTCCTCATCTAAAGGTCGTACATTTGCCCTCTCCAGGACCTCCATAGCGGGACCCCTGAGTCGTCCCTTGTTTGGTACTGCCAGTATCACTCCTTTCATAATTCGTCCTCCAATACCTTCCCGCTCCTCAGATCCGTCACCTTGCCGCCGACGAGTATGCCCTCCTTCTCTCCGCTATAACGTGATACTATGCAGGCCACTCCTTTGTCCCTCAGTCTCCTCGCAAGACCGATAGCCTTGTCTCTGTACCCATTTAGGTAGTAGACCGGCGTGATCTGAGCCTTCCTGCCGCCCAGACCCTCTATTGCTCTGACCAGTAGATCCACGCTCACTGCGAAGCCTACTGCGCCCATCCCCAGGCCGAACTCTTTCATCATCACATCGTACCTGCCCCCGCCTCCTATGGGCAGTCCAACGCCCTCCAAGAAGATCTCAAAGACTACGCCGTTGTAGTACCTCATCTCCCTCAAAGTGCTGAGATCTATTCTGACATTGCTGGAGTATCCGTAAGCTTTGAGAACGTCAAATAGCTCCCCAAAATACCTTATGTCTTCCTCGATCCCTTGGACCCCAATCTCAACCACTCTTTTCAAGACATCTGGTCCGCCCCGTCCCTCCATCATGTAAGCGAATGCCTCCAAGGCGCGATCGTCGGTTACAACCTCCCTCAGGTCCCCCATTGATTTGGCTGAGATCGCCCTCCTGAGCCCCTCATAGTTGGTGATTTTGAACTGATCCGCAGTCTTTCTGAAGACTGATATACTTCCTAAATCCACCTTAGCCCCGCCCAAACCTGCCCTCTCCAAGCACTCAAGCGCAAGCGCAATAATTTCTCCATCAGCCTCAGCCCCTCCTTCCCCGATCAATTCGGCCCCTGCCTGCCAAAATTCCCTTTGTGAGTGAGTCTTGGGACTCAGGAATCTAATACAGTTCTCAATGTAGAACAACCTGCCCTCGCTACAAGACCTAGACGCCAACATTCTCGCAATCTGTGTGGTGACCTCTCCCCTGAGCGAGAGTAGCTTACCGTCTCCGTCTTGGAATTTGAAAATGGAGTCGGCGAAGGGCTCGCCAGCCCCGCCCCGGATGATGTCGAAATAGTCAATGGTTGAAGTTCTTACTTCTCTATAGCCCCAAAGCTCAAATGTCTGCCTGAACTTATCCTCTATATACCTGTACTTTTCAACTTCTTCTGGGGAGAGATCCTTGAATCCTTTCGGCGTCTGGTAGCGCGTGAACTAAATTCCTCCTGTCCACAATTCTCCCCCCTCCCATGGCATATGGCTCCCTCTATTTAAATATTTCCCACATATTTCCCACTTTAAAGAATATAGATTGAATCCTCTAAATAGTTTCATGCAATCCTTTTAAACACTCAGAGACGACCGAAATCCAGGCGGTGCTATGGTGCGCCAATCTACCCGTGCTCTTGTGGGGAGTTATGAGGAGACATTCTCAATGCTTTATGAGTTGCAGACAACCCTCAAGAGCTTAAAAAGCCTATCGGGTAAGCCAGGTCAGAGGAGGTCCTATAAGCGACTGAAGGAGATCGGAATGACTATGATACTAACGCCAACCCCGGAACCGTTCAGCGACATAATTGGAATCTCTCTTGGGAATTGCCAAATATCTGGAATGGCGCTCACCTCCTCTGACCTTGTCTGGCATTGGAGAGGAGTTCCGAACAGCTCTCAAAAACATCCGCATCTTATAAATATCTTATTAAATTAATTAAATAAAAAATAAAAGCACATCATGCCTCTTCGGGCGGGACTATTGCGCTGTTCCCTGCCTCATCCTCAATTATTATCCTGAACTGAATCTTGCCGTCCATGGCGAGCTTTATCCTCTCAACGGCTTTCCTGGCGCGCTCCTTAACACTCCCTTCAGACCCTCTGTAGAGCTGCTCAGCGATAGCCAGGAATCTATCCAATACTCCCTCCACATTAGTTATAAAAGCCTCAGACCTGGGACCCGGTCTCAGCTCAAGCCCAAGCTCCGGAATGAGTATGGTTGACGTTGTGGACCTGATCACCCTAGCCGAGAGATCGCCCACGTTCCTCACATTGTATTCAACCTTAGAAGGTCCTGAGTACTCAAGCGCAATTGTGTCGAATACCCTGTATCCGCACTGTGAACAGAGCATCGATATTATTAGCATCCTTCCGAAACGGGGTATCTTGACATATACTTCCTTGACTTCCAAAGTCTCTTTGCCACAACTCGCGCAGAGCACTTTGTAAATGTTTTCCCTTCTCTCATCGGGGGTTTCTGGAATCATAAATCAAAAAACGAAGCCCCTGTTTATTTCCTTTATTTTCTTCCACAAGGTCATGCATTAGGTATTGTTGGCTTCTGGCAAATACTACGAATGAATTTAACAGAATAATTTTTAAACTGATGATATTAAGGTTAGTTTAAAGCTTTATGTTGAACAACTCAATTTTGAATGGAGGCTTTCTAAGTGAAAGGTTTTGAGATCAAACTGGTTCCCGTAGGGATGGCTAAAGTAAACGAGAATGATGAGGAAGTCAAGAACTCTATGAAGGGGGTCATG
>JACIVQ010000052.1 GCA_014361445.1 Methanosuratincolales archaeon | reverse complement strand
AATACCTAAACAAATTAAAAAGAGGAGAATGGCAGTCACTCCTATTCCAAGACAGATATTCAAAAATCAAGCTGACAATAGGGCCTAGAACAAAAACAATAGACGTTTTCATCAAAAAGAAGTTTTACAACCCAGGCCCGAAAAGAGACCTAAGACCAGTATTCGAAGAACTCGCCAAAGCAATAACACCCGACAAACTTATTGACCTAACTCATAGTAGCAACGATGAAGCAGGCATATTAAGGGCATACACGGAGCGAAGGGGCATAATGGCCGTTTTAAAGATGGAGAAAGAGAAACACCAAAGAGAAGCCCACGACGTTTCATACGAATTTCAAGGCTACGACATAAAAGCAGAATCCACACTAATCGAGGTAAAAGCGTTTAGAAACCCCTCATACAAGCCCATACAACTAACGCAAAACGAATATCAAACCCTAAACAAAGAAGAAAACTACAATATCTACGTGGTCGAAGAAGCATGGGACAACATACCTAAAATCAGCATAATAAACGAGCCAAGAAAAATCTTCTTCACAAAACAAAGCAAAGATGTCATCCAAACACAAATAACATCACAAGAATACTACGAATGCGCAGAAGACAAATGGCGCAACAAAGTAGCAAAAAAAGACTATATCGAAATTTAGGCTGTCAAAATAACGATTTTTAACATCTTATTTTTGTTATATTCTATGTGGGTACTTCAGTCTCAACCGTCGATAAACCCTCTTTTTTGCTTACGTGATACAACGTATCCGCCACGTCTTCAATTTCTGAATGATGTGTTATAACAATCATTTGGGGAATGACACGCCCGCCTTCCCTGAAAAAGGAGTTCAAAATGTTGACAAGCTCCTTCCTTCTCTCCTCATCCAAATGAGTGGTGGGCTCATCCATGATGATGGTTTCAACTTTTTCTGATAGGACTCTGGCTATGGCTAATCTTAAGGCTATAGCAAGAGCAACCCTTTCACCACCACTAATTTGGTCTATGCTCTGCACGCCGGCAGGTCCAATAACTGAAATGTTATAATCATCGTCTATTTGAACATCCGAAAATTCTAAGTTGAACCTTTCAAAGAAGTCTCTGGTCATCTTTTCAAGCAAAGGCCTCGCCTTTGCCCGAATAAGTTTTTGGAGACCATCTTTATGGAAGGCACTCCTAATGACCTCAAGGATTTTTACGAACCTTTCAACCAAAGCTTTTTCACGTTCTTTCTCTGAAAGCTGCCTTAATTCACTTTCGCAACTCTCTTTTTCTTGACTAAGTTGGCCGATTTCGCCGTTTAATCTTGCAACCTCTTTTTCTATACTAATTTTCTCCTGCATTTTGGCATCGAACTCATTTTGCTTTTTGTTGTGAAGACCCTCATCATAAGCAAGTGCGTCTATTTTCGCCATAATTTCTTGGTACTCCTGCTTTTTAGAGGCCAATTCCTCCATCAGGCCAAACAGTTGTCTTTGTAGTTCGTTTCTCTTTTCAGCCAGCGGCAAGTTCCTGTCAAACTCTTCTTTTTTGCGTCGCAGATCGGTCAACTCCTCTTCAGGTCTTTCAGGTTTATAGCCCAATTTTTTAGATAAAACATCCACTTCCTTCGAAATTTCGCTTTTTTCTCTTTCTAGCTTCTCAAGACTGACCTCAATTTCATCCTTGGAAGGCCGACTTTCAAGCTCCAGTTTAGCCGCCAAATATTCTTGATAAGGCTTTTCAAGCCTCTCAATTTCTCCTTCCAGCCTATCTATTTCGTCGTCTATCTCCTTTAATCTTCTAACTTTTTTCTTTAATTCCTCAATTTCGGATCGTGTTTGACGAATCTTTTGGTTTAATTCATCTACTTCGCTTGCTATTCTTCTAATTCCTCCTGAGTCAATAGTGGCTAGCCTGTCGAGGATTTTTTCGCACTCCTTCTCTTCAGCTTTAACCTTTTTTAGTTCACTTTCGAGGCTAGCTTCTCTCTCTTGGCATTCTCTTTGGGTCTTCTCATACTCCTCTTGAAGTCTTGCCTTATGCTCTAGAGTTAATTCTCTACCACAAATTGGGCAGACTTTCGCTTCTGATATTTTGGATAATTTAAAATCAAGGTCTTGGATTTTCTCCCTTATGCCCCCAATTTCCTGTTCAAGCTTAGCTGCTCTCTCTTCCAACCCCTCTTTAATTTTTTCAACTTTGTCTTTCTTTACTACCAAAATGGACTCAATGTTTTCGAGTGTAACGCTTTCCCCAAGTATTTGCGTGTATTCTTCAAGTTTTTGTGATAATTCCTCCGACAGTTCATCTCGCTTTTCAGAATCTTTCCGCAGTTGATTCTCTATTCTAATAAGCTCTTTTTCAGCTCCTTCGTAATTCTTCCTCTCTTCTCTTTTTTGTTTTAGGATACCATTTTTCTCAACATAAGAGTTATAGGACTCCTCGTTTTGTGCCAGTTTGTTCGTTAAGCTTTTAACTCTTTCAAGTTTATCGTACTCCCACTTCAGTTCATTTTCTTTCTCATTGAGTTTTCTGAGGAGCTCAACGTAACTTTCCATTGCTGGAAGCTTTGCGACAGTCTCTTTTAATGATTCAACCTTTTCGGAAGCAGCTTCAGCCACTTTCAGCTCTTTTTCTTTTTCCTTAAGGTTTTTGTCCAAGCTTGTAATGGTTGTTTCTAAAACAGCCTTTTTTGAAGTCAACTCTTTAAACTTTTCTCGTTTACAGTTAAGTTCATCAATTTGGCTTTTGAGTTCAGCTAGCTCTTTTTCAACCTCTTTCCGCCTAAAACTTTCGGATTCAAGTGATCTTCCTAAATCTTCAAGTTTTTCTTTTATGCCTTTAAGCTTGTTTTCCAAGACTGGTTTTCTCTTGAGTTCACCGGTAAGCGTGTCAAGGCTTCGTTGATACTCGCTTATAATATCTCTCATGTTTTGGTAGGCTTTTTCAAGATCCTCTATGCCCAAGAGCTTTGTGATAATCTGTTTTCTGTTGGCTGGTGATTCTGTGACTAGCTTCTCAATTTCTCCTTGTTGCACATAAATTGAATTCATGAAGAGATCCTTGTCTAAGCCTAAAATCCTCTCCACTTCCGAGGTTATTACCCGTTCACCACCTCTCGCAATAATGGATCTCTCTCCATCCTTAACTTTAAAGAGAACACCATTAGTTGCTTTTTTACGGCCGATAGTCCACTCCACAACATAGCCTATACCACCTTCACTAAACTCTACAGCAACTTTAGCCATGTCGGCATGTCTGTTTATGAGATTTTCCTTTTTCCCTCTACTGTGAACGTTGAAAAGTCCAAAGCTTACCGCGTCCAAAATAGAGGTTTTACCTGCTCCATTAGGGCCTATAATAACGTTTATTCCATAATCAAATTCTAGTTCGCTTCTTTCATGTGATATGAAATTTTCAAGTTGTACTCTCTTTAAAAGCACCCTCTTTCATCCCCCTAAAATACTCATCCGCAATCTTCTTTGCTTCCTCAACATCCCCAAATTTAAGATGCTTAAACAATTCTAGACCGAACTCTGCGATCTTCTCATCCTTCAGATATTCCCTAATCAGGACGTTTATGTTGACATCCCCAGGCTTCAACTCGACAATCGTCTTTTCAGTCTCTTCAACAATCTGCGAGCGAAAATGTAGAACTTTGCCAGCCAAAGTCTCATTCAATGCCTGTTGAACGCCTTGCCTATCTACATCCTTCCCCTCAACTGTTACATGTACTATTGGAACCTTCACATAATCCTTAATGCATTTTACAAATTTCTTAAGCTCCTCATCAAATTTTGCATAATTTATTTTAATCTTAAATTGTGGCCTCACACCTTCAAGGTTTATTTCCTTAATGCTAACACTCTCATTATCAATATCCACAATATAGAAGCCCTTGCCGCGCTTTTCCCACTCATCGATTTCATTAACCCTTAAAATTTCAGTGGACCCAGCATAAGCGAGTTCACCCCGTCCAAAGGAAGCCCTGATCCTATTATGAAGATGTCCCAATGCGTAGTAATTAAAATTCCGAGGCAACTCATCCATCCTAAGCTCAAAGGCCTCTTCAACCGCAAAGAACCTCTCAATGGCTTGATGTAAGGCTAGAATGCTTATAGGGTATTCCTGTGCCAAAGAATCGAGCTTCTTCAACTCTTCAATTAGCAATTCCCGATATCTACGCCCAACAAAAGAAACCCCTGCAATCATAACCTCTTGTCCATTCAAACTTAAGACTTGATGTTCTCCACCAGCCAATCCTAAAATCTGAATTCTTTCGTCGAATAGTTTCTGCGGGGGCATGCCCCGACGCTTGGGAGTATCGTGATCTCCAAGTATCGAGAAAACATGCGTTTTACCATTAAGCCTTGCAAGGAATCGCTTAAAGGCATAATAAGCTTGGGCTGAAGGTCTCGGAGAATCAAAAAGATCGCCACTATGTATTACAACATCCACATGTTCCTCAAGGATTTTATCTGCAATCTCATTCATAACATCATAAATGTCCTGCTCTCTTTCGTCCAAGTTGTATTGGCGAAAACCCAGATGAGTGTCTGCAATATGAGCAACTCGAACCATTATTAATCCTCCTCATCTTTGCCCATAAAAATTCTTCAATTCCTCTCTTAACTCTTGAATCTCTTTTTCATCCTTACGTTCACTTGTGGCTTTTAACGCCTCACTTAATTTCCCTACAATGTCTATGTCGGCACCGCCTTCCCGAGTCCGCCTTTTCTTGACTTTAATCATCACTGGAGCCCTTGTTATCTCACCTACAACGACAGCCTCGCCTATATTAAGTCCTGGCAAGTCTTCTAGAAGATCTTGACTCATACGTTCGGAGCTTATTGAAACAGCCTTCTGATCTTCGGGGTTAGTGATCCGCATAATGATCTGGCTGTTACACTGGCTTAAGGCGTCAGGATGTATCTTTGATGGTCGTTGTGTTATCAGAATAAGAAATATGCCAAACTTTCTTCCCTCGGCGGAAAATCTCCGAATAATATCACTTGAATATGTATGTTTATTGGGTGGGATGAATCGATGGGCTTCCTCCAAGAAAATGAAGACAGGATATTTGAATTCTCCAGCCGCTACTTTATCATAAGTCTCTGAAAGAACTCTATAGGCTATATAATCAGAAACCTCATCCTCTAAACCTGAAAGGTCTAAAACAGAAAGCTGCATAGGCTTTAGCATCTTATCTATTGGTGTGGAAACACTTGTAAAAACCTTCATTCCAATCACACGTTTAATGTATTTCTGAGCGGAACGGACCCAGGATTTTTCCTTCATATCTCCAGCCTGATTCTCCGCTGATTGCAGCTCTTCCAACACATCCTTGGGTGAAAAAATCTCTTTTCTACTTTTAACTTGTGCAATCGCCTTCTCAAGTACGTGCCTAATATTCACGAAGCGCTCACTTATTCCTGCAATCAAGCAAATTTCATCTAAATCAAGATCTGAGAAACACACTTCGTAAAGCTCAACCTTACCAACCTCCTCCACAGAGTATCGACCTATGCTTGAAGGATTTCTAAACACGAGTATATTATCTGAAAGTTCGTGTCTCTTTCCATCAATAGTCTGCGAAAGGAAAACATAATCCGCATGTGGATCCAATATTATAATTGTTGCGCCTTTTATTAGGAGTTCCTCTGCTAAGACTCCGGCTAAATAGCTTTTCCCAGCCCCCGTTTGAGCTATTATGGCAAGGTGACGCCTGAAACCCTTCAGCGACAAATGGACAGGGACATCCCTCCGTGTAATCAAGCTTCCAATATGTAGGGCTTCCTCTTTTGGAAATGAATAAAACTTTTCAAGTAAATCTGCAGTAGCACAATAAACGCTTTTGCCTGGCATAACGGCTTTCCTCGGCTGCAAAACCTCGCCTGTGTCACTCAAGTATCCCAAAATTCTGGCTTTTCCCCAAACCTTCCTGTCGGCAATGCCTGCATCAACGATCTTTCTCATTATTTCAAAATCAAGCTCCTTAGTTAACACTTGACTTGCAGTTATTATTCCTTCCACCTGAGCGATCACAGGAACTTCCTTTAACGCGCCGCCAACTTCTTCAGATGAAAACGCAACCAAATACTCCCATCTTGAGGGCATTTCCTTTGGTTTTGAGCTAAAATAGAACTCGCTTGGACTGGCCTCACCAACAATTATACCAACTTCCTTAAGGGTATTTGACACGCCTATAACCCCTCCCACGGATTATCTTCTCACCAAATACCTTCTCTAAATATGGAAAATAAATTTCGTCCACAACCTTTCTCCTCAGCCTAACATTCTCATCAACATTCTTAAGCCAAAGATTATATGCCTCTAAACCACAATAACCCGTCACCATAAGTTTCAACATTTGCCTCATGTCAATTTCAACTGGTTCAGGCCAGCCCACATCAGACATTGACCTACCGTAATAGGGCATATCGATGCGGATCGGAGAATCTCTTGCATCCAATAAGATATAAAATGATGCGAAGCTTGGAAATTGCAAAATTCCATCCAAAACCTTAACGGCCCATTGCGTGAAATTTTCATCTTTCTCCATGGTTAAATGGGGGAAATACTTCCTAACATATTGCTTGGGATTTTCTTTATACTCTCTAAAACGCCGTATCATCCTGACCGTTGGGCCCAAAAGTAAGGGTCGCATATACCCAACATTAGAAACATGGTTTATAATTAATTGGTAGTCAGGTCTAGAAGACGCCAACTCCTTGAAAATCAGCTCCACAGTCTTCAGCCTATCCCCATACTTCTCCTTAAGCTTAGCAAATTTCTCAAATGCAACTCTTTCAACATCTAGAATTTGAAAGAATATCTCCTTTAACAGTTTTTTATCCTCCTCTTCAACATCCACACGCCTTATCTCTTCTTCAAAAATCAAACTTAGCAAGTAATCGCGGTAAAATGTTGATCTGCTTTCCTTGCTAACTCCAACCAATAGCACGTTTGATTCACGACAGAGATTAAGGAGCTCTTTGTATACTTCAAAATAATGTATCAGGGCATCACGCTCCTCCTCAACCTTAGTTTCAATGGGAATGTGAACAGCCCTACCATAAAGGGAACCGTCCAACAGAATAGCATTACCTCTAAAACCATCTCTTAAAGCCTCAAGCGCAACTTTAAACTCCAACAATTCCATTTTCGCTGTTATAAATTCACTAATTCTAGACATTTTATCCCTACTGAAAATCACGTCGGTTTCTATCCCTTTGTAAATCTCGTCCCGTCGAATAGCCATAGACCTAATGAGATAGAAAATCCCGCCGTTAGAAAGCAAATTCGTATAAACACTAGAATCAACAGCCAAAACATCAAGCTCACTTGGATTGACTTGAAACTCGTCTAAATTACTCAAACATGTCCAATGTAATTTTACAAATTCATCAAAAACTTCTTCCAATGGATTAAGCTTTCCTTTAAAAATCTTCCCCTTCAAGACCTCTGACTTTCTGCCAACCACACCAGCAAAATCCTCGAGAAAGTTTGGCATCAATTCCCCTCCAACATAAGTAACCTCCAAATAACTATTGAGAAATCAAAACTGGAGGGTACAAGCCCATTGATCTCTATCAAATGAACTCGCCCAAATTAATTTATAAAAATATGAACTTATTAAATTATACAGTAGCTGAGGCAGATATTGGATGTGATAAGACCCAAAGAGACCGAGATCGTGAACAGCACGCAGATCTGACCGGCGTCTCGGGGTCGTCGGTGCCCTTATATGATCTTTTTAAGAATTTTAGTCTTTGTTTTATTGAATAAATAACGGAGAAAATCGGCGTAAGTTTTCGTTTAATTTTCGAGGTCTGGCCAAAGTAACGGGGGCAACTCAGTCAAGGAAGACAAACCTACGAGATCCACATTAAGCCCGGCGTCCGACAGAAATGAGCTCAAATCTTCTTGTATCTCACTCGGTACAAACATCCTCTTAATCTCCTTCATTTTCTCTAAGAATATAGGATTAAGAAGTGTCTTTTTTGCCCCCTGTACCAAATCCTCATTCCGTTCAACATCGCCAGATTCAAAGATCAATTCAATATTCGATCTTATCTCACCTCTAAGGTCAACCTCGCCGCAGAACCCATACTCGGGCGGGACTGCGTGTTGGATATACGAGGAAAGTACGGCGACCGCTATAGCCAAGTCATACTCGAACCTATAATCTATCCTTTCTACCTTAGGTATATAACAACTGATCTGATAAACCAAATCTGACGCGTCTACATCAGGCAGTTGACATAAGGCATTGATTATATGTTGAAGTTTCTCTTTCGGTAGATATGGTGCTTTTAGACTAGCCCTCTCCCCCCACTTCGGAACCTGTACCCTTGCTTGTACTTCGGCAACATTAAGCGCTGCGAACGAGATTCCTTTGACTACAGAGGCTTTTGGCGTCGCGTGCGGTGATGGTCTCAGACCCCGCTCGCCCATATCCAAGATAAACGGATCAAGCCGGGCAGGACCAAATCGGTTCTTTGGTATGAATAGTGGCCGAAGCCTAAAGGCCTTCCTATACTGTAGTATACAGTCCACGTGGTGCTCGACATCCTTTGGTCCGGCTATATCCCCTCTTTTAGTCACGTGGGACACAAGTATAGAGGCCACTCCCTTGTTCTTAGCGATGCGGGTAAACTTTGCCAACTCCTCATATGCCTTTCTAGCTGATGGTGCCACTCCTCCTCCTTGAATCGAGTCTATTACTATTAGCCGAGTGTCTCTATAAGGTTCTGGCCCATATTCTTCAAAAAGGTGCGATCGCCAAAATCTTAAATCCTCAAGGGCTGCAAGGACTTCAATATACATATTCTCTTTGATTTCTTCGGGTATCTCGCCCCCTAGGAGACGAAGCATTACGGCTTTAAGATCCGAAGGGGATTGTTCGGTCGTCAAGTAAAGGACTTTTTTATCTTGTTCTGCAACATCCATCGCTAATTGCAGAGATAGAGTAGTCTTCCCGCTACCTGGCTCACCCGCAAGGAGGTATATCCCGCCCTTTACTAACTTCGTGGCTTCGTTAAACCATTTCATCTTAGAAAGGGGGAGCTCTTCTATATCATTTAATTGGATATCATCAACTCGAGGCATCCATAACCCCCTTAGCGCTCATATTATTTTTATTAAGTCCTTAATTTTAATATTTACTCATCAATTTTGCGTCTTTTTAAGTAAATAATTCCAGATTATAATTATAATATTTTATTTCTACTTTCCTTATATAGAAGGATGTGGCAAGTGATCCGCATTCGACATGCCGTTTTGGCGGAAGCTCAACAAGTTATAGAGTAACTTTGTACAGGCATAATGAGGACGACGCACTCTGCAAGAGCCCGTCACGATATGATAGGTGCGGAGGGACTGGTGGCGGTGGGCGTGCAAATTTATAAAATTATCTTTTTCATTTTAAATCAAAATTATTTTCTGTTTTTCTATATTTTATCATTAAAATTTTCTACTTAACCTAACCACCTCAAATTTTACATTGTTTTCTATTGAGTATTGTTAGGTTTTTATTTTGAACTATATTCCGTAGGGACCTCAACTGTGAAGTATGATTTTATTGATTTTTTCAACCAAATTTTTCTGTCGCATTTCAAGAAATCTGGCATAGTTTTTTGGTTTCCATAACTCTTGGTCTAATGGTATACAGTGAGTTTTTAGGTATTCTTCGCTGTAGTTTCTTAAGTATTCGTCGGGTCTTTTATCCTCTATTTGCTGATTGGCTGTTTTCGAGATTATTGTTATATTTGCAGCTAAGTCTGCTGCCGTCTCTATATCCATCTTAGTTTCTCCTATTTTTATTTCTTCACCATAGACTTTCTTGAGTACCTCTATTGGGAAAATATGGTGAACGTTCAATTCGCTGGATTTTAATTCCCCTATTCTTGAAAGGGCATCAGTTCGCAGATCATAAGCGTCTTTCAGAAGTATTAATAGGGTTAACAAGTGCTCCTTGTCATAGGAATTATCAAATAAGTTTTTGCCAATACTTTTGACTGTTAGAAAATCCTCAATGTCCTTAAATGACTTCCCATCCCTAATTTTTGCGATGTCCTCACGAAGGTCGCTTTCCAATCTTCCGGTATACCTTTTAGAAAATGAAGATAGCACAAGCCACCGCTTCATAGCTTTGACGTCCTCTGGACGCAATGGTCCTCGTTTATATTCATAATATGCCAAAGTAACAAGCGAATATTTTGATTTAAGGTACTTGTCACTTTTTATGTTTAGTTCTCTATCTAAAAGGGAAATTAATCTATTTAATGCGTCAGACACTTTTTCGAGATTTTCTATTATTGCTTTAGAAGCTAGATTTTCCAAGTCTTCTTTTGCTTCTTTAAAGTTTGTTTTGTTTGTCGCAATAACCATGTAAGTTCTAGTGAGGATTGGCTCGTCAATGTCCCACCCTTTTTTGTCAAATTGATCCACAATTTCCATAATTCTATTCCTAAAAGAGACTCCGATTCGTTCTCTTGCTTTAGCTGTCAGTATGGCGGCAACCAAGTCCGATAGTTTTATTCGAGTACCAGTTGTGTTTAATCTGACAAACATTTCTGAAATATTTTCAAGGATTTCTAAAAAATTATCTTTACTTTTATCATATTGCAATGCTTTTTCCGGTACAGAGTAAATGTTTACAGGATAGTTGATTATGGTGTCTCTGAAGCCTTCAAGTCGTTTTTGTATCGTCCTTTTATTATCTAAACTGCACCCAAGGCGTTCTTTCTCATCAAGAACGTCGCTGATAACTTCTGC
>JACIVQ010000051.1 GCA_014361445.1 Methanosuratincolales archaeon | reverse complement strand
CTACCAATCACTAATGGATCTTCATAAAACATTACCTGTAGCAGCCATCATCGAGGGGCGTGCACTTCTGCTTCATGGTGGGATCTCACCCGAATTAACCCTGAAGGGGCTAGAGGATCCAACTGGGGATGACTTGGAGATTATTCTGTGGAGCGACCCCTCTGAAAGCCTCAGGGGTGTTGCTCCGTCCAATAGGGGGGCAGGGGTGCTATTTGGACCGGATGTCTCTTTCAAAGTACTCGATAAGTTTGGGGTTAGATATTTGGTCAGGGGGCACTCCCCTGTCGAAAATGGTTACAGATGGGATCATGCTGGAAGAGTTCTGACAGTTTTCTCGGCTAAATATGTCTATGGTTTGGAGAAGGGAGCCTATGCGATAATACATCCCCAAGAACCATTTATAGAGATCAAGACATTCTGAATTGCAGATCGATGTTAAATCCAAAAATTCTTAAAGCCCATGTTTTTGTTAACAGTCCAAGGCATCAGAAAATTTCACTTAAAGTCTGCAGGAAGCCCACATGTTTAAGCAGCGGGCAACTACATCAAACGTTATTAAATACCGCCCTACAAAAGTTCTAATGTGAGGCGCGATAAAGAGAACGTCGAGGCAGAGCTCAAAGGAACTACGTTAAGAGTGTACTGGGCACTTTTAAAGAAAGGGTCGGCAGGTCCCAGAGAGATAATGAGGGCGCTCAACCTCAGCAGTCCAAGTGTAGCGTCTTACCATCTAGAAAAGCTCGCCAATCTCGGGCTTGTCAAAAAAGAGGTTGGAGGAGAGTATGTGATCTCTAAGGAGGTGAAGGTTGAGCTCTTCTCACAGTTCATAAGGGTTGCAGGGATAGCTCTACCAAGGTACTTCTTTTATTCCGTACTTTTCACTACAATGCTGATAGCGTATCTGATAATATATCCCATAGAAAACACCCCCCAGACCGCAATGTCGATAATATTTGGTGTCACTGCGGCTGTTATCATGTGGATAGAAACCATCAGGGCGTGGATAAGGAGGCCGTTCTAATGTGTAGATTTATAGACCATTCAAAGTCTAATTTAAAGAGGGAAATGGTTTGAGGCTTGCTTATAACGCTCTCTTGGCAGTGCTAATTGGTGTTGTGTTGGTCTCTTCTCCCCTACTTTTGACTGGCTTATCCCCAACGGAATTCAGATCCAAGGTGATAGGGACCCAGACCGCCTCAGAATATCAAAAGACGCTTCAAAATAATGAATCTTTTTCATCCTCTCTGGTGGAGAACCAGACATCTGAGGTCAGAACATCAGTTGCCAGCGAATTACTATCTCCCTCCCAATACTCTTTGAACGGGATCTTCATATCACTTCTATTGGGGATTGTTGCCGCAGCCCTCTCTTACTTTTTAGTTAAGAAAGAAGTGATCAGCAGAATTAGATTGCCCGACTAAAGGGGTTCATTGCACTTCCTCGAAATAGTCCTTGAGAGTCCTTGTGGTCAGCGAATCTATTAGTTTGACAAAAGCCTCAGCCCTCTTGCCTATTTGCCGAATTCCAACAAATTTGATGGATTCGCCAAATAGCCTGGCCAAAGAGGGGGCTGAGACAACTATAACTTTTGAGGGGGCATTTGAAAGGCTTAGACCCCTTTTAAGCGCACCCAAAAGCGGCAAGTGCTCTCTCTTCAGAACAAGAATGACAATGTCGTAAGGCTGCTGCATAATGCCGGCGAACTTCTCAGCGATCCTGAGCTTTTCGCAGAGCGCCTCCAACTCTTTCTTTTTCAGACTTTCCATGTCAGCCAAATGCGGGAGAACGATCTCTTCCTCCCTGATAAGACCGTACCTTGGGCTCAAGAGATATAGGTCTATTTTTATACCGTGGCTCCTGGCGATCCTGACGCCTTCCATAATCTTCTTGAAATATCCTTGAAACAGATCCCTTGCCCGCCTAGAGAACTGGCGCGCTACCTCAAGATATGCAAATTCATTCTCTACATCTAGGGCTGGAATCTTCAAACCAGCGTTTCTTAGTACATCAATGTAGTTTTTATCCTTTGGTGAGGGGGACATGTATGCAGGGGCGCTGACCACTAGCAGAATCCGCATATCAGTCAATCATTTCTTTACTCTCACTACTATTATCAGTTTCTGTTGGTCATTACTACAGGATTATAATTTATTAGAATGCGCTGAAGGGAGGCTGATCCTGATTTTAAATTTCGCATAGCAGAGTTTATTATTTGGATGAGACATCTAAGTAACAAACTTCGAAATCATCAGGGTTGATTGTTTTGGATGGACCTGTCTCGGTGATTTTGTTGATTTTGGTTTTTGCGCCTCTCTTCATTTTAGGATTTTACTTAGGTAGAAATACTCCGAAACTGCTGTTATTCGGAGGAATGGGGTGGGTTTTAGCCCTGATCCTCCGAATAATCCCTCTAAACCTATTCCAACTGTTAGTTCATGACCTTGTGGTAGTCATAGGATACAGTGCCGTACTGGCTGGGCTGTTCGAAGAGGGTATGAGATACTGGCTTGTTAAGAGGACAAAGACCTTGAAGTTAAAGGCAGGACTGACATTTGGGTTGGGCTGGGGAATAGCAGAAGCGTTGGTCATATATTTCCCAAGTGTGCTGCTCTCTCCAACAATTTCATCCCTAGGACTATTAGACCTCTTGCCTGGTGTTTTTGAAAGGTACATAGCGGTTTTGGCTCACATTGCGCTGACCTTCATAATAATGGGGGCAATATCTTCTAGAGAATACCTTGTTGTGGCAGTAGTTGCACATGCGGTCTTGGATTGGGTTGCTGGGTTGGCTTACTACGTTATGAAACTCCCGGTTTGGCAAGTAGAGGGATTAGTGGCTGTTTACACTCTACTTTTGGCTATCTATGCTACTTATACCATCAAAAAGATATATTGAGGATATTCCAAATCTCAAATGATGAGGTTGTCAAATAATGAGGAAGGATGTCGCTTTTGTCCTAGTCTTACTCATTGCAGTAGCAGTTGGAATCTATATTTTCACTCAAACGCCAGCTGTTAATGTTGAGAAGGTGAGAGCCTATGCAGACCCAATCACGGAGAAGATCTTGGTAGCAATGAATGAAGGAAATTATACGAAATTCTCTGAGAATATGGACGCTTCTATGAAGCGCGCAATGCCCGAACCAGTGTTTCAACAGACCGTGGCTTTGATAAAATCAAAAATTGGAAATTACACCTCAAAGGATTTTTCTAGGGTTGAGCTCCAAGGAAACTTCACAGTGGTTTATTACAGGGCAAAGTACACAGACGAGGCCGAGGTTACAGTGAAGGTGGTCTTTGTCGAGGAAGAGGGCAGGTATTACGTGTCTGGGCTTTGGTTCGACTCTCCGAAGCTAAGAAGCTAACCGAAAGTGCTTGGGAGAATCAATGTTACACCACCATAAAGGTTTCCTTTTTATCCTACCTCTCCACCAAAATCCTAAATAGTAATTTTAGTGAAAATATAACAAGGGTAAAAAATGCCCTACTATGTCCTCTTGTCAACCCTAACAGCAGAGGGCAGGAAGACAATCAAGGAAAAACCCGACAGGATCAAAGAGGTAAACAAAGAGATCGAGGCGCTAGGCGCCAAAATAATTCACCAATTTGCAACCCTTGGACCCTACGATTTTGTTAACATAATCGAGGCTCCGGGCAACGAGACTGTATATCTTATATCCGCAGAGTTTGGTTCGCGGGGAACGATCCAGATCTTATCCATGCCTGCGATTAAAATAGACGCATTCATAGAAGGGCTTAAGAAAGGGAAAATTGAGGGCGGCAAGATAGAGGCCCTCTAAATCTCTTTTCCCTTTTTTATTTTTTAAACAAATAACATAAAATTAATAGATATCATATTAAATAAAATATGTTTCTCATAAATTGGCCAACTCATCGACCATGGAGGGAGTCTAGAAACCCCCTCACGCATCCCTTAATGGCTGCTATGAATGTGTTCCCTACTGTTGAGGGGTCGAGGTTTTCTAAAGTTCTTATCCTGTAGTAAAGCGGAGGGTGTGGATCCCATTTGAGCCACTCTCCACTGTTAACAAGCTCAAATACCCTCGACTGGTACTTCCACAGCCCAAGCTTCCGTAGCGACGATGCCAGGACTTTTGGCTGTCCAGTTATTATGGCGGCGTCAAGGTCGGCCCTTGCCTCTAGAAACTTCGCCACAAAGAATAGAAGTGTAAAAGATAGAAAGAGGTAAGCAAAATCTATGAACAATCCAAAAGTTGCCAACGCAGGCCACACGATGTAGACCCTTGTCAGGTACTCGAGAGTTGCTAGGCTCATGAGTATCAGAGGATCCCTCGCTCTAACATGACTGAATTCGTGTGCCAAAACAGCCTTTATCTCATCCTCGTCCATCTGAGCGATCAATCCGCTTGTTATGAGTACTGTGGCCCTTGAGGGGGAGATCCCTGTTGCTGCGGCGTTTGGAGGTAGCACGTTCAATAGCGTAATTCTTGGAACCTGAAACTTGAATTTTGAGGCAAGGTCGCTCACGATCCTGTAGACATCCACGGTCTTAACCCTCACAAATTCTGGAGCACACACTGGACCGTGCTTATTCAGAGTCTTTACTATAATCTCAGGGTCTAGCTCCCTTCCGAGTGCTAAGGTCAAGTCGTAGATCTCTTTCTTTATCAAAGTCATTTTGGGTATACAGGTCTTTATAACCTGGTCGAATTCGTTCCTCCTCATTCTCAGTTCGGCAATATGTATAGTGGCATTATCTGGGGTGACATCAAACTCCCCGCGGTATGCTATGAGTTTGTTTGCAAATATTATTATTATGAACTGTAGACCGACTAAAAGGAGGGGGGTGAGCATCTGGAAGTACTGGTAAAGGAATATCCCCACCAAGAGGATTAGCATAAAGAGGTAAAGAAAGTTTCCGAATATTATGGACGATATGACCTTTTTTATACCGCCCTCCTTCTTCCCAGGGACTAGGTTCATCTTTGGTGAAAATACTAGGAAGAGTGATGCCTTGCTCTGATCGGCGAAGTACGACCTGATAAGAGCCTCCATTTCCATATCCAGTCCAACGTAATCCTTCTCAGAGACAGATTCCGGCGGATATGGTGCATAGTAGATCTCAATCTTTTCCGGTAGAAATTTCACGGCAACGTCCAGCAGGCTACCATCAGTAGCCACAAGCCTGTACTGGAGTATTGCTATACCTTCCGCGGTTGACCTCGTAAGATATGAGAGGTGAGGATTCTTCTCTATTGCAGATGTTAGGTAGTCCAACAGTGTGTTTAATTGCTCCGGAGGGACTTTTATGTCAATTGTAATTGAGCGCCTCCAGGTGTGCTCTGTTCCGTTTCCTTTGACATGCTCTCCCAGAGAGATTGACAAATGCTTGCCTCCATTAGAGGATTTATATGGGCACATTAAAAAAGATATTGAAGTCTTTGCATGGGTTTACCAACATCATTATTTCTATAAATTCCTTAGGAGAGATATTTTTAAACCCAAATTAGGAATATGAGAATAAAGTGAAGCCTTTATGCAGGATGTTGACGTTATTGACATGAAGATCCTTTCCTTCTTGAAAGAAGACGCCCGGGTACCATACACCAAGATAGCCAAAGAGATAGGACTCTCCGAGGCAGCGGTCAGAAAACGCGTGGAAAGGATGAGGAACGAGGGTATAATAAAAAAATTCACGGTCGAGATCGAGACCGGTGAGAGGGTACAGGCGCTAATACTCATATCCGTTCAGCCATCTTATCCAAACCCGCAGGTCGCTCAGGCGGTCAAGAAGATAGAGGGCGTCGATCAGGTGTTTGAGGTCGCGGGAGATGTGGATGTAATAGCTGTGGCATCAGGGAAGAGCATACAGGAGATCAACAGACACATAGACGATATAAGGAGGATAGAAGGGGTAGCCAAAACAAGTTCCATGATAGTCCTTAGGTCCTGGGTTTGAAATTCGAACTTATGAGTTCTTTAAACGTATAATTGGTTATTTATACAGAGACGAAATGTTTAAATAATTTCGTTATTCGAATCTATCAGGGTCTGATTTCCAATGGTTAAGCTCAACATCTTGTACGACCACATGAGGTGGGAAGAAAAAGCCCTATACACGGCATGTGAGAAGCGTGGAGTAGACTTCTCAATGATAGACGCGGAGAGACTTTCCATAGACCTAGTCTCAACCGAAAGACCGGAAGGCGTAGGCGACGTGGTCCTGCAGAGGTGTGTTAGTCACTTCAGAGGGCTCCATGCGGCCGCCGCCTTAGAGAGTTTTGGTGTCAGAGTCATAAACAGCTACAGGACCTCAGAGATCTGTGGCAACAAGGTGCTGAACACCATCACCTTCAAAAAGTTCAACATACCAACACCCAAGACTTATCTGGCATTCGCTCAGGATTCTGCCCTCGAGGCGCTTGAGAAACTCGGATATCCTGCGATCCTGAAGCCGGTCGTGGGGAGTTGGGGGAGGCTCGTCTCACTCCTAAAGGATAAGACGGCGGCAATGGTGGCTCTCGAGCATAGAGAGTTGATGTTCCCCATTTACCAGATCTATTACCTGCAAGAGATGGTAAAGAGGCCTCCGAGGGATCTAAGGGTTTTCGTCATAGGTGAGGACGTACCTGTTGCGATCTACAGGGTCAACACTGGCGAGGATTGGAGGACAAATACCGCCAGGGGTGGAAAAGTGGAGCGATGTCCCGTAACCCCTGAGATCAGGGAGCTGGCTCTAAGAGCTGCAGAGGCCGTAGGCGGAGGGGTATTCGGGGTTGACATGATGGAGGGCGACGGCGGTTTGGTGGTGCACGAGATAAACAGCACCGTTGAGTTTAAGAATACGGTTCCTGCTACAGGTGTGGATATACCTGGAATGATTGTGGAATACGCCATCAGGGAGGGTAAGAGATGAAAACTGTAGGAATAATAGGAGGCTCAGGTTACACTGGAGGGGAACTCCTAAGGATATTAATAAACCACCCAGAGGCTGACATAAGGGCAGTCACCTCGAGGGAACATGCAGGTGAGCCTGTATTCAAGTTGCACCCCCAGTTGAGGAAGCTTACCGACTTAAAGTTCATTGAGCCAGACGTGGAGAAGATCGCCTCATCCTGCGAGTTTGTCTTTTTGGCACTTCCACATGGTGCCTCTGCCCCTGTGGCAAAAAGGCTCTTGGAATCAGGAATAAGGGTGATTGACCTCAGCGCAGACTTCAGACTGAAGAACAAAGATGACTACCCGAAATGGTACGGGTGGGAACACCCTTGCCCGGAGTTGCTTGAGGTTGCAGTCTTCGGTCTGCCAGAGTTCCATAGGGACGAGATAAGAAACGCTAAGCTTGTTGCCAACCCAGGGTGCATCGCCACTGCAAGCATACTTAGCGCGGCCCCTCCCATAAAGGCGGGAATGGTAGAGCAAAACAGGGTCGTCTTGGACGCCAAGATTGGATCCTCAGGGGCTGGTGCTAACGTAAGCGAGGCAAGCCATCATCCTGAGCACTCAAACATAGTGAGGGCGTACAAGCCAGTCATGCATAGACATACCGCAGAAATAGAGCAGGAGCTCTCCCTGAAGGCGGGCGGGGAAAGAGTTACGGTGGCTCTCACGCCCCATGCGATTGACATGGTCAGAGGGATAATGGTTACCGGACATTTGTTCCTTAGCAGGGAAGTCACAATGCAGGAGCTGTGGAGAGCGTACAGGGAGTTGTACCAGAACGAGCCGTTCGTGAGGATCGTGAGGGATCAGAAGGGCCTCCACCAGCTTCCAGATCCAAAGAACGTGGTCGGCTCGAACTTCTGCGATGTTGGTTTTGAACTTGACCCACATGCCAAGAGACTCGTGACCTTCGGCGCGATCGACAACTTATTGAAGGGTGCTGCTGGTCAGGCAGTTCAGAATTTCAATCTAATGATAGGTGTGGATGAGCGAACTGGCATCAAGTTTGCTGGAGTAAGACCGATATGAGTTTAAGAGTCGTTGTTAAGATCGGAGGAGACCTTCTCAAGGGAGAGAGCCCAAACCTTCCCCTAATAGAAGATCTTAAGGCTATTGTGAAGGGAAAAGGGCTAGTAATTGTGCATGGCGGCGGAGATATTGTAACGGAGATAGCTACAAAGTTGGGCAAGGAGCAGAAATTCGTCGTCTCGCCAGAGGGCTTTAAAAGTAGATACACAGATAGAGAGACGGCAGAGATATACGCGATGGTAATGGCGGGAGAGATCAACACAAAGATCGTCGGCTTTCTCCAATCCTTCGGCATAAATGCCATCGGGTTGTCTGGTTTCGATGGCGCCCTCCTTAGGGCTGAGAGGAAAGAGAGGCTTGTGATTGTTGATGAGCAGGGGAGGAAGAGGGCAATAGAGGGAGGATACACTGGCAAAATCACCTCGGTCAACAGCGGGTTACTTGAACTTCTCATGAGGGAGGGGTATACCCCGGTGATCTCTCCCTTGGCAATGGGGATGAGATTTGAGCCTTTAAATGTCGACGGTGATAGAACCACAAGCGCGGTTGCGAAGGCTATAAGGGCTGATGTGGTCGTTTACCTAACCGATGTGGAAGGCGTGATGCTCGACGGAAAAATTGTACCAAAGATCAGCATAGTTGAAGTTGACGGACTCTTGAAGAACATAGGAGCTGGAATGTCTACAAAGATCCATGCGGCAGTAGACGCGATCAAGGGAGGGGTCGGCAAGGCAATAATAACCTCGGGATTCGTTGATAGACCTATCTTGGACGCGCTGGAGGGTAGGCGCGGGACGGTGATATCTCTTTGAGCAGACTTGAGGACACATTCTTAGCCGATACTTTCTGGAAACGTCCCGTGACCCTTGTAAGGGGTAAGGGGTCTAGGGTCTGGGACTCTCAGGGAAAGGCATACATAGACTGCAGCTGCGGGTACGGAGTCGCGTTGCTGGGGCACTGCCATCCGAGAGTTGTAGAGGCCATAAAGCGTCAGGTAGAGCGTCTTATAACTTGCCACGGATCCTTTTATAACGATGCGAGGGAGGAGTGCCTCTCCAAACTACAAAAGATAAAGCCAGACGGGACCGACAAAGTCTTTCTATCAAACTCAGGGGCCGAGGCAGTCGAGACAGCGATAAAACTAGTGAGGAAGTACACTAAAAAGAAGGGCATAATAGCTATGGTTAATAGCTTCCACGGCAAGACTATGGGTGCCCTCTCGTTGACTTGGAACGCCAAGTATAGGGAACCTTTCATGCCTCTCCTCGAGGGCGTGAAATTTGCACCCTACGGAAAGATAGAGAAGCTCCAGGCACTTGTTGATGAGGGTGTTGGGGGAATCTTTGTTGAACCGGTCCAAGGCGAAGGTGGAATCAACGTGCCGCCTCCGGAATACTTGAAGGAAGTACGGGAACTATGCGACGAGAGAGACATTCTGATGGTATTGGACGAAGTACAAAGTGGTTTTGGGAGGACTGGCAAGTTATGGGCGCACCAGCACTTCGGAGTGAAGCCAGATATACTTTGCTCCAGTAAGGCATTGGGGGGCGGCGTTCCTATAGGAGCTACCTTCGCAAGAGCCGATATTATGGACTCCCTTAAGAGGGGCGAACACTCAAGCACATTTGGTGGCAACCCCCTAGCATGTGCCGCCTGTGCGGGTGCCATCGACGCCCTATTAGAGGAAGGACTTGTGGAGAATGCAAGAGTGATGGGGGATCTCCTGAAGAAAGGTTTCTCCCAGATGGAGAGTAAACTGATCCGGGAGGTTAGGGGTCTTGGGCTTATGCTGGGAATTGACATGAGGTTTGAGGTCATGAACATCATCCTCAAGTCATTGGAGAAGGGGGTCATAGTCCTGGAGGCGGGGAAGACCGTGCTAAGGTTGCTCCCGCCTCTCGTCATCTCTAAGAACGAAGTTGAAGAGGTCCTCTCCGCTGTTGGGGACTCGATAAAAGAAGAGGAGAATAGAGTCTTCGGTGGAAATTAATGGAAGAAGGTTACCCAGAGCGGCTCTTGCTTGACCTTCTCGAGATATACAGCCCAAGTGGAGAAGAAGGAGAGATTTCAAAATACCTCTCAAGGGAGCTTGAGCGCTTAGGTTTCAAGGTCAGCGTGGACGAAGTGGGGAACGTCGAGGCCAGATGGGGAGAGGGCCGGCCTAGCGTTCTGCTTTGCGGGCACATGGATACTGTGAGGGGCAAGATCAAGACCAAAAAAAGAGGGAGGGTCATTTTTGGAAGGGGCGCTGTAGATGCAAAGTCGCCCCTTGCAGCTCTCATTTGCGGTGCGAAGAAATACATTGAAGAAGGTGGGAAAGGGAGGATAACTGTGCTTGCGGTCGTCGACGAGGAAGGCAAGAGTAAAGGGATGAAGCATTTCCTCTCAAGGTGCCAAGAGAAGTACGATTATGCCATATTTGGAGAGCCTAGTGGGGCTTATGCACTAACGGTGGGCTACAAGGGACGAATACTGGTCAGAGTGTTGTGCGAGACCACACCAGGCCATGCGAGCGCGCCCATGCTCTTCGAGAACGCGATCTACGTCACTGTGAGGCTCATAGAAAGGCTGCAGGAACTTCAAGAGACCTGGTCTAAAGGAGGAGACTTGTTTGAGACCCCGACCCTCTGCGTCACAAAACTACGTGGAGGAAGGGAAGACAACACTGTTCCGTCAGTATGCGAAATGTTGGTTGATGTAAGGGTGCCACCCACCATGACTCTCCAAGAGATCAAGGAGAAAATCGCTTCTACGATCTATGAATTTAAAGTCAAGGAGGATAAAGCAAAGATAAAATTTGAATTTTTGGACGAGAATGAG
>JACIVQ010000050.1 GCA_014361445.1 Methanosuratincolales archaeon | reverse complement strand
ATACCTGCGGTCTCGACGCCGCCCCCTTGTGGCCCTCCAATTATAATGTTCAAGTCCATTCAGTCACCCGCCAGTATGTACTCGTGGGCATCATCGTCTACACGGGCCCCCTCATGTATGGCATGTCTCTTGTGGCGTTCTTTTTCACTTCTATGAAAAGTTTCTCTGCAATCACTGCACCACATAAATTCTGATTCGGCCTTCTCGGCGAAAGCTTCACAAGGACCTTCTGAGTCCATCGTTGATATGTGCTTCTTTTCGCACTCACCTATGTATGTCAAAAGTGCGTCAGGCTTCCACCATTTGCACTCCTTACACGCTTTCAATTAAACCACTTGAAATATTAAGTGTACAATGGTATATTTAATCTATAATCTGAAAGTAAAGTATCATTTAGGTAGAGAATCCAATTAATAACCGAGAAGATCATTGAATAGAGGGCAAATCTTATACATATCTTATACATATTGAGACAAGTTTGGAAAAGGGGGTCATACAAATTTGAAGGTTGGATTTATTGGTCTTGGAATAATGGGTCTGCCTATGGCAAAAAATCTGCTCAAAAACGGTTACAACTTGGTTGTGCACAACAGAAGCAGAAAACCCGTCGATGAGCTTGTTGCGTTGGGCGCTACGCCTGCCCACTCGGGTCGTGAAGTGGCAGAGAAAACAGATGTCGTCATCACAATGCTTCCAGACTCGCCAGATGTTAAGGAAGTTATACTGGGCAAAAATGGTGTAATTGAGGGCGTACGTACTGGCATGATTGTAATAGACATGAGCACGATCTCTCCAAAAGTTTCCATAGAGATCGCCGAAATGCTTGCAGCCAAGGGTGTTGATATGCTAGATGCACCAGTCAGTGGTGGTCAGAAGGGGGCCATCGAAGGGACGCTATCGATAATGGTGGGAGGTAAGAAGGAGGTCTTCGAAAAGTGTCTACCGATATTTAAGGCTATGGGGCGAGTAATTGTTCATGTTGGCGATAACGGCGCTGGAGAGATAGTCAAGCTTTGCAACCAAGTGATTTGCGCATTGAATATAGTATCCATGTGTGAGGGTATAGCTCTTTGCAAAAAAACTGGCGTTGATGTTGCAAAGATGATCGAGGTCGTCAGTGGGGGTTTGGGTGCGTCAAACATCATCTCAAATCTTGCCCCAAAAATACTTTCAGGTGACATGGAACCGGGCTTCAAGCTAAGGCTCCAACAGAAGGATCTCCGACTGGCGCTTCAGCTTGCAGAGGAGCTCAAGGCGCCACTGCCTGCCACCGGGCTGGCACATCAGATATTTAGGGTTGCAGAGGCAAAGGGTCTGGGAGATAAAGGAACCCAGGCTCTAATCCGAGCTTACGAAGCCTTGTCTGCTTGATATCCTTCACCTATAAAATGGATGATCCCTGTTTTTCTATTTTTTTCCTATTTTACCTTACACATTTTCGTCATTCGTCAACCGGTGAAAGTCATTGATGTTCTGTTGTAATTTCCGTAAAAATCCGTGTTTTTGGCGCTAAAATGATCTTTTTATTTATTAAATTTACATCCGCGATGGTGTAAAAATACAAAAGATTAAAAATAAAATTTGGCTAAAATTCTGCAAAAATTTAAATACTAAAATCTATTAGTTGAGAAAAAAGGTGTCATTGCTTGGGGCTAGCCAAGTACATCATAAGACGGGCAATATATATGGTACCTTTGATCATTGGGATCTCCCTTGTTAGCTTCCTTGTTATGTATGCTGCCGGCGACCCCATCCAGCTCGCTACGGCAGGAAATCCCAGCATAACTGAAGCTCAAAGACAGTTTCTCAGGGAGTACTACGGTCTGAATGACCCAATCCCCGTTCAGTACCTGAGATGGCTCGATCATTTCATCCACGGGGACTTTGGAAAGTCCCTTTATGGCGGTAGACCTGTTAACGAAATTATATCTTCATTGGTGTGGGAGACTGCCAAGCTCCAGTTGATATCGATCCTTCTTGCTTTCTTCATCTCCATCCCCGCAGGAGTTTACTCAGCAGTGAAGCAGCGATCGGCTGCAGATTATACAGTCTCCAGCGTTGCTATATTTGGAATTTCAGTGCCCGTCTTCTGGTTCGGCATTGTATTAATCTTAGTATTCTCTTACTACCTTGGCTGGCTACCATCCGCAGGTGCACATGGTGCACCTTATCTCTGGCCCGTTTTTGGTATCAAAAATGAGTTCTTGGATGAACTCGCCCATTTAGTTTTACCCGTGACGGTACTCACATTTGCAAACTTGGCTTATAATGTCCGTTTACTTAGGGCTGGCATGCTGGAAGTTCTTAGACAGGATTACATTTTGGCAGCGAGGGCAAGTGGCATCCCAGAACGAAAGATCCTTTACAAGTACGCCCTGAAAAATGCCATAACCCCCCTTCTAACTCTATTGGGGCTCTCCATAGGTACAATGCTTGCAGGGGCGCCTGTAACTGAAACTGTATTCAGCTGGCCTGGACTGGGCAGAGCATACGTAACAGCGTCTTTAAGGTTAGACTTCCCCCTCATAATGGGCATTACAATGATAATCACAATAATGATCTTAATCGCCAACCTTGTCACCGACTTGGTTTACGCTTGGGTTGATCCTAGGGTGACGATTGATTAAGGAGGTCACAAAAGTGAACCTTAGAATAAGATCGAAGTCAGAGAAAGAAACGAAACGAAGGGGTGCAAGCCAGTGGGCGGTTGCTTGGCGCAGGTTCAAGAAACACCGATCAGGTCTCGTGGGTCTAGGCATGATAATAGTTCTCTTGGGCATTGCAGCGCTGCACAATGTCATCGCACCTTACCCTGCGAGGCCTCACCCTGATGCATTCAAACCACTCTACGAAGGGGAGTCTGCGCAGCCACCATCATGGAAGCATCCATTCGGTACGACTGTTATGGGCACAGATGTCTTTAGCGAGGTTATTCACGGTTCCATTTACACTATATACGTCGCCGTGACAGTCACCTTGATCAGCATGGCACTTTCTGTCGGTGTGGGGATAGTCTCGGGTTACTTTGGGCGCCTTGTAGACGACGTCCTTATGAGGGTTACGGAGGTCTTTCTGGTGTTTCCCTCCCTCCTATTCATACTTTTGTTCTCGAGGATCTACCAGCTCGGGGTGGCGGAACCTTTCTGGGATGTTTTTGGCATCAAAATTCCAGTCGGTCTGACAATAGTGGTTGTGATTGTCTCAATATTTGGCTGGGCATCGTATGCCCGTGTGATAAGAGGTGAAGTTTTGAGGATGAAGGAGTGTGAGTTCATACAAGCAGCTAAGAGCCTTGGGGCAGGCTCAAGATGGATCATGCTCCGCCATATATTCCCCAACATACTGCCTCAAGTTATCGTGTTGGCAACACTAACAATGGCCACCGCCGTTCTGGTCGAGGCCGCCGTCAGCTTTTTGGGATTTGGAGATCCTAACACCATAACATGGGGTCGGCTGATGGAGGAAAGTCTCCAAGACCTATCAACAGTCTGGTGGGCTGAAGTATTTCCAGGACTGGCGGTCTTCCTAACAGTTCTCGCCTTCAACCTTGTTGGTGATGGTCTTTCAGACGCGCTGAATCCAAGACTGAGGGAGTAGTCTAAAATGAACTTGCTTGAGATAGAGAACCTTAAGACTTACTTCTTCACTGAAGCAGGAGTAGTTAAGGCCGTCGACGATGTGACGCTGTCAGTAGAAAGGGGTTGTACAGTCGGACTGGTCGGGGAGAGCGGAAGCGGAAAATCGGTCACAGCACAATCTGTGCTGAGGATCGTGCCAAGACCAGGGAAAATAATAGGCGGCAAGATCCTGTTTAATGGCGAGGATCTCCTCATAAAAAAGGAAGAAGAGATGAGGAAGTATAGAGGAAAAAAGATCTCACTCATCTTTCAAGACCCTACAAGCTCATTAAATCCGCTCTTCACCATTGGGTCTCAGCTCGCAGACATTGTGATAGAACATGAAAAGGTGAAGAAGGACGAGGCATTAGAGCAGGTCGTTAAGGCGCTCAGGATAGTTAAACTTCCAGATCCTGATCACGCTATATACCAGTATCCACACCAGTTCAGTGGTGGAATGAAGCAGAGGATTTGCATAGCAAGGGCTCTATTACTTAACCCAGAACTTTTGTTTGCCGACGAGCCGACAACAAACCTGGACGTGACAATTCAGGCACAGATAATCGCTCTCCTCAAGGACCTGCAAAGAGAGTTTGGCATGACCCTCGTAATGATCACCCACGATATGGGCATAGTGGCAGAGATGTGCAAATATGTAGTAGTTCTGTACGCAGGTAATGTCATGGAGAGCGGTAGCATAGAAGAGATCTTTGAAAGACCCCACCCTTACACTGAAGCGTTACTTAAGGCCGTCCCAAGACTTGACGAGACCAGGAAGTTGATCTCCATCCCTGGCAACATACCAAACCTCATAGATCCTCCCTCAGGCTGCAGATTCCACCCACGCTGCCAGTATGCCATAGATCTTTGTAAGGAGAGGAAGCCAGAGCTGGAGGATGTTGGAAACTCACACTTCATCTCGTGCCATCGATGGCGCGAACTACAAGGAGGTAGATATTGAGATGCCGCCATTGCTCGAAGTTCGGGACCTGGTGAAGTACTTCCCTGTGTACTCCAAGGGCATTTTCAGAAAAAAGATCGTCGGGAAAGTGCACGCCGTAGATCACATATCCTTTACGGTGAACGAGAGGGAGACCGTGGGGCTGGTTGGTGAGAGCGGCTGCGGAAAGACTACTACAGGCAAGCTTATTCTTTATTTAGAGAAGCCGTCCTCGGGGCAGATCTTCTTCGATGGTAAGGATGTCGTCCAAACATTCTCAAAAGGATCCAAGGAGGAGCAGCTGAAGCTCAGAAGATCCATGCAGATGGTATTCCAAAATCCTTACGCATCCCTTGATCCGAGGATGACTGTATACGACATAATAAGTGAGCCCTTCAAAATACATAGGCATATTCCATCAAATGAGTGGAAGGACCGTGTGTACAAACTACTAGAAATGGTTGGTCTGGAACCCTATCATGCGGAGCGGTACCCACACGAATTTAGCGGAGGGCAGAGGCAAAGGATCTGCATAGCAAGGGCACTTGCAGTCGAACCAAGATTTATCATTGCTGACGAACCAGTATCTTCGCTGGACGTCTCAATTAGAGCTCAGATACTGAACTTGATAATGGAACTCCAAGAAAAACTCGGAATGTCTTACCTTTACATATCTCACGATCTAAGTTCAGTTAGACAGATCTCGCAGCGTGTAATTGTGATGTACCTTGGGGAGATTGTAGAACAAGCCCCTACGACGAAATTATTTGATAATCCAGTACACCCCTACACAAGAGCTCTCATGTCTGCAGTACCTATACCAGATCCCAAAAGGAAGATGAATGTCATTATCCTCCCTGGCGAGGTTCCAAGCCCGATCAACCCGCCCTCAGGCTGCAGATTCCACCCACGCTGCCAGTATGCTGACCAGAAATGCAAGGAAGAAAAGCCTTCATTCTCACAGGTGGATGTAGACCACTTCGTGTCATGTCATTACTGGCATAAATTTGCCTGATCTTTGTTTTAAAGGCGTTTGATATTTGGGAATGGAATAGAAAAAACAAATTTTTCTCTTTATTCTTTTTTCGGAATGGCAGATCTTAAATACACTTTGAGATCAATATTTCATTACGCCACTTAAAATGGGTGATATTGAATGAAAAACAAATCTATTTTTGCAATAGCAATAGCAGGAATGATGGTCGTTTCGATGTTTGCCTTTGTACAACCTTTAGTGCTCTCCGCAGACCAACCCCTTTTCAAAATGACTCTCGTCGCACCCGGGAGCGCTAACCTACTAAGAAGACAATGGGGCCTTATAATAGCAAACTCATTCCAGTCTGTAGGAATAGACGCAAGGGTCGTCTTCTTGGGATGGGGCTCCGTCTTTGACAGAATACTGACGCCACCGCCAGAGAACATAGGGAAAACTTGGGACGAGGGCGGCTGGGACGCTCTCTTTATTGGATGGACTCCTGGCGCCCCCTCTACACCATTCTCAGGTACTTTTCAGATCTATTACAGTAAGAACCTCCCTCCCAACGCAAATTACTTCCTCTGGAACAATGCCACTAGCGATAGATACATCGAAGAGTTCATGACCAAGGGTTACACACCAGAAGGCATAGAGGCATTCAAGAATTGGCAGATGGTCCAATACCAGGATGTTCCGGCATCTCAGATCTTCTTCTCACAAGCTGTATTCACAGCAGACAGCGTCTTAAACTTCCATGGCTACGAGTGGATCTTTGACAATATAGGTCCGACGCCCCAGTTCCTGACCGGAAGAAATGAGGTGGTATTAGCCACTACAGGAGAACTATTGGATCTCTGCCCACCGCTCTCCAATTCGTGGTACGATACTGAGGTCTTCAATGCTATTTTCGACTCACTGTACTACCTTGACTCTAACTATGAGTTTCAACCAGCGTTGGCATTGGACCATCCAACCGTCTCTGCTGATGGTAGGACCTACACTTACCAATTAAGACCGGGCGTCTACTTCCATGATGGTATTGAGGTTACCGCCGATGACGTCGTCTTCTCGTTCTTGGCATACCTAAACCCGCAGTCGGGCTCCCAGCAGTCAGCCTATGAAGCAGGGTACATAGGGGAGGATATAACCTTCAAATGGCTCAACGGAACATCCACGAGGCTTGTCATAGACCTTGAAAACGGTGTTGGATATTATCCCGCCCCTGAAGACGTGAGTAATCCAAGGAAAGCAACTATTGAGGCAGTGGACAAGTACACGGTTAAGATAACAATAGCTGACTTCGGAGGCTTGGGCAAGCCGGCTGCCACATTCCACCCTGAGGGTGATGGTGTCGCCATTCTTCCAAAGCACGTGCTGGAGGCCGTTCCATTTGAGGAGTGGAAGGAGCACCCATTCAATAAGGGCACTGGCACCTACGTCGCTAATGGACAGACCTTCTCTGGGCCTATGGGGTGTGGTCCATACAAGTTTGTGAGCTATGATCCAGTGAGGGCAATAGTCACACTTGAGAAATTCGATAACTACTGGAACAAAGCCAATTTGGAGTCCCAAGGTCTCTACCAAGTCCAGAAATTCTATGTTAGGTACATTGTTGAGAAGGATGCTGCAATTGCTGCGTTAAAGAATGGCGAAGTGCACATACTCGACCAGAACTATCAACTTGCAAGGGACTACCAGGCCGGGAACCTGAACTTTGCGACAAACTACATCTTGAGAGGCTCAGGGATCCAGCAGCTCGGATACAACATGAGACACCCTGTATTTGGAACAGGCACCGCAACGCCACTGGGTAAACAAGACCCATCCAGGGCTGCCGAAGCGGCAAGATATGTCAGGTTGGCGTTCGATTACCTCATTCCCAGGAAACTCATCATAGATAACCTCCTAAGCGGGTTCGCAGAACCGGCCTCTGTGCATGTCAATCCACTCAGCCCCTACTACAACACAGCCTGTGTACCTAGGGACTACAACCCAGAAAAAGCCAAGGAGTACCTAGCTATGGCTGGATACCAAGTGGGTGCCGCGGGAGGGCAGGTCACAGTCGGTGCATCTTACTTAGTGAATGAACCAATAGTATTCACAGGGCAGTTCATCATTGACCCTGTGGCTGCTGTTGAAGAAGGAGGTATTGTGGCTCTGCTCGAAATGAGCACTGATAACGCGACCTTTACACCAGTAGCTCAGACGATCACAACGACCGGTGGGTACTACCAGCTGATATACGTACCGACAAGTACTGGAACCTATTACTTCAGGGTAACCCTCACGGGTGTTGGTGCTAAAACGGCGGCTGCCTCAACAGCAACAGGTCCGACATTCCCATATGCTGGACTAACGCTTGCAGTCGAACCGCAGACAACTCCATCGGTCAAGGTGACAGTTACATCCGTAGACGATATGTTGACCACATACAAGAACCAAGTAGCCTCCCTCAACTCCCAAGTAGCCTCCCTCTCCAGCATCGCCTATGGAAGCTTAGCGTTAGCAATAATCGCACTGATCGTTGCTGCTGTCTTGGGCATGCGAAAGAAATAGATACCACTAAATAAACACCTTTTTTTTATTATTAATTAATTTTTATCATAACCTCGCAAGAAGACCCCGTCCGTAAGGATGGAGCAGCTCACAAATTAGTTGTGCATGATTAAATGTTGTTTTAGAAAATTAAACAGGAAAAAACTGAACTACCAATGCTTTACGATAACGCCGCGTTTAATACAATTTTATACCATCAATAGAAGAGCTATCAAAATTGACTCCAATAATAATGCTGCTCCAAGAATTACGAACCTTTTACCCATCCTCACTTCCCTTTTTGTTCTCTCTCTTTCATTTTTTCGCTCTTTTTCTTCTTGATCTCTCTGCATCTCCTGCTCTTCAATTCTTAATTTTCCAAACCACCTCTTTCTAAAGTATCGATCATACCCTCGAAAAGAGGCACTTGAGACTATTGAGCCATAGACGCCTCCTGTTATGAGGGAGGCGGCACTTTCTAACATTAGAAATAGCATAAACGCATTCAAGAAGTCCTTTCCAAGGAAGTATGTTATTGAGGATACTACTAGCGTAGCTACATTCATGATACAAAAATCTGCTACATATCTATTCAACGCAAACGACCTTTCATGTTTGATCTCTACTCTAAATACTCTAATGAAACCTATTCCAATAAAGATATTGTTCTTGCAAAACTCCAGCAATGAAAACAATTTTAAGGGCGCGGTCACTATCCGCATAATAGCAGTTCGCTTTCAAACCAAGGTATTGGTGAAAGATTTGCCACAAAAAAGCAGGAAAAAAACTGGACCATCAAAAATCACAAAAGTATTCATTCCTTTAATCATACTGATCTTAGTTTTGAGCTACATCGCTTATTTCTTCTCTTCTAATTATGTTACTCCTCCTTCTCCTTCATCCTTCAAACAGGCAGAGTGGATGTCTCTCATACCATCACAGGTTGAAGGCTTCAGATACCTGAACATTACATCGCTCATGTCCTATCCAAATCTCTTCCAAGGAGAAACTTTGTTTTCAATTCCTAATCTGAACCTTAACCTCAATCTATCTGATGTAACCTATGGTCTTGATATTTTAATAGGCGAGGATGAGGTAGTCACCATCATCGCCCTAAAGCCATCAATTCTAGATAAAATGTCTCTCGTGCTAAATTCCAGCTCGCTTGAGACCGTATCCTACAGAAATATTGCCCTTTACTTTTTACCCGTATCCCCCATAAATATTGAGGATTCTGCTTGGATCTGTCTCCACAGAGGCGCACTAATAATCACCGAGGGCAAGAGTGCTGAGGCTGTAAAAATTGTAATTGACTCTGATTTAAACCCATTCTTTTCCAACGATTCCTTAAAAGTTGGGTACCTTCTTTCATCATTGGGCGAGGATCAGCTTAGCTTCTCTTACTTTAAATCTGGAAACAATTCTTACAACGTGGATTGGGAGATGCGTAGTGTCAGGTCAGGTTTGACGGTTCGTTATCTACTTCACTTCCCTTCATCGTCGTTATTAGACTCCAAATATTCCGATGTTGTCAAGAACATCTTCGCAAAATCTAAAAGTGTCTATAGAAGCGATTTCTTCATTTTCGGGGACTTCACATATTCGCCATCGGAGATAAGATCTGTAATTATGGGTCTTTAACATTATGGACGGGAAATCCCACATCATTTATGGGTTGGGGTAGCTTACAAGCAATACTTATAACTCCGATCTCTCTTAAAAAACATGGTCTTGTTTATGATAGAATGGTATGGTACTCCTGAAGAGCTCAACGTTCCCAAGCACGATATGGAACTCATAGAAAAATGGGTCGAAGAAAACAAAATAGAACTCCACGAAATATATCACTTCCTCCATGATCATGAGATGGAAGGATCGAAGATAATTTACGGAGAGCAGATCGAGGAGGCGAGGGGGGACACGAGGATCATCTCCTATGAAGTGTACATAATATACGATGCTGCATTCATAATTCGTAGTGAAGAGAGGCAGATCTCCGGAACCAACGAGATCGTCAAATCCTCAACAAGGCTGGGCTCACTTGAACTGCCGAAGGTCGAGGGCTGCAAGGATTGCCTAAATTCCAAAGAACAAAATAAATACTGATATCCACAAATTCTAACCATTAAAAGGTGCCTATTATGGCCCGCCGCCCAAGCCTTCTGTATGCGATGGTATCCTTGCAAGCAATATTTGTGTTATTCGATCTTGCAGCACCATTTTTGACAGGCACATTCATCTATTATGGCGGAACAGAGTTCATTATAGCCTATCTCATGGGGGTTCTCGATTTCATACTAATTATCGGCTTCATGCGTGGGTCTAAGTGGGCTTGGTTCTTTGGACTTTTTTTCAGCGGCATCAACATAATCAATTATGCTATCTCCTACCTGTCTGACCCTATTGCACTTTATGTAATATTGCTCTTCATGCGCTTGGGTGTGATATTTTGCCTGAGGAGCAATTCCGTGCGGGAGTACTTTGATATTGCCGGGTTTACTCGGTGATGGGAGAAAGCTAGTTTACCTGTGGGGGTCGCCCCAGAGTTCTTATTAAGCGCCTCATTATGGAGGCTTTCGAAAACTCATCAAAATCAGGGACTGTATCCCCGATCCAACATCAGCCAGTCTTATAACCGAAAATTAGCAAGTATTTGCCTGCTAAGGGTTAAGGAAAGGGCTGGAAGCCGATTAGTGAAGTCCTCAGGAGCAAGAACCCCCTTGAGTTTATT
>JACIVQ010000005.1 GCA_014361445.1 Methanosuratincolales archaeon | reverse complement strand
AGTTATCACCACTCTCTCGAAAATGGTGATAGGAAGCACCGTCATAAAGAACACGGGTGCTGGATTAAATAAAAATAGGAAGATCAAGTTTCCCAACATCTGCCCAGCCATCGTTGAAGGATAGCTTGAAAGTATCAGCCCCGCGAATATGCTTCTCCTCTTCTGTGAATGGAGCAAATCTGTTATTCTTCCTCTCAATATAAAGATAATTCCCAACCCTATTATATGTGGAACTGCATAAAGCGGGATGCTCTGCCCGGCGGGCGTTGCGTACCACAGTAGTATAATCCCTGCAAACAAAAGCGAGGATATTGCCCAGCCCGTCAACCCAAAAATCCTGCGCTTAGCCATGGCGGCTGCCATGAATGATGAGACGAGTGCAAGAGGGGTGAAGAGTATGGCGGTCCCACCGCCAGTGGCGACCCTACCAACAACTGCGCCCACGAAGGCTGACAGAGGTCCAAGGAAGGGTCCTAGCGCAACCCCGTAACCCATCTCAAGCGACCGGGTGAGCCTTATGTCCGAGCCCGGAACGCCGACCACCGGGAAACCGGGTAGTAGGCTGACCACTGCGTAAATGGCTGCTAGGAGTGCGACCAGTGTTATTTTCCTTGCCCTCAAATAGATCAACGCTCTGAGACCGCTTTATTTCTTAAAACGCCTATCTTCTCTACATAAGCCTCTACAACGTCGCCGTCCTTTAATTGCCCTATCTTCTCTGGCGTCCCTGTGGCTATTATCGCCCCCGGCTCAAGCGTGGTGAACGAGGATATATACTCGACTATTGTAGGGACGTCAAAGATCATCTCCCTAGTGTTAGACTTTTGCTTCACTTCACCATTAACCCTCAGCTCCAGATCTAGTGCCATTGGATCGCCTATCTCATCATGCGTGACTATGATTGGACCTATTGGCGCAAAAGTGTCGAAACTCTTGGACCTTAGCCATGGTCTGGAGAGGGAGAAATCCTTAGCTTGTATGTCTCTCGCCGTAATGTCGTTCAGGATTGTGTACCCGAAGACGGTATCGTAAGCCTCAGCCCTCTTTATGTACCTCCCTCCCCTCCCCATTACCACTGCCAGCTCCACTTCATAATCGACCCTGTTGGAGACCTTTGGGAGTATGATATCCTCCTCGGGGCCTATAACCGAATTTGAGGTCTTGAGAAATACTATTGGGACCTCGGGTATGGGTCTGTTGAGTTCTGGGGCATGAGACTTGTAGTTGAAGCCGAGGCAGAAGACCGAGGGCGGTCTGAGGAGTGGCGCTCTAAGCCTCAATTTCTCTAACCTCACCGCCTCGCCATTCTCTGCCATCGCCTCAAGCGTTTTACTCGATATTGATTCGACCTCCTCCTTTAGTAGGTTCAGCCCTTTTCCATCTATCCGCTCTATAAATGGCAAGAGGTCCTTCGCTCCCTGCAGGTTCAAGGACCTCAAGCACAAGAACGAGGTCAATTTTATGGCATAATCCCCCTTTATAAGGCACGGGAAAGTCCTTTCTTCACACTGACATGTTGCGAACTTCATTATACTCACCGTTGAGGTCGTTATTTAAGGCTCATTTATTTTAATATTTTGAAGATTTTAATCACAATTTGGCATTGTTATGGTATAGTATGTTGGCTTGAAACCGCCGTGTTGTGGGGGAAGGGGGTAGTTTAGGTGAGCTACCCACGTCTAAAGACGTGGGCTTCCTGCTTCTCCGATCGGACTCGATCCCCACAGCGGAGACCTCCTTTGGCGAGGCCGTTTCAGCAAAGCCCGTGTGGAAGGCGGGTTACGGAGGTCCTGATCTCCACAGGCGTAACTTCGGCCTGCCCCATGCCTAGCAGAATAACAGTGTAAAAGGGCGGGCATAAAGATTATGTCCACTCTCATCCCACAGCTGAAGCACGTGGGATTTCCCGCTCACGTTGTTAAATTTTATTCCAGACGAGGCATTTTGTCCCGTCTGGGTTGCGGATCCGCAAAAAATGCGGTGTGGAAAAAGGATGAATCCGCAAGTTTACTTCATCTTGACTTACTAATAACATATTGTTTGAAAATTTTGAACAAACAACTTCTAATAATGGATAATAAGTGCGAATAGTCTCTTTGCTATCAAAAGTCTACCGCAACTTCCTTTCGAGCTTAAGGATCAGTTCATCCGTTGTGGTGATTTCTGCTCCATATACCTTCTTCAGGTAACTGATGGCTTGTTCGTTATCCTTCGGGTCAAATGTGGCAACGGCATCTCTCGGCACAATCAACGCATAACCTCTGTAAAAGGCGTCAGCCGCCGTGTGGCTCACGCAGATAGAGGTGTCTATCCCCGTGAGTATGAGCGTGTCTGCACCAAGCTCCCTAAGAAGGATCCCAAGGTCGGTCTGGAAGAAGCCGCTGTACCTCCTTTTCCTCACCAAGAAGTCTCCCTGCTCAGGCTTAAGCTCGTCTATGACCTCTGCCCCCCTTGTACCTGCCAGGGCATGCGGACCCCAAAGCTTCAGCTCCCAATCCACGTCCTTGTAGTGGGCGTCACACACGTAAACTACTGGGATCCTCAGGCTCCTGGCTTTAGCTATCAGCCTTTTGATGTTTGGGACGATCTCCCTGCTCCCTGGGCTAGCCAGCGCCCCGTAGACGAAGTCATTCAACATATCTATTACAATTAAAGCGGGCTTCATAGCAACTTGACCTTTCATGGTCACGGTATAAATATTTTGCTAGCGGCTGCCTAGGAGGCTCAGAAACCTCTGGGCGTCCCTTGCCATACTCAAATTGTTGAACATTATGTAGGCTATATCTGCCCACTTTACGTCATCAAGGATGCGCATTAGCCTCATCAGATCTTCGTCGGTGTAGGCATAGCTGTAGTTTGTCTCTTCGCCGCCAATACCGTGGAGCCTGAAGTAGACGACGTCGCTCTCGAGAAATGGCATCCTCCTGAAGGGGTCTACCACATGGATCAGAGAGAGTTCTCTGCAAAGTGCCCTGACCTCTTCAGGTCGCCGGTTCCACTCACCTCGCGGCTCCCAACCGATCCTAACCCCCCGCCTCTCTATCGACGTGAAAAACCTTCGCATTCCCTCTACCGCCTCGGGGGAGGGCTTGAACGCAGGCGGGGTCTGGACGACCACAAATCTCGTCCCAAGCGCCTCACAGACCCTTAGAGTCTCCTCCCAAGCCCTGAAGTTCTCATCAGTTGGTCTCAACAATCCGAAATTCTCCGCCTTGCCCCACTTGGGCGGACCGCCCGCCCTCCTCCATGTAGGGCTGTTGACAGGGTGTGTCAATGCCTGCCACGCCTTCACAACAAACTCGAAGCCTTCCGGCGCCTCTCTCCTCCAAATTTGTGCAGTCTCTACCTTCGGCAGCCTATAGAAAGTGTCCTGAAGCTCTATACAACAGAATTTTTTGAAATAAGCTGACCTTCCTCCTCTGATACTCCAACCACATGTTCCGACCTTTACCTGCAAACTCTCACCAATCTAAATATATGTAAATCATGGGCTATATCCATATTTTGAGCCCTTAACGTCGTCATATGCCTCATCTGGGTCGTCCCACGTTTTGTCTGGGCGTCCCATTTTCCTCCCAGATTTTATATATTCGTTTAATTAAGGGAGCAAACATGAGGCAAGAGCAACACATGAAGATCACGGACGCCATGCTGAAGTACTACTCCCTGCTGGTCTCGTTTTCGCTGTACGCCAACATCCCCGACGAGGTGCCCTTAATGCAGAGGATGACTGACGTGAAGTACTTCTCGGGGCGCGAAGACGCAAGGATGGAGGAGATCCAGAGGCACCATCTGGAGAGGGAGGAGCGGTGGCTGAGAGAGGGCGAGGAGATTGCGGCAGTGCGTCCTCGGAGACTACTGGTTCCGGTCCGCGATCCGTCTGCTGCGCGGGGGCCTGTGTCCTATCATCCCCTTCTTGCTCCTGCCCCTGCTCATGTGAATAGGGGGGCTTGGAGTTGCCCGAACATCTGCTCGACGAGGTACTCGGCCCCTATCCAGACGCCCCCGCTGACGAGGAAGAGGAGCCCCGCGTAGAGCAGGCTGGACCCCCAGAACCCTCCCCTGGCCTCCATTATCGCGAGCGAGTTAAGGATGGTTATCAACAGTATGAACACGACGTTCCCCGTGTTTATTATGTTCAGGGGGACGGTCCCGAATTCGAAGTAAGGGAGCGAAACGAACATGGAGGCGAAGACCCGGCAGAGGTTGCCCAGGATGATGAGCAGGGCAACCGTTATGGGCTGGAGGATCATCACTACCCCTTCAAAGCTCTTCGCGACCGCCATCCGCCTCTTCCTGAACTCTAGGAACCTTATCAGGCTGTTACCAAGCGTCTTCCCGACCTCTACGGTATTGCTCCCGCTCTTGAACGCGTCCAAGAAGATCTTATTGAACATGTGGATCTTGTATGACGATGCCTCCGAGGCGAGGAGGGTGAAGGTTGCCTCGCCGCTCACGCCCACGCCGAGCCTCGCCGAGGCCCTCAGGGCGAGCTCCTTGAGGGGGCCCAGCTCCATGTAGAGGACGTAGTTGAGGGCAGACCTGAGATCCGAGGTAGAAGCGAGGTTCTCGCCGAGGGCCTTCAGGAAGGTCGGGTAGTTCTCGTCCAATGATGTAACGTGCGCCTCGAGTTTGTAGGCAAGCGCCCCTGGGAGGAGGACGGCGGCCCCTGCAGCCATCAGCCCGTAGGGGATGCCCAAGAGGAATGCCGCTGCAACTGATATTGGCATGAGGGCGAGGGCTATGAAGAAGGCCAGCCTGAAAAGCCTGTACGGCCTGGACGGGTTCTCCCCCACGTACACGAGCGGCTCCTTCATTGAGATCATCCGGAATGCCAAGAACATGATGATAACCGATGCGATGGCTATCAGGTAAGCGGCGGTAACAACCCTCTCATCGGTAATGAATATCATTAGGATCGCGACCGTTAGGACCACGAAGATCGAGACGCTCTGGAACGTTGAGAACATCCCTCCGAGGAGCTTCATCGACTCTATCATCCTGGAATAGAGGCCGGAGTACTCCTCCATGATTGTCGAGAGCTCGAGCTCCAAGAACTCCCTGGGCCTTGCACTCGAGAAGATCTCTGAGAAGCGGATCAGGATGTCCTTGAGCGGGGGCTTGACCGTCTTCGAGACGTAGAGTATGGCCTTACTGAACCCGTAGCCAAAGTCCTTCGCGAGCCTCCTCACAGAGTTGAAGATCTTGCTATAGAAGCCGTACTCCGGGGACCTGACCACGACTCCGATGAGCTCGTCCGGCCCCGCCTCCCCGAGGCTCACCGCGTACATGTGTATTATACTCATGACGAGCCGCATGTCGAGCTTCGCCTTGGGGCTCTTCATATAGACGATGAGTATGTAAAGGGCAGGCATGGACGCTCCGAAGAGGAGGGTACCTGCTAGGATGGTCTCCCCTCGTATAAAGAGGACGGTGGCGACGGCGCAGAGGGTCGCAAGGGAGAGCTGCGCTAGTCTCGCTCCCCGTTTCATGGAGGGTCGCGTTGATCCTGATTTCACATCATTTTTCATCAAGGTCACCCAAGGAGGCTCTTGGATTCAGTTGCGGGGTAGCTGAGTCTTACTCTTCCTCTTCACCCCATGGCTTGAGCCCCTTCTCGATCCTGCTGTATGCCCACTCTACCCCGTAGTTGTCCACGGATATCACGGTCTTCCAGACGCTGGCATATTTAGGGTCGTTCTCCGCGAGCCATTTTAATATCCCGGCCCTCATCCTCATCTCTTCGTAGAGCCTGTCCAGGTCGCCGATCCCCAGCCCCCTGAGCGGGAGGACCTTTGCCTCCACCAAGAAGCTCGACCCGGTGAACCTGTGCTCGTCGGCATCGAAGTCATAAGTGAAGGACGGCATGAAGTTCAGCTGCCCGAGGTCGCTGTCGAACCCTATGATCTCGTTCACCGAAGTCACGCGCCTTATGAACTTGTGGTTCCTCTCCACCCTCGCTTGGAAGATCGCGAGGTTCAGGCTGTCCACGTGGCTCTTTGGGACGTTTATCGGGTCGGAGGTGAGCCTCTGGAAGAGCTGGCCCAGGTTCCCGGCATGCATCGTCGAGATTACGGGGTGGCCGGTCTCTATCGCCTGGAAGGCTATGCGCCCCTCTTCCCCGCGTATCTCGCCTATGATTATGTAGTCCGGCCTCTGCCTCAGGGCTGCCTTGACGAGGTCGAACATCGTGACCGGGCTCCCGCTGTGGAGCCTGGTGACCTCCCTCACCCAGTTCTTGTGGGGTATGTTGACCTCGGGCGTCTCCTCTATGCTTACGACCTTAGCGTTGGGCTTTATAAACGCGGTCAGGGCGTTCAGGGTCGTCGTCTTGCCCGACGCGGTCTCGCCGCAGACGAAGCACGAGACGCCCGTCTCGAGTAGCATCCAAAGGTAGGCCGCCATCTCGGGGGAGAGGGTCCCCCATTTGATGAGGTGGGCCACGGAGATGGGCTCCTTGCTGAACTTCCTGATGGTGAAGTTGCTTCCCTTCAGGCTTATGTCCTCGCCGAAGACGATGTTGAACCTTGACCCGTCCGGGAGGTGGATGTCCACGATTGGGTTCGAGAAACTCAGGATCTTCCCGTACCGCTCGGCTATGCTCCTCAGGAGCCTGTCGACCTCCGCCCGCTCGACCTGGACGTTGGTCTCGAGGTAGCCGAAGAGCTTGTGGTAGACGAATACCCTCCCCCCTCCGGGTATGCTTATGTCCTCAAGGTAGTCGTCGAGGAGGAAGGGATCCAAGAACCCGTGGCCGACCTTCTCCCTCAGGAAGTGGTAGAGGACCCAGCCCGGGTTGCCCTTGACGTTCAGCCTCCCCTTCTTCATGGCCTCCTTGAAGAGGCTGGTCAGGACCTCTGCCCTCTCCTTCTTCTCATCTTTCTCCTTCTCGTCCTTCTTTTCCTTCTCCTTACCCTTCTCATTCTTACTGTTACTGTTAGTGATCATTAGCGCTACGGCCGACTCGACCTCCTCTATCACTTGGGGGCTCTGCTTTGGGGGCTCGATCACGTTGTAGTGCCCCACCTCCCCACCGGTCTCGACGTGGACGAAAATCCCCTCGCCCACTGGGTAGATTATGTCGGCCCTCTCCCCGGGGTTGGTATTGTAGCTGAGCTCCTCTACGTACGCGGGCCTCCTCCCGATGCGCTCCAGGTACTCCTGCAGGTATGGGCACCGGCTGAGGGCCTCCTCGAGGGTCTTGGGCTTCCCCATCTCGAGGAGGGCGACCTCGGAGACCTCGGCGTGCTTCTTCCGCAGGTTCAAGCTGAGCCTCGGGATCTTCAGAGGAATCTTCAATGCTTGGTGCCCCCTAGTAGCATCAACCTATAACCTTGGAGGTAGGATGAGCAATGAAAAATGCAATGAAAAATGCAATGAAAAATCAAAGCTTGATGCCTCCTAGCGGCATCACCCTCAGCCCCACCGCAGGGTGGATCTCGAGCATTATCGAGCTCTTCCGTCCGCCCGAGCCCCACAGCTTTACGATCTCGAGGACTTTAACAGGCGTGTTGGCGAACTTCGTGTTGAGCAGCTTTAGGTAGACGTCGCTGGCCGATTTGAGCCTCATGACGTTCTCATCCGCGAGGCTCCTCGGGTGGAACGTGACGATGACCGTCTTCCCGTCCGAGACGATGTTCTTTATCCTCGTTATGAATGTGAGGAACTCGTGGCGGGGGGTGTCCATCGAGATGGCGCTGAGGCTGTCTATGGCAACGCAGTCGAACTTCTCCCTCTGGAGCTCGAGGAAACCCCACAAGACGCGGAGGAAGAGCGCCGAGAGGAAGCTGTCCCACTGCCCTCCCTTGACGTGGAGCGGGTATATGGCAAGCCTCCCTGCGAGGAAGTGGCTCGTAGCGTCTAGCCTTACCGACCGCATCATCTCAAGGTACTCCTTTGCGGTCGCCTCCCCTGTGACCACGCATGCCCTCATCCCCTCCCTCAGCATGGAGTAGAGTATCTGCTGTGTGAAGATGGTCTTCCCGGACCCATACCCTCCCTCTATGGATATCAGGCTTGGGTGGGGCACCCCTCCGCCCAGGTCCTCGTCGAGCTCCCTGATGCCCAGCCTGATGATCCTCATGGACTGAGACCCTCCCCAACGGCCGAGACGCCATAGTGGGATGCAAAGACGACTCTGACCACTGAGCCGTTCAGGATCTCCGGAGCGCCTTCAGGCAGCCAAACGTCCAAGACCGCCTCCTCGCCCGGGTTTATGAAGTTATGGTCGCTCTGGAAGAAGACCTCGGAGCCCGAGACCCTCACGCTGGCATTGAAATTCGCCAGGCAGGTCCTCCAGCCGTCGTAGGCCTGGTAGGAGACTATCACGTCGTTCCAACCCGGCTCCAGGAAGACTGTCGTCGAGCCCTTGTTCCTGACGAGCGCAGTGAGTGAGGCGTTCTCGATGCTTATCACGCTTAGCTCGAGTGAGGTCTCCACCCTCACCTTCTCGACCTGGAGGGTCTGCCTCATCGCCTCCACGCTCTCCTTCGAGAGGAAGGAAAGAGAAAGAAAGGTGGCCCCCATTATGGAAATGAGGCTGATGAGGATTATTGCCCCTCCTATGACGCTGCTGAATCCCTTCCTGCGCGCGGCGCTGCTGGGTCTATTCTTGTGCACATGCATACCGACCATCCCTAGGGAGGCGATGGGAATAAGTAATGGCTCCCCGTGCCGCCAGACGGCTTGACGAGTACCTCGTATACTGAGGCCGATGGTATACTGGCGGGGCAAACAGTTATCTCGGCAGTCTCCTGGGGCTCCCAGAGGCCGTCCCCATCGACGTCGCTTATTGTGAAGTGGCCGGTGGAGGGGGGCGATGATGACTCGTAGGTGTAGAGGCGGGCCGACCTGTAAGGCCCCACGTAGACGTCAATGAGCGTGTAGTCCGTTATGGGGAGGTGGCCGATATTCTTTGCGTATATTACAAAAGTACTCCCATTGACAGACGCGTATACGACCTCGACCCTTAGGTCCGAGGCCCTCCTCACGTCGCTCATGGTCTGGGAGATGTCGCTCTTCAGGGTCCCAGCCATGTATGTCCCATACGCCGCGAGGCCGCTTGCCAGGATTATCGATGCGAGCACCAGGATCGTCTCGCTCACGGTAGATGCGCTCAAGGCTGCCTCACCTCGTAGCCCGTGCCTATCTTCTTTAGGATCTTCCTGAGGAGCGTGAACGCCACCTCCTCGAGCTCCTTCATCTCGAGCTTCAGCCCGGACGCCTTCGTCGCCCCGTATATGACGAGCAGGAACTCCTCTAACGTCAGGCCGCCGAGCCTGGCCTTGCTCATGGCGTCCACCACGTAGCCAACATACTCACTGGATCTGGGGGGAAGGTAGCCGACGCTCTCGCAGTACCTCGAGAGGTTTAGCACATCTTCCCTCTCAAAGCCGGCGTCCAGAAGTGCCCAGACCCACTTTATAACCGAGAAGCCCGTCTCGAACCCTACAGGCATGGCCCCGATGATTTGTTTTGCAGCCTCGACGCGTTTCTTGGACTCGAATTCAGATTCAGATTCGGACTCAGGCTTGGGCTTCGCGCCCGCTTCCCCCGTGGGACTCGTAGTAAGTTGCGCCTGCTGTTGCTGCTCCGTCAGCCTCCGTGCGCGCTGAAGGTCCTCTTCGTTCGAGATGACTCTGAGGAGATTGAAGGGGTTCTCTATCTCGCTCACGGTAGACCTGATATCAATAATGGCCTTTTTTAGTTCTTCAACGGCCTGGTTGAGGCCCTCAGTGGTCTTCTTGAGGTCCTGCTTCAGCCCGTCGACCTCTTCCTCGATTCTGCCGAGCCTATCACTCTCACTGGCCATGTGGGACCACCTTTAACCATCTAACATACATCATAAAAAAAGGGGGGCATTTTAGCCAAGATCTAAGTACTCGTCTGCCAAAAACCCTGGAGGCATCTGGCGAACGACCGTCAACGCCGCGCCGGTCCCGATCTTTATCTCAGTCTTCGCTTGGTCGTAAGGTCCCAATTGGTGTGAAGTCGAGTCCAGCTGGATGATTATGAATGCCTTCTCGTTGAGCTCCAGGACGGCGTCATCGTCGTCGTTGTAGATTACGGAGAGTGATACGTCCTTACCAGTATAATTGCTAGCCATGTAGTCGATGACGTCTTCTATCGAAGGATCTGTCACGTTTAGAGCAGTAACCTCGTCCAGGACCCCTTCGTATATGTCCGCGATGGTGAAGCTACTGGAGAGGACCGTGACCATCATCGTATCGTTGGCTAGGTCTACCTGTGACTTGCCAACCGAGAGCTTGACCGGTATGATCAGGTATTCCACGCATGAGCCTGAACTGTCGACCTTGCCTATCACCGAGCCGTCGAGCTCCAAGGAGCTCGAAGCGGAGTCGACGCCCCGCCCAATGGTTTCCTTGGATTTCTGGGCGGCGTAGAAGCCCATGTTTATGACCACGTATGCAACCGCCGACGCAACGACGACGAAGGCTATCATTATGATGGCAGTCTCAACGCCTATAGTCCCCTTGCGGCTCCTGGAGGCCCTGTGGTACCGCACGTTCTGTCCCTCCGGGCTACTCGACGGTGACGTAGGAGTTAGCCGGTATTGCCTCGGGGATTGTGAACGATATGGTCAGAGGGGCGGTCTTCTCAGGCCTGATCTCTATGAGGATGTTGTCCCTTGGTTCGGCTGTATGATTGCCTGTGGCCAAGCAGATGATTAAGTAGCCCTTCTCGAAGAAGTCAAGGGAGTTGTCTCCGTTGTCGTTCGCGATGACTAGAACCGCTCCTGTGCCGTTTGTGGTAGTGAGACCATAGCCCTGTAGCCAGGTGTACAGGTGCCCTCCACCGCTAGTCAAGTTTTGGATTATACTATCAAACGTCATCGTTGTTGGGTTGATTGAATGGTTTATGCCCGCGTAAATGTTGGCTAATGCCACATCTGTCCCTATTTTGAGGCTAACGACGGTCTCGTTAGTCCACATCGGCACGTACTTGACGCCTAGAGTCTTCAACGGTATGATTATCGTCGTGACATTATCAGCGGTGTTGCCGGATTTCAACAGTAGGGTCCCGTCGAGGATCAGCGGGCAGCTCGACTCCTTGAGCCCCTGCGCTATAGCTTCCTTGCTCCGCTCCGTTGAGGTCAGACCCATATTTACGACCATGAAGGAAAAGGCAGCGGCGACAATGACGAAGGCTATGAGCACAATGGCGGCCTCGATGCCTACAATTCCCCTTCTATTTATTCTCCGCATTTTCCCTCCCTCTTTTTTTCTGTATTTCCGCATGATTCAGTCAGTGCGGCTTTTTTAAAAGACCTATGAATCAAAAATATGTACGATTGATATGTATCACTGGTATGTATCACTGGTATGCCCTTCTCAGCCGCGCAGCCAGAGCGTCGTACCTCTCGAAGAGACCCTGCAGCTCCTTCAGAAATGAGCGGCCCTTCTCTGTGAGCCTCAGCCCGTGCTCGTTCCAGACTACCATGTCGAGGTAGGAGAGCTCCTGAAGCTTCTCCTTAAGGCTCTTGGGGTTGAGGTTGGCCATATACATAACTCTCGTGCTCTTTGCCCAACCCTCTCCCCCTCCACTCAGCTTGTGGATGGATAAGAGTACATCGAGGTAGATCTCGAGCTTCCCCCTACGCCTTAAAAAGCGGACGTCCCTCGAATCGTAGAACTGATCTCCTGTATTCATTGCCCCCACCACGCCCCCACAAGCCTCTTATACTCCTCTTCAATGGCTGCGTCCGAGTACCTGTATTGGAGCTTCCTGGCGTGGTCGATCTGGTACTGCGTCTTCTCCTCGCTGTAGTCGTCCAGGTGCCTGAAGAAGGCGTGTATCTCCCTGTCCGACCTCCCCCTCGCGACCATCTCGCAGACGATTATGTGCCTCGCCCTGTGCGGGAGCCAGCGCGTTGCCTCCCCGTACTCCATGAGCTTCCTCACGTAGTACCTAAGGGTCGGGGACTCGTACTCCAGCCTCCCCTTCATCTCCTTCCGCGCTTCCTTCACGAAGTCCTTGGGTATGGACTTTGCCCTGGAGAGGTCCGCCCTCCTCCCGTCCCACTTTTGGACGATAAAGACGCGCCCGCCGTACTCGTTCCCCGCCCCCTTCGTGTTTATGGTGTTCGGTATCCTGAATATCCTGACCGCGTCGCCCGCGACGTGCCTGTCGCAGAGCCCATTGGAGAGGTAGTTCTGCACTAATTTGAGCGCGGCCCTGGCGGCGTCAACGCTCTCAAGCCTGACCGGCTCGAGCGGGAGTATGACGTGGTAGCCCTTCGCCCCGGAGAACTGGACGTGCGGCCTCACGCCGAAGAGCTCCTCAGCCCTGGCCGCTGTCAGCGCCGAGACCACGAGCGACACTAAAGCCACCCCGAGCGCCACGAAGGGGTCGATGAACTTGACCCCGGACAGCCCCCTGTAGATCGCGTATGAGGCGAAGGCGCCGGCCCCGACGATCACGGCCTGTCTGATCGTTAGGGCGGTGCTGATGAACGGGGGGTCGAGGGGCGAGAGGCTCTCGAACCACAGCGTCTGTACCGAGCGCAACTCCTACCACCCCATGGGCTCGTTCGGGTTGTACAGCATGATGCTCCTTATGACGATCTGACCCTTCTCCGCCCGCTCCAGGATGTCGAAGAGGGCGTCCAATATGATGTTGGCGGGCGCGTTCTTCTCGTTCACGGCCTTGTAGCACTTCCTGTTGGAGGGGTTCTCGTAATACGTGACCTCCAGGTCGTAGGTGTCCTGCGCCCTGGAGCGGCGGGTGCGGGCTGAACGTACCTCTTGGTGTCGGTTTTGGTCGCTGATCATTACCACTTTCCCTCTGAGATCTTTTATTCTGATGGATTTTTAAAGGGGGAAAGCGGCGGAGGGGAGGGAGAGGGCGGGGCGAAAATGCAGGAGTAACTAATCTTCGCCGCCCGTTAGAGTGATGTAAGGGACGGGCCCTCCACTACTCGACCGGGCGCTTCGGGGCGTTCATTTGAGCGATCATCATTTCCCATTCTCGGGAAGTCCCTTGATGGTATTTTATGAAAAAATTATGGTTATAGTGCGCTTGTTCGCGTACTACTGACCCTCCGAGGGTGGCAATATTTCCATCAGGAGGGCTTCCCGCTCCCGCCTTTCCCTCAGCTCCTCGATCTCGGACTTGGTATAGGTGACTATTATCTTTTCTAAGTCGGCCTTTACGTGGATGTTCTTCGGGCGCCCCTCCCCCGACGGGAGCTAGGGGAAGGAAATGACTTTCCTTTCCGATTCCAGGCTGGAGAGGGCCTTCCTCACCGCGGCGGCGCTGCAGCCTCCGAGCGCCCCGCATACCTCCTCGAAGTGCGCCCTGCCCTGGAGTGAGTCGAGGGCTACCAAGATCTTCTCCTTTAGGAGGCGTCTCCGCCTTCCTTCCCTCTTCGGTTTCGGCTTCCGTTTCCTTTTTGTTTCCTTTTCTGTTTCCGTTCCCATTCTCGCCCATGGCGATCACCTGTTTCCACGTGCGGGCTTATCGGTGTGCCAAAAACTATTTCACGGGGACGAACAGGCACCTTCCGGTCCCGAGGGAGGCGCACTCGACCTCCTTGAGGCGGACCTTCTTGCCGAAGAGGGCCGAGATGAAGCCCTCCAGCATGCCGCCTAAGAGGTGGCAGGAAGGTTCGGATGCGCCCGGCCCGGTTGAGAGGCGGGCTTCGAAGGAGTCGCGGATCGAGATGGAGCTCAGTGCCCTGAGGGCGAGCGGGGCTCGGTCTTCATCTTCATCTTGGTCTTGGTCTCGGTCTCGGGTCGAGCCCCCCTGGCTGCCGGCCCTTTTTATGGTGGCCTGGTCTTCGCCGCCCTTGAAGTCGAAGTGTACCCACACGTCCCCCCACCCCCATTCGTACAAGAGCCCGCAGTAGAGCTCGAGGACTCGTGATTTATTCGAGGGGCCGTAGGCGGCCAAGAGGGTGTGGCACTGCCCGGCGCCGCACTGGGAGCCGGCGTAGCGGATCAGTTCCGCGCCGGCAGGTCCGAGGATGTCCAATATGGTCTTTTTGAGGGCGTGAAGGGTTGATTTACACATCAGGACGCCTGCCCTGTTATTCAATATGTCCATGGGGCGGAGGGTTAGGTCGGCGAAGGACTTGATGTCAGCGGGGGGTTTAACGCCAACATCGGCGTTGGCGGAATCGGGGCCGAAGGGCTTTACCTCCGGTCGATCATTCATCAGTGCTTCCTCCCAAAAGGGGTTTTTCTCATTGTCGTTGTCGTTGTTGGGCATTTTTATGCATCTCAATATATATTTCTAAAATCAATTTATAAATAAAAAAGCCGATGGTTGGAGGTGCGGGTCGTCCTTGGTCTCCTCCATCAGCGACTTTATCCTTGACTGTATCCTCTTCCCGACAGCCTCTGGGTCGGGGACCCTCACGCCGGTCATCATCTCGTACTCCCTCCCGATCTCCTCCGGCGGCCTCGTCAGCAGGTCCGTCTTCACCTGGGAAGCATAGACCTCCATCACGTAGCTGCTATCCTCGTCGATGTGCGGGGTCGCAGCCGCCTTGAGTATGAGCGCGTCCGCCACCTCGTCCTCGGGCGCTACGTATCCCTTCATAGGTGCAAGGTAACGGTTCTGTACAGGGGGATGAAGATGAGGCGCCCGTAGAGGTTGAGCTTCACCTCGCCGCTCACTGGGCCGTCGAGTATGATCGCGCCGCCGTTCGCCTCATACTTCACCCCGTTAATCTCGGCGGACTCCACCATCATCTTCGTCATCGAGTATATTCCGGTGCACTTCACGGATATGGTCGTGCAGGGCACGGTGTAGAGGTGCGTGAGACTGTATGGACATATCCCAACGGCGGTGAGCCCGCCCGCCGACTTGCCGAGGAGCTCCAACCCCGGCTCGAAGTCCTCTGGCGTGAACGTGACGGAGACGTACCCACCGTTCTTGATCTGGTCCTTTATCTGTGGGTAGAGGCGCGTGGATGTACATGTTATGGAAGGAGTATTCCTCCATGGGTCCACGAATATCTGACCTTTATTTGCATATTCAACCTCACGTATAGATGCGATGAGCAAGGCGATAATCTTTCCCTTCTCGTCCGCGACCCATAACCCAACTGTTAGCGAGTCCGTCCCAGCTGGGCTCGGGGGACTCAAAGTCTTGCTCACATCCGCCCTGATGGAAGCCATGCTCACGTTCTGCGGGAGCGGGAGGAAAATGTTGGGTTTGCTACTATTGGGAGGAGGCAATGTTTGCTCATACGTATATGTCCCCAGGTCCACCGCCTCGTGCGTCTGGATCACTGGCGTGATGGAGCCCAGCCTGTCGAGCATCGCCCACGGCGAGAGGGCGGCCGCGTATGCCACCGGCGCCGCGACGGCTAAAATGAGTAATACAACAAGCGCCTTCCTCATCAGTCCAAGACCCCTGGCGTAGGTGCTTCGGTCGCTCTTACTTCCTCCTTCACTGCTTTTATTTTTATTTGGAGCCATATGCCCTCGCATTACTTCAATTAAAGGGATTTATAAAGGAAGAAAAAATGGGGAAAGGGAGAGAAGAAAGGAAAGGAAAAAGGAAGAGGAAAGGGAAGAGGAAGGAAAGAAGAAAGGAAAGAGAAATGAAGAAAAAAGAAGGAAGAAGGAAGAAAAAAAGGGAAGTTTGGTTTGAGCGGGGCGCCTCCCCCGGCTAGATGGCGGCCCTGAAGTGTCCGCCGCAGTTGGGGCACTTGAAGAGGCCCACGTTCATGGGCTTCCTTCCCTTTGGGGCGAGTGTCCACGTCTTCTCCGGGCTTGCTACCTCGGTCCCGCACTTCTTGCACTTCGCCATGTTCAACCCTCACCTTCATCTCTCTATATTCATCTTCACCTTCATCTTTATTCCCCATGGTTTATAAACCATCCCACGGCGAGTCACGGCAAGTCGCCCAACACCTTGACCACGTACTCGCGCCCCCTCATCCTTTGGAGCACCCTAACGATCTCCTCCGCGCCCTTCGCCCTCCTGACGGTTATGACGACGTTCCCCTCGGGATCCATCCCGGCGTCCACGAGCCTCGCCTTGAACGCGGCGGTGCTGGGGCGCGGGCGTAGGTGTAGGTGTGGGTGTAGGTGTGGGTGTGGGGCGCGCTGCCTGGCATTGGTGCGCCCATAACCGTAAGCGTCCTCTTGAAGGACCAATCCCATATTTAGCTGCCTCGCCTCTTATTCGCGCGGGGATTTTTTAAAGGCCTACAAAGGCAAGTGCGCGGAGGAGGGGAAGAAAGAGGAAGGGAGGAAGGGAGTGCCTATCTGGCTGCCGTGCCAAACCCAAGTCCTCAGGCGCCCGCAGATGTTAGGAGAGATTCGCAGGAGGTTCATGGTACCTAAAGAGGGCTAAAGCGTGTGGGATTTTCCGCTCATGATATTATTTAATATAATTTTATATTATGCTTTGACATATACTTAATATATAGACGAAAATATTATGCAAAACCATTTGGAAAAAATGGAAAAGGGTGCCCTAAATGTCCCTCCTTAAGTCCGCCCTGCTCCCCTCCTTCATCTCATTCCTCGAAAGGCACGGGCTGATCCGCAGGGAGGACCTGATGAGGGAGGACGAGAGGGGCTTCCTGAGCCGCCTGAAGCTCCAAAAACTCGTGTTCTTGGCGAGGTACTTCGGGCTGGACATGGGCTACAGCTTCAGCCTGTACATACACGGCCCCTACTCGCCGGACCTCGCCAGAGATTATTACTCCCTCGCGGCCGCCCCGCCGGCTGAGGGCCCTGTAAACCTGCCGGGGGCGTTCAGGAGGGAGGAGTTCCTCTCCTTCGTCTCCGCGCCTGGGAGGGACGAGGAGTGGCTCGAGGCTGCCGCCACCGCGGCAGACTTGGCGGAGGTGTGGTCTCTCGAGGGGGAGGGATCGGTCAGGGAGTTAACGGAGCACTTGAAGAAGATGAAGCCCCACGTGGCCAGGCACGCGGAGGGCGCCGTGAGGGAGACTTTAAAGATCGTTGGGGCGGGCGCGAGGGCGAAGTAAAGGGGATAAAGCCCGGTCCTGAGCCCAGAAGGAATAAAATCCTTCATCATAGGAAAACCCTTAACGGATAAAGAGGTTGCAGAACTAATTAAAGGAGAGAAGTCTCCAAGAGGGCCTGATTGGGAATGCCAATACTGCCCATACCAGCAATTCTGCAACAAAACCATCACTAAGCACAAATGAAACCCCCAAATAGCTCTTTAAAAGTAAAAAGCCGAAGAGGTTAAAATAAGTGCCTCTCTGGGTTCTTTTTTATCATTTTGTATCTTTATCAGTTTCCAAAGCTAATTCAATAAAGTTATCATTCCTGTCTAGGAAGCATTTCTTGTAGCCATTGTCTGAACAATTCAGCTTGTCTTAGAAGAGAGTGGCTCCATCTTTGGACCTTGTTCCATAATTTTTCTACGTCATCTATCATTTTGAAGACATCCATTATTGTGCTAAGGTCAAGATCCTCTAGACTTGTTATTTTGCCTTGCTTTGCATTGGTAAGCAACAACTCAAGCTTAACTCTAAGTGTTTCGAATCGCTCTTCAAGACCCTTTAATTCTTTTTCTTCATCTGACACTGGAAACCAAGGTTCGAGAATTTCTAGTTGTCTGCGGATATCATCGATTTCTCGTCTTGTAAAAGTATTGAAATGTTCCATAAGACTCTCAGCAATACTAATTACTGGAGTAATATTGCTTGTTCTTTCTCTATGCCTTTCAAAGATCTCTCTTATCTCTTGGGCTGCCCTCGGTTCTGGTAGCCTAGGTGTTTGGGACATTTCATTTCATCGAAATAGGGTAACTTAAAGTCCGCATATAAAATTAACGCACCAAACCTATATCAAACATAAACTTTTTCGCAATAACAAATTTCAGAACTGGCCTAAAGACTCATGAGAAATAATATTGAAACATTTGAAGATGAGTTGAAGTCCATTATTGGGATTTGTGATGAGAAGACTGGTTAAAGTGAACAGGATGTGAGCTGCCCACGGATTAAGCCCGTGGGCTTCCTGCTTCTCCGACCAGACTCGATCCCCACAGCGGAGACCTCCTTCGGCGAGACCGTTCCCGCAGACCAAGTATGGGAGGCGGGTTACGGAGGTCTCGGTCTCCGCTGGAAAGCGTTTTGCTCTATACAAGTGGTTTCGCTTGGAAAGAAGATTTCGGGCAAAACTGCTTCGAACTCAAAAACGCAGAAGACCAAAATGATCAATGTTGTCATGCGCGGTATAGGAAATCTTTCATCGGTTCAGGGTGAGTTTGAAGTATTAGGCATCCTTGCGATTACCCAGGACCGCATTATAGCATCAAGCGGTTACCTGAGATGGAAGCAAGAAGAACGGGAAGAGCCGCAGCGAAGCTTTAGTGATTTGTGTGATTGGCTTCTGAATGTTGACCAGAAAATATTTTAGGCTATTACTAGTTCAGCCATTCCCACCAGCTCCGTGACGTATTCTGCGTAGCGTGGTGGGATTGGTCTGCTTTGCGTTTAAGCCACATATGCTTCGCCCCGAAAAACTAAAATCATATTTGCTCCGGCGGGACCTTGTTGGGAGGGTGCCCCACGTAGTACTTGAGTCTGTATTTCCGGATCTCCTTTTCTACATGTGGATACAGAATGAGTTCTTCAACTTCTAAATCCTCCGCCAGCTTGCTGTCTATCCCAGCAAGCCTTTCAGCAAGTTTTTGCAGGCTTTCCCTCGTGGAAAAGGAAGCCATCACAGACGGGTGGCAACTCACTTTGTGTTCAACCAGTCTCTCTAAAGCGTTCAATTGGAGTTTGAAGTTTTCGGGCTTGGCGCCGGTCAGGGTTGCAAATTCATCTTCACTGCAGCCTTTTAGAGAAACCCTTACGTGGACAAAATCGTATCTCGAAAGCTGAGAGGCATAGCCTTCGTCATAGGCTAAAGGTATCCCATTCGTTTCCAAAATAAATATGTAGCCTCTTCCCCTTAACAATTCAAGAAGCCCAAGCAAGTGTTCCTTTCCAAGGGTGGGTTCACCCCCGCTTAGGCGAAGTTGCCTCAAACCATACTTTCTGGCTATCTGCACCATGATTTTCGCAACGGTTTCGGCGCTGTAAAACCTCCCAGCCTCAACGGGATGATGAAGAGCTTCATCAGAAACCCAACAAAACCTGCACAGCAAGCCGCAACCAACACAGTCCGCAGTAACTATCCCACCATACCATCGGGCACGCCTAAACCGATAATACTTACGCTCCATACCCTCACTTGAGACACAAGTAACAAGCTTCTCAACAGCCAAATGCCGCTCTACAGCATCATAAACCAAGACTACTCATCCGCTTTCAGGTCTATTTAACTCTATTCTAAATAGATTTGGTGAGCTTCTCCACGGCTTAAGCCGGGAGCTTCCAGCTCTTCCTTTATGTTAGGCTTCATCGGTTTTGTGTTCGCTGCCCTTTTAGGCTCTATTCCACCATAGAAAGTGTTTAATAAGCCACCAGCCTAATACCGCGAAAGCCTTTTAATCTTTTCCCCAAGCTTTGAATCCCTCGACCGGTAAGGCTCCCTACGGATCAACATAAACCAGACGAACTTCAACATCTTAGCCGCCGCAACAAAGGCCCCTTCTGTTCACCACGCCTGCACCTAACATGCTCATAAAACTCGCCACAATCATGTCGAGCAGCTTGATGAGGCTTCTGACGCCCACCTAACGCCCCTCAACACCTCAGCGCACCCCCAAAGACATAAAACTCGCTAAAACATCAACACATAAAAATTAAAAACAAGCCCCCCATAAGACCATAATGGTTAAATAATTAAAACCTCGTTTAAATATTTGCGGATTTACAATAAAGAACGCCTCAAATCTAGCGGGGAAGTGTCTTGGAAAAAAAGGGTAATTTCGTAGCTTTAATTGAGAAGTTGGAGAGGATGGAGCAACTTAAAGTAGTAGATATATCCGTACTTGAAATCTTAGATGATCTTATAAAAGATTGTAAAGAAACAGAACTATTCTGGATTGAGAATAGAAATTTGCCCATTGATACCTCCTTTCTGCTGTATCACTCAACAAGAAATTCTCGCCTTGTGTTGGAAAAGATGAGGGACCGCTTTATCACGGCCAGAAAAAATAAAGAGAATCCCCATATAATATCCGATTCCATAGAGATTGTCCCTATACTGAGTGAATTATATGAAGCCACTTTATCGCTGAGAGATCGGCCGATTACCCCTGAAGTATTATCATTTATATCAAACAGGCTGAGGTTGTTAAGGAATATAGCGCACAGAGTTTCAATGATGCCATCACCTGAAGAGGAGATTGCAAAAATAGATAAAGAAAAGTTTAAAAAACACTTCAGCCGATTTGCGGAGACCCTTCAAGTGATGTTGATTGAAGCATAAAGTTCTATTTGATACGAGTGTCTTGATAGCGGCCTCAACATTCATGGTCTCGAAGGAACTCTCACTCAGGATAAAACACCCTTTCTTCGATCAGTCAATGAGCTTAATCGGATTTGTGAAGAAGCACCTCACTAAACGCATAGGAATAGTGACTGCCACAATTGAGGAGCAGGCATATCGCGTGCTTCAGAACGCTGTTAAACAGGAATTACAGAGAACGGTTGAGAGATCCTTAGATTTCGAAATGCTATCTATAATCCTAGATTACTGCGAAAACAGATTGAGAGAAATCCTATCATATATGCTGCGCGAACCTGTCGATCCCCTTGAAGTTTCAAAAAATTTTGTCAAGGTAACGGAAATGTATGAAAACTTAAAAGATAAGGCACAAAATCTTCCAAAACCTGCGACCCTACTAACCGAAGCAGCCCCAAGAGGCTATAAAAAATTAGCCTTCGACATCTATAAAACGCAGGATGAGATCATAAACTCACAACTTACTAACCTATTAAGAAAACCAGCAGAGACTACAGACAAAATCATACTGGCTGAGGCAATCTATTTATTTAATGTCTACAAGCAGATGGAAGGGAAAAAATTAGCTTTCTATATAACGTCAACCGACCATCACTTTTCTCCTGTCAGAAAAAAAGGGTTAGAATCAAGAGGGATAACAGATACAATAAAGGACTTGTTTGGGATAATCTGTGATTGGCCGCGTCAGATCGAAGAGATGTTAAAAAATGAAATCAAGTGACCTAAGCTGGAATGATAGCTTTTAACATTGTAAGCGGGAAATCCCGTGCTCCAGCTGTGGGATGAGGGCGAACGTTTTTATTTCCACTTTTTTCATTGTTATTTTGCTAGGCATGGGGCAGGCCGAAGTCACGCCTGTGGAGATCAGGACCTCCATAACCCGCCTCCATGAGCAGGTCTTCGGAGAAGTACTTCCTAGGGTCTTCCCTGGCGTCGCCGTTCCCGTTCGCCTTCGCCTTCGGCGCCCTCTTGACCAGGTACTCCGACCCGTACACGGTGACATAGACCTCTGGCTCGCCGTCCTTGCCCTGGCGCTCCTGCGCGATCCCCAGCAAACCTGCCTCGTAGAGCTCGGCTTGGCTTATCGACCTGCCCTTATTCTTACCATCGCCCTTGCCCTTACCATTACCATTATCCTTATCCTTCGCCTTCCCGTTGTCCGCCTTAGCGCTTTCCACTGCCCCCACCTTGGCTAATAAGCTTCGCCGCGCACCCAGCCGAGCCCGTAGTTCTTTATAAAGCCGTCCTTCAGTTCGAGCGCGGCCCGCTCCACCCACTTGGCGCGTATGTCCGTCGGCCTCTTGTGCCCTATCCTCACGCCCGCGTCCGCGAGGCGCTTCTTCACCTCTGGGTCCGTGACCCTGATGAAGTCGAGGGCGGTCAGGGACGCCAGCGCCGTTATTAGTGGCGTGGACGGGAGCCTCCCCGCGTTTACGGCCTCCCCGAGGAACCTGACGGCGTGCCTGATCTGCCCTTCCCTCAGCCCGAGGATCTCCCCGAGCCTGGCAACGATCTTCTCGACCTCTCTGGCCCTGGCGCCGTTCTGGAGGCGCAGCAGGCAAACCTGGCAGCCAGCGCTGGCGCCGTTCGGCTTGAAGAGGCGCGTCTTCTTCTTGGCGCAGTCCAATAAATCGTAGAGGGGCATCCTTATCCCGGCGCGCCTGAGCGCGAGTTCCCACTCCTGGCGGAGCCTGTACTCCTTACCCTCCGCGGCAACGTAGAGCGCCGCCGCGGCCGCGGTCTTCCCGAGTGCACCCGACCTCGAGAGCAGCCCTATCGCCTCCCTCTCCACGCCCGGCGGCATCCCCAGGCTCTCAGAGATGGAGGCGAGCGTTCGGAGCGTCTCCAGCCTCTTCGCGCTCGGCCGCTCCTCGGGCAGGCCCTTCATTGCCTTCTTCACCGCGTCCGGGCTGGCCTCAGCTAAGAGTCCCTCCGGCGGTCTTCCCCCGACCAGGAGGAGGGCGGCGATGGCCTGGTTCAGCGTCTTCGGGCGCGGGAGGATGTAAGAGGCGCGCGCAACCGCCCTCGGGTCAAAGGAGAGGGCTCTGAGGCGCTCCCAGTAGTGGGACTGCCCGCCGTTGGGTGCGTCCTCGCCCGCGTCTTCGAGTATGACTCTTATTTCAAGCTCCGCTCCGCCCCTCACCCCGACCTCGACCTCGGGCTCAAGTTCGTCCTCAGATTTAGGCTCAGATTCAAAATCAGATTCAAGTTCAAGTTTAGGCTTTGCCTTGGGCCACGCCGCCTTCGCGCGGGGTCCGTATGCGCTCTTGATGTAGTTCAGCACGTCCCAGTATGAGATGGGCCTTACCCCATTCTGCCCCGCCCTCCCGGTCCTGAGGAGCTCGATCTTCTCTATAATGTGCTTCCACTCCTCCGTGGTCCTGACGTACTTCCCTCCCATGGAGTTCGTGACGCGGATGGCGGCCGCGAGCACGTGGAGCATCATGTTGGCTTTGGGCGGGCGCGGGGTGCGCGCCGCGGTCCTCGCGATCTCCAACGCGGCGGACTGGGGGAGGCGGGCGGCGGCACATACCTTGTGACTTAGGAACATGATCTTTGCAGACGTCGCCCCCGAGGGGGTCTTGGCGGTGTTCTCGATGGGGGCTGAATGTTCGGACGAGAGCGTTGGAACGGAGAGGACGGGCTCTTCCTGGACGAGCCCGCACGCGGGGCAGACCCAGGCGCCGTTGCTCACCGTGCACTCCGCCCCGCAATCGCACCTCGGCACTGAGGCGGCGTAGCAGAGGTGGCCGCCCGTGTTGTAGCCCGTGTCCGTATAAACGCCGCTGTTTTTAGCTGCGGCGTTGCTGGTCCCGGTGCTGGTAACAGTGTCAGCACCAACAACAATGTCAGCGCCATTCCTGCCGTTATTACTACCCGTGCCCATATCCCATCCATTATGGAGCCCCTCCTTTCCCTTCATTCCACCCCTTCTCATGCTCAATGCCACTTACCTCATCCCTCCGCCGAATCTTTCCCCCTCTTTCCGCCCCCCCAATTCTACCGCACCCGCACTGGCTAAAATTGGTTCCCGCACGGCCTTTCCGCAGGGCATTATGTCCATTACTGGGGAAAGTATGACCATTTTGAGGAGAGAGGTTTGGGCGAAAGTAAAAGTAAAAGTGAAGGTAAAAATTGCCCCCAAAGAGGCCAAGAAGACCACCTTTCGATCCCACCATGATTTGTTCCTGCTTCTTCCTCTCTCCTTTTCTTTTTCCCTTTCCCTTCGCCTTTACTCTTCCTTTCTTTCCATTCTTTCCATTCTCTTTCTCTTTCCCTTCCTCTCTCGATTTGCCTACATCCGGCATCCGGTGTCGGCGTGCCAATCATGAGGTTCTTGATACTATAACAGCATGGTAATTTAAGTTTTTTGACTAATTCATGGTGATTTGGCAGCCGCGGGGTCGTTTGGCTCTTGGACCATTTTGCCAAAAAAGCTGCATTCAGAGCTGGCTAACCCGCGTGGTCTTCGTCTTTGTCTTTACCTTCATCTTCATCTTCTGTTTCTTCCACTTCGTCTTCCTCTTCATGGCCCAGCTCGGCCAGCCTGTCCTTTATGTACCTGCTCATCCTCTCCTCTAGCGCAAACACCTCCCTCAGCCTCTCCGCCCTCAGCCTCCTCACGAGCGCAACGGCCAGCCTTCCGTCGGCTGGCTTGATCATGTAGGAGTCCGCCCCTAGGTCGAGCGCCCTGGCCGCGTCCCCCGGCGACTCCGCCATAATTATACTCCTCGTCCTCGGCTCCCTCCTCTTCAGCCTCCTTATAACCTCCATCCCCCCCATGTCCGGCAGGCTCGCGCTGACGAACGCCACCCAGTACACGCGCCTCCGCGACAGCCTGATGGCCTCCGCCCCGCTCCCGACGACGTCCACCGCGTAGCCCGCCGCGCCGATGGCGTTGCTCAAGTCCGCGGCCGCCCCGCGGTCCGCCTCCACCACGAGCACCCTGGCGCGGGGATTTTCGCTATCGCGCCTGTCATCCGAGGTTTTAGTTGGAGGGTCGGTCTGGTGTGTCAGCAGGCGGTGCTCTGTCTTTCCCATTTTCATATCAATATCCATCCATTCTAATTCTCTTCGGCTGGTTATAGCGTATCAAAACAAGTTTTAATACTATTAAAGAGTTTTGGAGGTATCCCCTTGGCGCCCTCCGCGGCTGCGGGTTCCTCGTACCTTCGACCTGGAAACCCATCATGCCCTCCGTCAAAGCTCAATCCCCTTTGCTCCGCCCTAGCAGCCATTACCGCTGCTGGTGCGCGTGAAAATCTGCGCGAGCTGTTATATTATTTATTATTTTGAAAAATGTTGGTTGAGCATTAATGTCGAATAAATTCCGCATCCCTATTAGAAGGAGAAAAAGCATGTTGCTCTCATTAAAAATAAAACTCATCTTAGGATTTGCCCTAACCCTCATCACTATAATAATAGCCTTATTAGCGCCCCTCTTCTACCTTGCAAGCATGGGGGTAATTGACGGCGGCATCCTCTTTTGGTACACCGTGGCAATCCTCGTCTCCTTGACCCTGCTCTCTGTCCTCTACGCGATATTCGTCAATAGGGTGGCGTTCTCGCCGCTGGGAGAGATCGAAAGGTTCTTCGCCGAAATGACCTCCACTGGCGATCTCAGAGGATCAGCGTCTCAGGCGGAAAGGAGGTCGTTGGTCTCGCAAACTCAATAAACAAAATACTTTCGAGGCTTGAGGCTTTGGCGAGGGAGGCGAGGGAGAAGGGCAAGTTGCTTGAACTGCTCGTGGACGAGCACACGGAAGCGCTCAGGGAGTCTGAGGTCAAGTACGAAGAGCTCGACGACCTCGCGAAGTCGATAATATTCAAGTGGGACTCCGAGGGGAGAGTGCTCTGGATGAACAAGTACGGGCTGCAGTTCTTCGGCTTCTCAGAGGAGGAGGTTGTGGGGGGCTCAGCCTACGAGACCTTCGTGCCCAGGACCGAAAGCACGGGAAGGGACCTGAGCAACCTCGTCAAGGAGATCTTCAAAAACGAGGAGAAGTATGTCTCCCACATAAATGAGAACGTTAAGAAGGACGGGACGAGGGTCTGGATACACTGGTCCAACAAGCCGATAAGGGGCGCCGACGGCAAAAGCGTCGCCATCCTCTCCATAGGAATGGACATAACCGACAAGGTGAAGATGCATAAGCTGAGTTCGAACTCAAAAAAGCCAGGATCGTCAGAAGGCTTTACGAGCCGCTCATCTCACCAGGCACAACCGTGGGCGACCTGTTGAGGACCATCCTGGAAGAGGCCATGGACGTAACCGGTTCCAAGCACAGCGTGGTGGGCGTAGCAGACTCAGAGGGTGGGGCTTTGAACTCTACCGCCTCGCAGAGGGCGAGCTAAAGAAGATAATGGAGCTGAAGCCCGACCAGCAGGGAAGGTACCCGAAATATTCAGCGGGGTGCTGAACACCCTCAGGCCGGTCTGCAGTAACTCGCCACCACCTCCCCAGACGCCGCCCATGCCCCCAAACCACATTGAGATAAAGAGGTTCATCGCCGTCCTGAATAACAGGCTCATGGGCATGATCGTGGTCGCCAATAAAGAGGGGGAACACAGCTGAAGACTTGGAGCTGGCCTCGGAGGTCGGGAGGTACTTCGCCCTCACGATCCAACGCTTCCTGTTGGAGGAGAAGGCCAAGAAGGAGTTCGATGAGGTGGTGGCGATCTTTGAGAGTATTGAGGAGCCGATATACGTCACAGATATTGAGACTTACGAGGTGCTCTATGCCAACAAGTACCTCCGCGATCTGTTGGGGAGGGACCCCGTGGGCGGGAAGTGCTACCGCGAGTTCCAGGGGCTGGACGCGCCTTGCAGTTTCTGCACCAACGAGATACTGCTGAGGCAGGGTGTCTGCAGGTGGGACTACTACAACCCGGTGCTGAAGAGGCACTACGCCTTAACCGATAGGCTGATAAAGTGGCCGGACGGGAGGTCCGTCAGGTTCGAGCTGGCCATCGATATAACCGAGAGGAAGGAGCTCGAGAGGAGACTGGAAGAGAAAATAATTGAACTAGAAAAATACTCTGCAAATTTGGAGAGGATGGTCGAGGAGAAGACGAAAGCGCTCTTGGAGAAGGAGCGGCTGGCGGCGATAGGCGAGACCGCCCTAATGGTAGGGCACGACCTCCGCAACCCCCTCCAGACCGTAGTGTATTCAACATACCTGCTCAGGGATAACCTGAAGAAGGGGGCACCAGTGGAGAAACGCATCCGCCGGATAGAACGCGCCGTGAAGTACATGAACAAGATCGTCTCGGATCTGCAGAACCTAGTGAGACCGATGAAAGCCGAGCCGATGCGGACAAGACTCGCGGGGGTAATAGATGAGACTCTCTCCATGGTGGAGGTGCCTGGAAACATCAAAGTGGTGAAGGACGTCGAGAGTGGAGCGGGGCTGAAGCCGAGGCCGAGGTCGAAGTGGACGCCCGGCTCATCGCCAGGGCGCTGGTGAACCTGATCTTCAACGCGGTCCAAGCTATGCCCAACGGCGGGACGCTGACCCTGTCGGCAAAGGTCGACGAAGGCTTCATGCTGTTCTCGGTGGAGGACACTGGGCGCGGTCTGAGCAAATAAGAGATAGACAAAATCTTCGAGCCCTTCTACACAACCAAGTCGAAGGGGATGGGGCGGGGGCTTAAGGTGGTCCAAAGGATCGCAGAGGTCCACGGCGGGCCCCTTTTGGTCGAGTCCGAAGTGGGGAAGGGCGCAAAGTTCACCATAAGGGTCCCCCAGCCCCGCAGCCAAAAAAGGCTCGATGATACCCACTAATTGACTCTACGGCAGGAGCCTGTGGGGTGTTCGATAAAACCAAGCGATTATTTTTAATTAATAAAACCAAGAACATAAAAAATGAATAACTCGCCATTTTAGGTCTTGGTTATGAAGGGGATGATCCGCTTGCTGAGGCGGAGCCCCTGCTGATTCATATACCAGCAAGCTCCATCATTGAAGCAGGAAGCCTGCAGACTTTAGGCATGGGTAGCTCACAACCTCCAGCAAACCCTCCAATTCCGCTCCTGTCTTTAAAGACCAAAAGGCGGGTGCAAAGGCTTTTATCGGCAGACGCCCACTTAACAGTGAGCCGTATGGCAGAGGCGCTAAAAAAGAGCGTAATAGGTCCGGTATTGGAACTTTCGTTCTAAAAAAATAGAACACGTCATGGACTAAAAAATAAATAAAAAAGATGAGCGACAGTTTGACTCAATCACTAATACTTGCTACCGAGACCCGCAGGCAAAGCGTGGGCGAACCAGATCTCTTCTCCATCTACTGTTGTTCCGTGGTCCATTATGACCTCAAACTGACACCAGATGGGGTACCCGCCCTCCCGCCAATATGGGCTGTTCTCTAGTTCTGGACCTACCCATATTATCTTGTAGTGCCAGACCTCTCCTGAGCCACCGGGGACATCCCCGTTCCACTCGTTGGTGCACCATGCGTCAGGCGTCCATGGCGCACCATGGAACCTTGCGTCGTCCCAAGCCTTGCTCCACTTCATCACCAACCAGTCGTTGGCATATGTTGGGTCTCCCCACACTTTTCCGTCTAGCACCCTATCGACCCCGTCTGCCTTTCCGACAAATACCCTAGCCTTATAATTGTAGCCAAATTCGTCGAACCCATTACCAGTATCGGCAGCGATCGCTGGGATTATAGCTACCACTAATAGGAAAAGTCCAAATAATGCAACTATTTTTTTCATAGGTCTCCCCATTTTTCCTCTAGAACTTTTTTTATTTAAGATTTTATTTGTAACAAACAAACGTTCAACTGCTTAGAAATAATTCCTAAGCCAATTATCGATTTACATTTTAGATTTTTCACTGATCTTCTTAATCTTGCGTATAAAATCTTCATATGCGACCCTGCATAACCTGTCAGCATCGACGTTTTCTTCTCTGGGAACCCACTCAAAGGCAACACTCTCGAAATATTGTACAAGCTGTTTTGCCCTCTCGTGGAGCCTTATAAGCCGCCTCGCCCTCACGGCATAATCCCCACGCATCTGCCTCATCACAAGTTGGCTATCGCCCTTCACGATCAAATGACCTCTGTAGCCCGAGTCTATAATGTGCTCCATCCCTTTGACTAGGGCTGTGTACTCGGCCACATTATTTGAGACGTCGTCCCCTAAGATTCCTGCACCCACAAACCCGCCCTCCTCATATATTTTAATTCCATTCTGATAAACCACGAAACCGTAGGTAGCGATGCCACCTGGATTGTAAGGCTCACAAAGCCCGTCAAACATCAAAATAACGCGCGGTCCTTCTATTTTCGGTTGAGTTTTCATTCCCACATTTTCTCTATTATTGAAATCTTTCCCAAAAATTGCTCTTACTGAGAGCAACGCCTCGAAAATTCTCTCAAGTTCGATAACAGATTTTGCATATAGGGATCCAGTACTAACTCCAGCCACTAGATTTACCTCAAAAATAGATATGCTAAGGATATCATAAGGTTTTAGATTGTAATCCTAATATTTTAAACACTTTCATGAAAGTAATTATTCCGTGGCAATTGCAGGCGGTCCCCACACATAGCGTGTAATTTTCGATACCCTTTGGTAGCCTCATAAGTTCGCTGTATATCTCATTCCCATCTACTGCCCCAACACCTCTATCAATGAGGGTGCTTCTGAAGATCGACCTATGGTCACAAAAACCGATATTCGCTAGGATTGAATGCAAGGATGTAATTTTTTTGCCCGTCACAGGGCAAACCTCAGGCTCGTCGCACCATGGATTACAAGTGAAACCCTTGGCTTGGGATAATACCAGTGTTCCGGATTTTTTATCTTCAAGGAGCACAACATCCTTTGGGATTTCGGCTGAAACCTTCTCAAACGCCTCGGAGTCTGGGGCAACGGAAAAACCGATTTCTGATAACCATCTCATGAAGAGCATAGCCATGGAATTACCTGGGATTGCAGGTATGAAGATATCCGGAATGTTGCCCCTCCTTATGATCTCTGTCGCATAGGCGACTGCGTCTCCCAAAACCAGCCTTGCCCCGACCTCACACCTGGAAGGGTCACTGCAAACCATGCGCAGAGCCTTGCTCGCAGGGCAGTTTGGGTCTTTGTCTACTACTATGACGCGCCTGCATTTCCTGACCATGGCCTTTAATGCAATAGTCCCAAACTTTCCGCCCCCGAGGACAAGCGCAAAGTTGTATTCCATTTAGTGTCCTCCCTTCAATCCATGTTTAATATGGGCTTTCCTTAATTTCTATTTCATTCCTGTTCTGACAAAAATTCCTAAAGGACTATTGGCATTAACTCATGGTCTTACAACAAAAGAGATAACTCTATTATCTTCTTGACGAGAAGGATCTTTGTGTTGTATATGCGAGTGGGAGAAGTCGTATCTATCCTGTTAATAATTGTGGGTTTATTGGCTGTGGGCTATGTGGGCTACAGCTACGGTTACGAGAGCGGGATCCAGAAGGGGTACTCCCTTGGGTTCTCTGAGGGGTACCTTTTGGGAAATTCGAGCGGCTTTGAATCGGGCTTTCTAAAAGGGAGCTCATTCGGTTACGGACTGGGCAACGAGAGCGGCTATAGTTTGGGCTTTTCGCACGGATATACCAAGGGGAACCTGACGGGCTACGAGCTTGGCTACGAAATAGGTTATAACGAGGGCTACCAGAAAGGGGTTTTAGACGGCGCTGGGACTGGCTACACCCTCAGAGATCCGACCTTCCTTGAACTACTATCATTCTTAGCTAACGACAAGACCGACCGCAACCCATACACGCCCTCTTACACCTGCATCAACTTCGCTGCCGACGTTAAGAACAACGCATTTGCGGCAGGTTACAGGTGTGGCTTCGTTTACATAAAGTTCAAGGATAGCGCCCACGCAGTGGTCTGCTTCAACACAACGAACCGCGGGCTCGTCTTCGTTGAGCCACAATACGATGACATAGTCACACTTAAGATCGGCGAGTCTTACGCGGCACAAAATGGCTACATAATTCCTACTTACGATGATAAGATTGTGAGCTACGTGATAGTCTGGTGAAAACTGTCTTGCTGTGATTGAGGATTGGTTACTGGAGAGTCAATAAAGTAGCCCGTGCCTCTTAGGAATCAGCAGAATTCTTTCTGAATTTTTATGGGGAAACGCTATCGCCATCACCATTAATAACTTAATATTACTATTACTTTATTGCTGTAAACGTTACTGTTGCCCTTAACATTGTGAGCGGGAAATCCCACATGCTTTAGCGGTGGTATGATAGCGAACATTTTATCTCCCCTTTTCCACTGTTATTTTTGCTAGGCATGGGGCAGGCCGAAGTCACGCCTGTGAGATCAGGACCTCCGTAACCCGCCTTCCACACGGCTTTGCTGAAACGGTCTCATCTGCCGAGGCCTCCGCTGTGGGTGCGTGGGGATCGAGTCCGGTCGGAGAAGCTGGAAGCCCACGTCTTTAGCCGTGGGTAGCTCACTCTATCACTATCCTTATTTCCCTCCTTTTGTTATTTTGTTGGGGGCATTGCCATGTCGGAGGAAGACAAAGAACTAGCTGCAATAAAGTTCAAGAAAATGCTCGAGCTACAGCGGAAGTATGCTGCCCTGCAGCAGAAACCGCAACCAAAGCCCGAAGTAGACGATCTGACACTGGTGAGGTCAAAACTCACAGACAGGGGACCTGAGGTATTGGATGCTGCCCTGTCACAATATCCTGAGGCAGCCAAGGAAGTGGTGCGTTACCTGGCTAAGCTGTATAGAAGCGGGAAGCTAAATGAGACCATCTCAGGTGAAGATCTATACACATTATTCTACGACTTGGGGCTACGCGTCAGGCTCGAGACTACAATAACCTATATCAAAGACGGCAAACGGGTCTCTCTGAGCGAGAGGTTTAGGCGCGGCGAATGACCCCTCACCGAACTGGAAATATTCTTTCACTTATCTACTGCGCACCACAACCACGGCAGCAATAAGATGTAGTGATAATAGCAGTTGACAATTAAAGCAATTGAGGGTAAAGGTAGAGATAAATGTAAACGCAAAGATAATGGCAAAGATGATAATAAAAAAAGGGCAATGTAAGATAAAAGGTAAAAGGTAACAATGATTATCATGATGCAACAACAATAACCGTGACGATAACAATAAGATATATATTTGTGTGCGATATATTAAATCCGAAATCTTCACCTCGGTTTGGGGTGGTGCTCCTTGCAAAACTCACCAACACAGAAGAGCACAGAGCAAAATAAACCAGAAGAAAATGAAAATAAGGCTAAATCCACGGTAGAGGTCGAAAAAATGGGGGCAAAAGGTGAATCCGAGAAGATAGGCGCTCTGATGGCCGCACTTGAGGAGGAGAAGAAGCGTTCTGAGGATTATCTGAATCGACTGAAGTACATGCAGGCTGACTTCGAAAATTTCAGGAAGCGAATGGATCGCCAGATGGAGGAGATCAGGCGGCAATCGAGCGAGCGCATAGTCCTTGGACTTTTGGATATTGTGGACGAATTGGAAATGGCTATAAAAAACGCGAGGTCTTCTGGCTCTGTTGAGACGCTTATCGACGGCGTTGAGATGACACTCAAAAAGTTGAAGAAGGTTTTAGCAGGGGAGGGCGTCTCCCAGATAGAGTGTGTTGGAAAGCCCTTCGATCCTTCAGTTCATGAGGTTGCATGCGTCGTGGAAGGGGATTCGGATGGCATTGTTCTTGAGGAGGTAAGGAAGGGGTATGTGATGGGCGGCAGGGTAATCAGACCGAGTGTGGTGAAGATATCAAAGAAATCAAGCTCAACTCAAAAGGAGCCTGAAAGTGAAAATGAAACTAAAATTGAGCCGGAAACAGAAAAAGTAAATTAAAATGAAAAGGAGGGCGATCCAAATGAGTAAAATCCAACCTGGAGAAAAAGTCCTTGGTATAGACCTAGGAACCACAAATTCAGCTGCCGCGATATTTGAAGGCGGCAAGGCAATAGTGATACCCAGCGCAGAGGGTCCTACGGTAGCCGGCAAGATGTTCCCGTCAGTCGTAGCCTTTACCAAAGACGGCACGCTGCTCGTCGGTGAGCCGGCAAAGCGCCAGGCAACTGCGAATCCCGAAGGGACTGTCTTCGAGATCAAGAGAAAGATGGGCACTGACTACCGGGTGAAAATTTTTGGCAAGGAGTACACGCCACAGCAGATCTCTGCCTTCATACTCCAAAAGATAAAGAAGGACGCAGAGACGTATCTGGGAACCCCTATTAAGAAGGCGGTGATAACTGTCCCAGCTCACTTCAACGACAACCAGCGCCAGGCGACGAAGGACGCGGGCGAGATCGCAGGGTTCGAGGTCCTCAGGATCATAAACGAGCCAACAGCTGCATGCTTAGCGTACGGGATCGACAAGCTCGACAAGGAGATGAAGATCTTAGTCTTCAGCTTTGGTGGGGGAACACACGACGTCACAGTCATGGACTTTGGCAAGGGCGTCTTCCAAGTTCTGTCCACCAGCGGGGACACCGAGACTGGCGGTGCAGACATAGACAAGGCCATAATGGAATACGTAATTGAAGAGTTCAAGAAACAGACCGGGATTGATCTTAGAACGGATAGGACTGCCATGGCTAGGCTCAAGGAGGCCTGCGAGAGGGCAAAGATAGAGCTCTCAACGCTGATGACCACCGACATAGACCTCCCGTTCATATACGCCGATGCCTCAGGTCCGAAGCACCTCCACATGACCCTGACCAGGGCGAAGCTTGAAGAGCTCGCTGAGCCTATCGTAAGGCGCACTGAAAGGACTATCATGCGAGCTCTAGAGGACGCAAAGCTAACGCCCGATCAGATTGACAAGATCATATTGATCGGAGGAACCACTAGGATGCCCCTTGTCCAGAGGATGATTGAACGGTTTATGGGCAAGCCTGTGGAGAGGGGCGTCGACCCGATGGAGGCCGTTGCAATCGGGGCTGCCATACAGGGCGCAGTCCTGACCGGCGAGGTCAGGGACATCCTCCTTCTGGACGTAACGCCGCTCTCACTCGGCGTCGAGACCCTGGGCGGGATCTTTACCAAGATTATTGAGAGGAACACTACGATACCCTGCAGGAGGAGCCAGATCTTCACCACTGCAGCCGACATGCAGACTGCGGTGACGATCCACGTGCTCCAAGGCGAGCGACCCATGGCTGCGGACAACGTGTCTTTGGGGATGTTCACCCTTGAGGGCATTCCGCCAGCCCCACGTGGGGTTCCACAGATAGAGGTCACCTTTGACATAGACGCCAACGGTATACTCCATGTATCTGCAAAGGATCTTGGTACTGGAAAAGAGGCCAAGATAACGATAACAGCCTCAACGAAGCTCTCAAAGGAGGAGAAGGAGCGACTCATCAAGGAGGCTGAGCAATTCGCGGAGCAGGACAAAAAGAAGAAGGAGCTCGCCGAGACGCTCAACATGGCAGACTCCATCATCTACACCGCTGAGAAGACAAAGAGAGACCTTGGAGCCCGGCTCTCTCAGGATCAGAAGGAGAGGATCGACAAAGCCGTTGCTGCACTGAAAGAAGTCATGCCCACAAAAGAGATCGACAAAATAAAGGCAAAGATGGACGAACTCTCTCGCACACTCCAAGAGATCGGCGCCACGGTGTACCAACAGCAGGCTCAGAGGGCGACCCAGCAAGGGGCAGCCCAGCAGGGCTCGACCCAAGGCGGAGCCGAAAAAACCACTGGTAGCGAAAAAGTAGTGGACACGGATTACAAGGTCAAGTGAGTGCCTTGGAAAAACAGAAAACAGAAATAGACCGACATTCATGGAGATAAAAGGCGGAGTGGCAGATCTAAAATCAAATTCTAAAAATCTTTGTAGGTGGGTAGCATGGCCAGCAAGAAGGATTACTACGAGATCTTGGGCGTCCCGAGGAATGCTACAAAGGAGCAGATCAAGGACGCCTACCGGAGGCTGGCCATGCAGTATCACCCGGATAGAAACAAATCCCCTGACGCAGAAGAGAAGTTCAAGGAGATCTCAGAGGCTTACGCGGTCTTATCTGACGATGAGAAGAGGCGCCAGTACGACCTTCTGGGCAGGGCTGACTTCGGTCAGTACTACACACAGGAGGACATATTTCGAGGTGCAGACTTCGAGTCAATATTCCGGGAGATGGGATTTGGCTTTGATATTGGCGATCTGTTCAACATGTTCTTCGGAGGGGACTTCGCTAGGCGCGCTTATGCCCGGCAGGTAACCCGTGGAAGGGATCTAAACTACAACCTTGAGATCTCCCTTGAAGAGGCGTTTAGAGGTACCGAGAAAGAGATCGAGGTCCCCAGAACTGAGCGTTGTGATGTGTGCGGCGGGACTGGAGCAGCACCTGGCACGTCCCTTAAAACCTGTGGCAGGTGCGGTGGTACTGGTCAGATCCAGAATGTGAGGACCACCGGCTTCGCGAGGTTTGTGACAGTCACACCATGCAACGTTTGTGGCGGCTCCGGGACCGTTGTGGAGACTCCCTGCAGGGAGTGCCGAGGCTCAGGGTTAATCAAGAGGCGCAGGATCATCACGGTCAGGGTTCCTGCTGGCGTGGACGACGGTCAACAGCTTAGGCTTAGGGGGGAGGGCGAGGCGTCTCCCAACGGTGGTCCGCCGGGCGATCTCTTCGTCAATATTTCTATAAGACCACATCCCTACTTCAAAAGGAAAGGTTCCGATCTGTACTACGACCTCAAGATAGGGTTCCCACAAGCAGCTCTTGGGACCGAGGTCACAGTCCCGACCCTTGACGGAGATGTAGTGGTCAACATAAAACCTGGAACCCAGCCCGGAGATGTACTACGGATAAAGGGAAAGGGCATGCCCAAGCTAGGAGGATACGGTAGGGGAAACCTAATGATCAGGGTTAATGTAGAAGTACCTACAAGCCTCTCTCCGAGGCAGAGAGCACTTTTGGAGGAGCTCGCCAAGGAATTCCATCAGGAAGTCAAGCCTAAGAAAAACTTCTTCCACTTTTGATATTTTACCTGAAAATTGAGGTCACATATTGAGAACACAAATCAGGCGAGTTAGGTAGATCACATGCACTATATTATCACATGCACTATATTTTAATAGAGGGCGCTTGAAGAGTATAAGGTCTGATCATCATGCCCCAAAAGGTTCTCTATTGGAAAGGATGCATGTCCAGGTTCAGGACAAAGAGTATTGCGGACTCCATAGAGCGCCTCCTAACATTAATTAAAGTTGACTACACGACCTTGGGTGAGAACGAGGGTTGCTGTGGTTCTGTCCTTTACAGGACTGGTCAGACATCCGACGCTCTCTTGGTCTCCAAGAGGACTATTGACAAGATCATTTCGCTCGGGGTTGAGAAGGTAGTGACAGGTTGTCCTGGGTGCTTCAGGACAATGTCCCAGGATTATACAAACACCTTCAAAAGCGTACCATTCGAGGTACAGCACATCTCTCAGTTTCTCTTCAACATTCGCGATAGACTCAAAGATCACCTCCAACCCATGGACGCCAAGGTGGTCTACCATGATCCCTGCCACCTTGGCAGGCACATGGGGGTGTACGAGGAGCCTAGGGCACTAATCAAAATGATACCTGAAGTTCAACTTCTGGAATTCAAATACAACCGAAACAAGGCCCTCTGTTGTGGCTCTGGTGGAGGTGTACGATCTGCGTTCCCCGAAGTGTCTTTAGAGGTGGCAAAGTCAACGCTAGGAGAACTTCCAGAGGGCACTGAGATTGTTGTTACGGCCTGCCCATTTTGTAAGTACAACTTTACAGAGGCAAACGCGAAGAAGATCCAGATTATGGATCTACCGGAACTACTCCTGAGGGCGTGGGGTGGATAGAATGTCTGATGAGTGGTTCACATCTAAAAGGGATGAGTTCATGAAGTGGCTCTACGACGAGAATAGGAGGCGTGGGCTCTCCAGAGCGGTCTCCTCCTACACCGCGGCAAGGGACTATGCCCTCGCCTGCCTCCCCCACCTAGAGAAGACGCGCAGGGAAGTGAGGAAGATTAAAGAGTCTGCAATAGAGCAGATGGACGAGCTGAGAAGAATCGCCTCAGAACGCATCACAGAGTCACATGGGAACGCGTACTTTGCCAGGGATGCCGAAGAAGCCAGGAAGATGTTCGAGAAACTGGTCGGGAGCAACAAGACTGTTGTAAAATCAAAGTCACTGGTCACAGAGGAGATACACCTGAACGAAGCCTTGGAGAGAAACGGAAACAAGATCTTTGAGACAGACCTTGGTGAGTTCATAATACAGATAAGGGGTGAAAAGCCAACCCACATTATCAACCCTTCGGTTCATGTGCCCAAGGAAGAGGTCGCACATACTTTCTCTAAACTTGTCGGGAGGGAGGTCAAGCCGGACATCCAGGAACTTGTGGGAGTTGCCAGGGAGTATCTGAGAGAAAAGTTCTGCAAGGCAGATATCGGCATTACCGGAGCGAATGTTGTCGCCGCTGAGACAGGCACACTCTTCATAATAGAGAACGAAGGGAATGCCCGGTTTGTGAGCAACGCTCCACCAGTGCATATATGCATTACAGGGATAGAAAAAATCGTCCCAGCACTCGAGGACGCATTCAAAGTTGTGCAGGTCCTCCCTCCATACGCAACTGGCATATTGATGTCTGCCTACGTCTCAATGATCACGAGTCCAAGCAGGACCGCCGACATAGAGAAGACCTTGGTTTACGGCGCACATGGCCCAAAGGAGCTCCACGTCATCTTTCTGGACAATGGACGGAGTCGCATGTTGAAGGACCCTGTGTTTAAGGAGGCCCTCTACTGCTTGAGGTGTGGCGGCTGCATGTATGAGTGTCCCGTATATAGGGTACTGGGGGGATCATTTGGTCACAACTACTTCGGTGGAATAGGGATCATCTGGAGCGCCTTCACGGCGGGTGAAGAGAGTGTCGCCGCTGCGATCGACGCTTGCACAAAATGTGGTAGGTGCAAGGAGGTGTGTCCACTTGAAATTGACGTCCCTAAAATGGTCGAGTGCCTAAAGTCAAGGCTTGTTGAAAAAGGCTACCTGGCTAACAGGCACAGAATAATCAAGGAGAACATACTGGAGAGGGGCAACCCGTTTGGAGAATGAATCGAAAGTATTGATTATTAATAAAGCCAAAATAAAGCCAATAAACTAAAATTTAAAAATTTAAAAATAAAATATGTAAACCCCCCAAATCACTTGATAATAACCAAAAAGTTCAGATCGGTAAACCCTCTTTCTCTTTAGCCTCCTCAATGCCAGGGATTTTAGGTAAAGTCTTTGATAAATTATTCTCGGCATTCTTTGCAGCATTCTGAAGTATACCTTGTCCTTCTTCAGCTATATACGCCGGGCTCACGATCTTGTCGGAATACTGGGATGCCTCAACCATCAACCCGTCAAGAACTTCGCCCAGTTTTTGGAAAGACTGGTCCGCTTCAGGGATCAGTTGAGTTACCCCACCATAGATCTTCTTGACGGCAAAGAGGGCGGGGGCTACACTGGCAGCAACATCACCGTATTCCTTAATCGTGCCCAACCTCGTGACTATCTGCTCTAACGCTAGCTTGGATGTGGCTATTATCCTTGCTAATTTTCTCACCTCGATGAGTTCGTTTGCATACATTTTAGCCCTCACGAGGTCCTTCCTTCTGTAATAATAGACCACCTTCTCGAAGAGTGTCCGGTCATACTCTCTTATCCTAGCCCCCTTCACCTCGAGCCTTTGCATTTGAAGGTTTATGATCTTTATGGCCTCTTCGATCTTCGGCTTGAGGGGACCTTTTACTTTTGAGAACCTCCCTTTTTCGTCCCACTTCTTTAAAAAACTCATAGGGCTTTCATCAGATATTCTCTTTCCGACTTTATATAAAAAGCTTTGAGAATATGCGCAGCCCCATGAGGGGTTAGTTTGTGGTCGAATAACATTTTCACCAACGCTTAATTGAAGTAAAAAAGGGGTAATTAACCTAATAAGAGGATAATGCAGTGAATAAAATACTTATATATCTTGGTCGGAAAAAGATCAGAAGGTCGTCCAAAAATGTTTGGCACAGGTCACGTTGCTGTATGGCTTGCTAGACAGACTGAGAGGGAGATAATAGGATCCTGTGAGAAGCACCTCACGATGATATTCACTATTGTTGACAAATTCAAGACATTCATAGAGAAATATTCGCAAAACAACATCGAGGAGAGCAGGTATCTAGCTAATGAAATCTCTGATTTGGAGAGAAATGCAGATAAGATAAAAGAAGGCATTATAGAGAACCTCATGAAGAGTGCGATCCACCCAATGGACCAGGACGAGATAATAAAGCTAATCACAGTCTCTGATGATATTGCTGCACATCTAAAATCTGCCACCAGAAAGCTCCTTTACACCTCGCCAGAAGACGTACCCAGCCACATCAAGAGCGGGCTGGTCTTCATTGTGAATACTCTGGTCGAGGAGAAGAACGCACTAAAGGAGACCATCGAAGCACTTTCTTCCAAAAATGGTAGCGTCAGGGTTATGGCAGAGAAGACCGAACGCCTGGAAGAGTCCATTGACGATATGCGTGTGGATCTCTTAGCTCAGGTCTTGAAGTGGGGAGACACGTCCAAACATGTTAGCAACTGGTTAATGCTAAAGGAGTCTATAGAAAACATAGAGACCGCCTCAGACAGAATGGAAGACACAGCAGACGTGCTAAGGGCCATGGCAATACTTAGAGGGAAGCAATAAGCCGCCTAATAATCCAAGAAAATTAGGCCGTCACGTAAAATATAATGTAATAGATCGCCATAGAGAGGATTATATTAACCGGTATTGTCGCTATCCAGTAAAACACCAGTCTAGCAGTAACGCCCCTACTCACAGAACTTACACTTTTTGCTGCACCCGCTCCCAAAATAGCCCCCACTGCCGCATATGAGGTTGATATTGGGAGACCGTAGCCAAAGACAAGATAGGGCACTGTGGTGAATAGGTAAACGACCAACGCATTAGCCAGGCTAGCAGACAGACCCGTCTTCAAATCCAACCTCGTAACCCTGAATGCAAGAGTCCTAATGACCCTGGGACCAAATATGAAACCGCCCACGATGATTCCCGCAGAACTGTACATCGCCAACATGAGCATGGCGGTATAGTCGGGCATCTGTCCAAGGTTCATTGCAATTGTGACGTAAACTCCGGTTGCATTTGCGACATCGTTTGCCCCAAACGAATAAGCGGAGAAACATAGTGAGCCTATTAATAAAGCCCTGAATATTTTGCTCATCAAATCCGGGCTCTCCTCATACCTCTTGATCAAAAGTGATATTCCTCTATAAAGCCCAAAAGCTAGAAAGAGACTACACAGGGGAGAAGTGAGCCAACTCAAAGCTATAGTTCCGACCACGCCGATGTTCATTCCCGAAAGTGTAAACTTGATTATCCCATACCCTATCACCGCGCTGATGATGGAGTGCGTAGTTGATATTGCCATACCCCTCATTGTAGCTACAAATATCCATATGTTGGCAGCGAGTATTATGGCAAAGGCTCCAGTAACATCTATGCTCGGCACAATCCCTCTGCCTATGGTCTTCATAACCATGTGCCCCTGCAATATTGCTCCAATCGTTGTGAACGCGGCGAATAGTAGAAGGGCGCGCCTCAATGACAGCGCGCCTGCCCCGATGACGGCACTCGTCGGGTTTGCCGCGTCATTTCCGCCTAGGTTCATCGCCATAACGAAGGCAAGAATAAGTCCGATGATGAGGAGTATCAATTGCACATCCATTTAATCACCAAGAGCTGCGCTTTTAACAGTTATCGAGTGAAAAATTGTTTCTAAAAAGTGTTTCTAAGTCGAACTCTCTTTAAATTAAACCGACTAAGATCGCTGTAATGCCCTCCCTTATCATACCTATGGCTATCGCTGAAAGTATGAACGCCATTATCCTAGATATGATGGTCGAACCAGTCTTCCCTATCGCCCTGAGGACGCGTTCTGAGTAGAATAATAGAACCCACTGGATTATGATGTTGCTGAGTATTGCAAACAATGTGACACTGGGACCATAAGGTCCCTGCATCAAATATATCACAGTGTAGATCGCACCAGGTCCAGCCATTAGTGGCGTGGCTAGGGGGACAACGGCCACATCCTCACTACTGATCCATCTTGCCTCTTCCTTTCCGAGGAGTCCCTCTATTGAGAGTATGAAGAGAAGTATGCCCCCTGCTATCCTGAAGTCGTTAATTGATATATTAAATGTCTCGAAAACCAAGAAGCCACCAAGGGCAAAGAATGCGAGTATCACCATGGCTATTATCACTGACCTGTTTATTATTCTCCTCTTCTTGGAGCTATCGAATGAAGCGGTGAATGTCTGAAACAGAGGGATATTTCCTATGGGGTCGAAGATGACGAGGAGCGTGATGAAGCCTTGTAGATGTATACCTAGAACGTCGATCATAAGGGCACCGCTTTATCTTTTGATTTTGCCGTATATAACCCCTAGGTCTTTTAGCCTTTTGCTGAACCTTCGCCTATTTCCAGCGCATATGTGTAGCAACTCGCTAGTCTGTTACTATTTTTCACCTCCCTCAATCTTAAATAAATAGACCGGCAAGATATAGACGGATTATTATGTCTCGGGACATCTTTGATGTTATCCCTCCATCACCAGTGTCTTTGCTAGAAATGGTGGAGAAAATCGAGAGGGAGAAAGGCACTCGGGTGGTCCGCTTTGATGTCGCTGAGCCTATGTTTGCCCCTCCGTGGAATGCGGTGAAGGGGACAATGGATGCCCTGCTTAAGGGTAAACATCGTTACTCTTCCAGCTGGGGCGTGCCGGAACTAAGATATGCGATAACACAATACCTCAAAGAGACTAGAGGTCTCGACTACACAGCTGATGAAATTTTGGTCACCACAGGAGGAAAGTTCGCAAACTTTGCCTTCTTTCTTGGTCTTTTTAAGCCTGGCGATGCCGTGGTTCTCATAAAGCCATATTGGACAAGCTTCAGGGCCATCCCAATGATGCTTGGACTCAAGATACTCGAGACATGGGCTAAAGACCCTTACCATCTTAATGAGGAGGACCTTAAAGGTCTGATGAAAATGAGGCCGAGGGGCATCGTTGTGAACACGCCCAACAACCCCACAGGCGGTCTGCTCGACAATGGCGACCTCAAACTCCTGAAGGACTTGGCAGAAGACTATGATCTTTACGTTCTTTCTGACGAGATAGATTGGGCATATGTCTATGACGGGAGACGTTTCGTCTCTCCAGCCTCGCTGGATGGACTGAGGGAGCGGACCATTGTGACTGATGGCTTCTCAAAGATCTTTGGAATGACAGGGTGGAGAGTAGGGTTTGCAGCAGGTCCTCGAGAACTTTTAAGGAGGCTCCACGTAGTGCAGGAGCACACCGTGAGTGCACCCACCACATTCGCGCAGTATGGGTGCCTCTCCGCCTTGGAAGGATACGCCGATCACATCAACATGGTCGTAAAGGCATGTGCTGAGAAAAGGAGAATGGTGGTGGATGGTTTAAAGGGCGTGAAAGACCTAGACTGCCCAACCCCGGAGGGCGGATTTTACGTATATCCGCGCATAGACACGAAGAGATTTCCAAGTACCGAGGTCTTTGCCAAGACCCTCCTAGAAAATGCAGGGGTTGCAGTGATACCTGGCGAATATTTTGGCGATAATAGGGGGCACTTCAGGCTATGCTATGCTATACCAGATGAAGACCTGAAGGAAGGTATAAGGAGAGTAGTGAAATTCTTTGAGTCAAGAACCCGCCCTGAGGGGCTAGTTTAATTTTTGGATTGTAGGGGACAGACGAAGAATATGGCTAATATATGAAATAAATCAATTATCAAATCCTACTACGGTCGAAAACCACAAAAATCAACAAACCAAAAATAAATAAAAAAGGGAAAAAAGTGTGGTTACTTCACGGAAGCTCTAAAGAATGCACCGCAGCTTGGGCATTTGAAGAGACCGACGGTAACTGGTTTCCTTCCCTTCGGGGCGAGCGTCCACGTCTTGGTTGGGTTTGCCACTTCTGCTCCACATTTCGGACATTTAGCCATATGAGGCACCTTAATACTCTCTAAATGATGGCTGGACTTAAAAGGCTTGCCTAATGGTAAGATTATTGAATATCAGGTTAAAGAAATTCCATAGCATTACAATAATTTCATGATCATCATCATCAAAATTTAACTTGAAGAAGATAACATGATCGATAAAAAAAGTTATTATGTTGTGCTCTCAATGAGATTTGAGGTATGATGAGTGACTACAACCTTTGTAATTAACAGCATATGCGATCATAGTACAAAAATCACAGCTTCTCTCAATGGCTCTGTCATAGATATGACAATAGAATCCTCCTGTGTAAAAATAATGGACTATGCCCTTCTGATCAAGAAATTGACAATCAAGGAGATCGCCAAGGATATAATGAATAACCCGATCTACATCAAAGCCTCAGAGTCACGACTCGAACCTAATTGTCTCGTCCCGTGCGGAGTCGCGTTCTGTGCGTGGACCGAAGCAGGGATGGTCTCAAAAAATCTGCTTTCAAGGATGCCGGCGCAGTGTATTGTATTCAAGAACGAATGAACTACTCTTCCATAAGGCGTAGATCCTGATTAAGTTAAAAATAGGAATTTTCCTTTGTCAGCTCTCCACTTCAAAAAGGAGCGGACTCAAAAGTTAAACCTCTAATGCCTTGATTCCGGCACCAGAGAGTGCCTTTATAGCCTCAACCTCGTTGTTGACCTTCAATATCACTCTCTGGCAGTCCATGGTATATGCATAGTCTATGTTAATGTTTGCATCCCCCAAAGTTCTTACGGCCGATGACAGATCGTTCAGGTTTATCGCTATCACATTAGTCTCATTCACTGCCATGTTTGCGCCTCTGAGCACCTCAAGGGCTTCTCCCTTCCTATCGACAATAAGCCTCACTATGCCATAGTTTCCTGCCTCTGCTATCCCCATAGCCAGCACCTTGATATTGTGACTTTCAAGGATGTTGAGCAGATTGGCAAGTCTGCCTGGGCGGTTTTCCAGGAAGACACTCAATTGTTTTATCATAAACAGAGCCTCCTAATCCTTCTGGGTCTATATCTTCCTCATATCAATTATCCTTTGGGCCTTACCTTCGCTTCTGGGCAACTTCTTCGGCTCCACAAGCTCCACCACCGCATGTATGCTGAGGGTGTCTTTAAGCTCCTCTTCTAACTTTTGTTGAAGGTTCACAAGGTCCGTCAACCTGTCTGTTTTGAAGTCTTCTGACACCTCCACTCTTACCATCAACCTGTCCATGACTCCTTCTCTGTCAACTATTAGCTGGTAGTGGGGCGAGACTCCCTCAGTCTTCATGAGGATCTCCTCGACCTGGCTTGGGAAGACACATATGCCCCTTATCTTCAACATATCGTCGGTCCTCCCGAGGATCCTCTTTATCCTCGCGTGGCTCAGACCGCATTCGCAAGGCTCATCATCCAAGATTGTGATGTCCCTAGTCCTGTAGCGCAATAAGGGCATCCCTTCCTTCATTATGGTCGTCACAACCATCTCCCCTTTTTCTCCTGGCTCCAGCACCTCGCCGGTGTTTGGATCGATTATCTCCACGATATAGTGATCCTCCCACACATGTAGCCCGTCCTTCATAACACATTCCATCGCCACGCCAGGACCATTGAGCTCGGACATGCCGTATATGTCATGGGCAGACTCTACAAACTGCTCCTCCAGCCGCCTACGAGTGTTCTCAGACCAGGGCTCCGCACCAAAGACTCCCACCCTTAGTTTGAGATCCCTCTTCGGATCGAGCCCCTCATCCCTTGCACTCTCAGCCAAGAATAGACCGTAGGATGGCGTGCAGCATATTACGGTTGTGCCGAGGTCCTTCATCAGCTTAAGTTGCCTCTTCGTGTTGCCTGTACTCGCTGGGATTACCTTTGCGCCGAGTCTCTCGGCACCATAGTGCAACCCGAGCCCCCCGGTGAAAAGCCCGTACCCGTACGACACCTGAACAACATCTTTTGGTGTAACTCCTGCGATCTCAAGGCACCTAGCGTTGAGCTCGGCCCAGCTCTCAACATCCTGCTTTGTGTATGCTACCACCGTTGGGTTTCCTGTCGTCCCAGAAGAGGCGTGGAATCGCACGATTTGTGAAAGGTCTGACGAGACAAGACCGAGCGGATAGTTGTCCCTGAGGTCCGTCTTGGTGGTAAATGGTATTCTCCTCAGGTCCTCCTTCGTTCTTATGCTCTCCGGATCAATACCATTCTCGATAAACCGCCGCCTGTAAAAAGGCGATCTATCAAATACGTACTTAACTAGCCACCTCAGCCTTTTATTCTGTAGCTCAACTAATTCAGACTTTGAGAGTTTGTAAGTACACATATCCCTTCGGCATAATTATCATAGGGTTCCCTTTAATCGGTTTTGGTCTATACTTTTTGACCGTCATCTAATGCACATAAAGGTTAATACAATCAATCATCATAATTATTACTGGGGGTATGCGGGGGTTGAAAGTCGTCTTAGTGAACCCTCCCACAACCGCACCTCTCGAGACTGTTGCCACCTTAGGGCTTAAGGCGCCCCCTTTAGGTCTTGCATACGTTGCAGCAGCCGTGAGAAAAGAGGGACACGATGTGAGCATCATAGATTCCCCCGCTCTTGATATATCACATCATAAACTGGGTGAAATATTACAAAGAGAGAGTCCTGATGTGATAGGGGTCACATCAACAACCCCAACAATCTATGATGCCATGAAGGCTGTGACCATCGCGAAGGATTTTTGTCCAGATTCAATCACAGTATTGGGTGGATGTCACATCACTTCTTTACCGGAGGATACTTTAGCTGAATGTAAGTCCTTGGATATAGGCGTAATTGGCGAAGGAGAGGCCACCATAGTGGACCTGCTGAGGGCACTTGAAACAAAAAAGCCATTGTCCGAAGTTGACGGCATAGTTTACCGGAATAAGGAAAAAGTGGTTAAAACTCGACCAAGAAGGCTCATAGAGAACTTGGATGAGATACCTTTCCCTGCTAGGGACCTTCTCCCTTTGGATAGATACACCATCTTGGGAGAGAGACATAGGCTCGGCAATATTTTGACAAGCCGCGGGTGTCCATTTCGTTGTATATTCTGCTCCTCGTCTCAGTTTTACGGTAGGAGGTTCAGAGCCAGGAGTCCAAAAAATGTTGTTGATGAAATAGAGGAGCTTATCAGTAAATACAAGATAAAATCTTTCGAGATCGTTGATGATAATTTCACGGTAGATAAGAAAAGAGCCATAGAAATAGCCGAGGAGATCATAAAGCGTGGCTTACAGATATGGTGGGCTTGCGGATCGAGAGTGGATCTTATCTCAAGAGAGCTTCTACAGATCATGAAAAAGGCGGGCTGCGGTCTCATTTACTACGGAATCGAATCTGGGTCTGAGAGGATACTCAGCATTTTGAGAAAGGGAATAACTCTGGAACAGGCAAAGAGTGCCATAAAGTGGGCTAAGGAGGTTGGGATTGAGGTCATGGGCTCTTTCATAATCGGTGTCCCTGGAGAGACAAAGGAAGACGTCATGAAGACCATAAAGTTCGCGAAAGAATCTGGCATTGACTTTGCACAGTTCACGGCTATGACCCCATACCCTGGAACAGAGATCTATGAGATCGCAAAGAAAGAGGGGCTCCTGACAACCAACGACTGGTCCCGATACACCACGATCACTCCTGTGATGAGGACCAAGGAGTTGACTGTAGAAGAAATCTCAAAACTGGTGGGACTTGCGTATAGAAAGTTTTACTTGAGCTTCTCTTTTATCTACAAGCAGCTAGCGAAAAAGCGGCTCAAGTGGATATGGCCTGTCCTGAAGAACAACCTTGGGTTGATAACCCCCGCCAGGAAAAAGTGAGGATATTCTAAAAATTAGAACAAATATTGTATGCGGAAGGCTTTTATAAACTCGATTAATTTTTTGAGTACGGCGAAAAAATTGTTTTCAAGAAAGTTCTATTTACTAATTGCCATGATGCTTTTCATACCATTCACGAATGCATCATATGCATCTCCTTTAACAATCACTACTGATAAACAGACCTACTACCCTGGCGACGTCATATACATCAGCGGCACGACGGAGCCAAACTCGGATATAACAATTCAACTCTTCAACCCGAGCGGAACAATGGTCGACATCGATTACAAAGTCTCATCTGCTAACGGGTACTACTCTATGAGCTTTAAGATCCCCCTAAAAATTCCATATGGATCCTGGACCTATGGCACTTACACGGTGAGGGCTTACTCGGTAGGTCAGATCAAGAATACAACATTTATCTTGTCAGCAATTACTGATACGACGCCACCCACCATAACCTCGTTCTCACCAGGAGAGGGCTCAACGGTAAGTGTTTTGAACCCCATTATTTCGGTCTTATACTCTGATGATGTAGCCATAGACTTTTCCACGGTCAAGATAGTTTTAGATGGAACAGATGTGACGTCGACCGCAACTATAACCTCTACGAGGGCGGATTACATACCCGTTACGGATCTGAGTGAGGGGCCCCATACTGTGTACTTTGAGGTCAAAGATCTGTCAGGCAATAAGGCCTCCAAAACTTGGAACTTCACAGTATCCCTTCCGGACTTTTTGCCGCCTATTATATCTTCGGTTTATCCCTCTGACGGATCCATATTGAATCTTAGCACGATCACCATAAACGCCACCTACTCCGACAACAAAGCCGTGGATCCTTACTCTGTCACCTTAAAATTGAATGATAGTGCAGTAAACATGAGCTCTATAACACCGACAAGCCTAACAGCCTCTGTTAACTTGACTGATGGCGTCTACCTTGCAACCCTGTCATTGATGGACACCTCGGGCAATATGGCGATAATGAATTGGACCTTCACAATTGATGCAACCCCGCCGACGATTTCCGGTAATATCCTCAACAACAACACGGTATTCCAAAGCAAGGAAGTGAACTTCACAATCTTCATCTCGGACAACATAGCTCTAAATATGTCCTCCCTGTCAATGACGATCGACGGTACGCCTGTAACACCAACCATGAACGCGACTTCTGTGACATATTCAGGCACTCTCTCCGAAGGATCGCACTCAGTTGTGGTTTCGGTTAGGGATATAGCAGGTAATTTGGCGAGTAAAGCCTTCACATTCTCAATAGCCCCACCAACTGACTATATGATTTACATTATCGTTGTTGTTATAGTTGCAGTTATTGCAGTTGCCATTATCTTTGTTCTCAAAAGGGTATGACCAAAACAAATCTATTTTTTATTTTTTCTAATTTTTACTCATCTGTTTATTTATAAAAATATTTTCTAAATGTTATTCTTTTCACTGATTATTGAAGTAAAATTTTAGCTTTTTATCAAATTCTATGGGATTTTACCAAGTCTCACCGACCAATCTTAATTGCCTCCAGCACATCTTTGATTCTGTCGCCGATCGCAAAGTCCAGATAAATCTTGACGGTCTCTATTCTAGAGTGTCCTATGAGGCGCCTGCAGAGTTCCACATCGCGTGTCTTCTCGAGTATTCTGATTGCGTACGCATGACGGAAGGCATGATTTCTATACTTCCTTCCTAGGATCTCTTCGGTGTACTTGTGGGTGATGTTGAGTACCTGCCTTCTGGTAAGGTCGAAGATTGGCTTTTCTGGTGAAAAAATTGATACGTACTCTTTCAAGTAGGGCTTCAGATCTTGGCTTATCACAGTCTGTCTTACAAACTCGCCTTTTTTCTTGAGCTGCTTTATCGTTATCAAGCCCTCTTCAAAATTAAAATCCGCTGGTGTAAGCGCCAGGAGCTCAGAAGTGCGTATTCCGGTCGTGGCCAACAACCCTATTAGACATAGATCTCTCAGGGAGACCGAGCCAGATTTGTACTTTCTTATCATAGTGGTTAGAATCTTTTCTACATCACTCCAAGAGGGCACATCCTTAAGCTTAAGCTTCTGCTTTGGCTCTGACACTTTTAGCACCCGGCTCAACATTACAATAGAACCATCTTTACAATAAACCTATCATCTCTTTGGATATATAAAATATGATTTAAAGGTTGCTTGGAAAAACTTGAAGTGGCTCTCACTCGTTCAAGTCTATTATAACATCCATGAACGATTCTAAATTTTTTAAAAGGAGCGCCTCACGTTTAGAGATCCCGCTACCCTTATCATCCCGCAGCTCGCGCCCCTCATATCCATTGCCAACAAAAGTGTCTGCCAAATTTATTACCTCTACCAACCTTTCAATAGACCCCGCGTGGAAATACAAAGTTAAGTCGTTTATGAACAGAACTGGAGAGGGAGACTTGGTAAAAAAGTCAAAGATCGCCTCGATGGATTCGGCATTCTTCTTTGCCAGGCTTATAACCTCATCTTTCGTCCTACCTTCCAGCCTCGGCGCCCATACCTTGGACGGTCTAAGGTATTTGACCTCGTTTGGAACTGAGATTGTGCCGCCCACACTCAGCCCCCCTACAATTCTTCTTTGGGGCGCGAGGTCTATGACTGTGATGTGCCCTGGTGGCAAAAGCTTTACTGCGGAAAGGAGGAGGCTTTCTGTAAGCCGCGTCTTGCCCTTCCCCACATCCCCCTTTATCAGAGTTTTTTTCCCGATGAGATCCTTAAAATCGTAATCTTTCAAAGGCACACCTTCTCTCCCTCCATTCTTATAAAGGATCAAATATTAATTGAAAGAGTAAATCTTTTACCAGCACACTTCTTGTCATTCTTAAATGTAGGCTGTATTTAAGAATTCTCAAGCAAAAACTATTATACTTTTTAATATTAAAAAATTTATAACTATTAATATTTTTTAATGTGATATATATTAATAAAATTTTTGCAATTTATACTATAGATTTTATAAATAAAAAAGTAATATATAATAACACGTGT
>JACIVQ010000049.1 GCA_014361445.1 Methanosuratincolales archaeon | reverse complement strand
CCCTCGATGATGGCTGCTACAGGTAATGTTTTATGAAGATCCATTAGTGATTGGTAGACCTCCCTCCATGCTTCCCCATAGGCATCTTTCAAGTGCCAGGGCAGGTCATGTGGGTAGAACTCTATGAGATCCGCTGCCTCATGGTTTCCCTTGAGCAGAAACACTTCATCAGGACGAGCGCTTTTCATCTCTAAGATCTTTTCGTAAACATCCAGGGGTGAGGGGCCTCTATCCGCGTAATCCCCAAGAAAAACTATATCACTCAGTCCAACCTCACTCTCGAGCTCCTTTGTGATCGTATCTAAAGACCTGCAATCTCCATGTATGTCGCCAATTATGACTATTGGTAGATCCTTGATCTTAAGAAGCCTACCAGTTCTGAACGCTTTATTCTCCTCATTAAGAATGAGTTCCTTGGTCTTGTTTATGAGTTTTTTAAACTCCTCAGACGCCCTCATTTTGCTAAAACCACACCATTACCAGTACTTATATTTTTAGTTTATAAAAAATAAGTGCTAATGGTTTTAACTCTGAGATTAATTGAACGGGCACTAATTACCCTCCTTAGAGACCTGATAACTGGCTTGCTCGTTTCGACTTGTGCCGCCCCTCACCATAACCATACATGATGATATTTTAAGCCCTTGCCTTAAAGCGAGAACCCTTCTTTAGCCATGTAGAAGGTCAATCTCATTAGTGGGGTATGTTCTGCTAATCTTATGGATGTGTGATCAATGAAAGGATGACCAAAAATTTGATACTAAGTACTTTTTGAAATGTCAAACCTTTACGAACTTGGTCCTCTCGTGATAGATAGAATTTGTAAAATGGGAGTGCTTATGGAAATGAAATAAAACAAAATAAATTCCTCCCCAGCAAAGAGTCTATTGTATGTCACACACGGGGTCGGCTTACCTTCCACTGCACGGAGGGTGGGCTCCTGCATGGCTGATCAAGCGAATGATAGCCCTAGCCAAGGGTATAGTCCTCATAATGATTGACGAATTTGGGAGGGCTGAATTTTTAAGAAGGATCTCAGACCCTTTTTGGTTTCAGGCTTTAGGCTGCACACTGGGTTTTGACTGGCACTCCTCTGGCGTAACTACTGTTGTCACAGGAGTTTTAAAATCAGCCATAGACCCTCAAGAAACAGGGCTTGCAGTCTGCGGGGGGAAGGGCAAGCGCTCAAGAGAGACTCCTCTAGAGATAAGGAAGGTAGGAGAGATCTTCGGGCTCTCATCATCAAAGATTGATAGTTTAGTGTATGCAAGTAAAATGGGTGCAAAAGTGGATACTACCGCCATTCAGGCAAATTATCAACTGTACCATCATGCCTTTCTGATGTCTGAAGATGGCAGGTGGTGCATAGTACAACAGGGAATGAACCCCGAGAATAAGTTGGCCCGGAGGTATCACTGGCTATCAGAGAAAGTCGCTAGCTTCGTCGTCGAGCCCCATAAAGCAGTAGTTGGTTACAAGGAGAAGAAGGTCCTCAACATGACTGCAAAGGAAGCCGATGAGTGCCGAAGGATATCAGTAGACATTGTAAATGATGATCTGAGGAAAATAAAGAAGCAACTTGCAATTGTAAAAGAGGGAAAACAGAAATCGTTGATGGATTACATGGACGGCAGGGTGCTCGTGATGCCTTGGAAAATCAACTGGAAGGCCCTCGAGGCGGCATATAACCTGCGACCGAAAAATTACGAGGAACTTTTGGGGATTGAAGGCATTGGACCTGCCACAGTGAGGGGCCTGGCACTGATCTCAGACCTGATCTATGGTGCACCACCTAGCTGGAGGGACCCTGTTCGTTACTCTTTTGCGTTTGGGGGCAAAGATGGTGTGCCCTTTCCAGTCCAAAAAAGAGAAATGGACGAGGCTATAGAGTTTTTAAGGATCGCGGTGGAACAGGCAAAGATTAATGAAAAGGAGCGACTAAATGCGCTTAAGAGGCTTGCGGCCTTTTCTGACGGTGGCCGGTGATTATAAGTACAGAAATGAAGACTTAATACGTTAAGTGTTAGGCGCAGATAATAGAAGTATAAAGTTTCAACACAACAAATGCCTCTCGGTCAACATAGTTTATCCATTAAGCTTAAATAATACTATAGCGCCCACTATTATCCCACGGAGGGTAAAAATTGGACAAGGGTGTCCGCCGTTATAAAGGTGTTCGCCTTTTCAGATAAGTATCCAAATCTAAATCTAAGTAAAAATAAAAATAGAAAAAATGAAATAAACCCCTCCGCGATCTTGGAAGAGTCCTTGAAAAGAGTCTGCTCTAAGAAGCTGACGCTATTGCAAAAGCGAATTTTACTCCACATTGCGGAGACGGAGCACCTAGGTCTCACATGTTCTCGGCAGGTCAGAGAGATCTCTCGGCGCATGCGCATACCAGAATCCACTGTGAAGTGGAGCATCAGGGCGCTCAGGGACTTCTACCTCATAGAAGGTGGAACACCTGAGAACAGGGGCGTTCCGGCGAAGGTCACATATCCTGGGCTCTTGATCGCGGAAGGCTTGAGGAGGGAGCACGTATGAGATCATACACTCTATTGGGTCTTCTAATAATGGCACTGTGCTTCGTCTTAGTCCCAGTCATTGCAGCGACAGTAGGCGGCTGGTATGCCTACTGGGGCACATTGCTTCTGAGCATGGTGTGGAGTGCGGCGATTCTCTGGCTAAAGATATCACACTGGGAGGATGAATAATGACGGCAATACCATTACCCACACCAGAATCAACAATGGCCGTGAGTGTTGCCGTTTCATGCATGTTAGCTGTCAGCGTTGGCATTGGAATATACTTCTTCCGCAGGGCGAAGAACTTTGACGAATGGATGGTAGGACATGGCGACATAGGTCCAATAGTGACAGGTTTGGCTTTAACGGCGACCTGGCTCAGCGGATGGGCGATATTCGGGAATGCTGGCTTAGGCTACACTTATGGGTGGTCTGGCTCCTGGCTCATAGGTACCGCAAACCTAATGGGCCTCTCGCTCTGCGTTGTTTTAGGATACCGAATGCGCAGATACGCTGCCCTAGGGGCGAGGACGGTCCCCGAGGTCGTGAGGATAAGGTTTGATAGTAGGCTTTTGCAGGCACTTGCTGGGCTTACGATGATGATACTTCTGATAGTTTACAGCGTTGGGCAGTATAAGGCAATGGCGTCTGTTTGGCGCCTGACCACTGGCACCGATTGGCTCTGGAGCCTTGCGCTGACGGCCATCCTCTGCGGAGTCTATCTTGCTCTTGGAGGATACGCCGGAACTCAGTTCTCCTTGGCCCTACAGGGCGGCATATTCATGGCTGTTGGGTGGATATTCGGCATAGCGTCAATCTTCTGGGCTGGAGGTCCAGCAAAGATAGCCGAGGCAATGGCAACGTCTAACTTCGTAAAACCTGGTGGGGCTGCAACCCCGGTCTCACTCGCAGGCTATACTGCCCCAATCTCTCCAGCCTTTCCTGGTTATGACTGGATAGGAGTCACAGCTTCGCTCTTCATGTTCCTCTTCATGGCAACAGGCTTCCCCCACAATATTGTCAGGTTCTTGGGTCTCAGGAAAACCACTAAAAAAGAGTACACATTACTGATGGTGATTGTGGCGCTGAACTGTGTGACGCCGCTGATGGTTGGTACCATGGGATTCGCAGCCAGGGCAGTCTGGGGATCTGACTTGATGACGCTGGCGCCGGTTTATGGCGATGCTGCCGCGACGCTCGTGAGTATGGCATTAGGAGGTCCTATCGGTGGGGCGGTATTCTCCATGGCAGTATTCGCAGCTGCCATTTCAACACTTGCTGGAATGGTGATGATAATGGCCACAAATGTAACAAGAGACCTAATCAACAATCTGGTTCCAAAAGCTAGTCCACGAGCGTTACTCTTGACCTCGAGGCTATTAATAATCCCCTTCCTTGCAATACCGCTGTGGTGGACCTACACATCACCACCACCTGTCCTATCCGAGTTCATGTCTGGCTCAGCTGTGGCTCAGGCAGGAATTTTCTTCTTCGTCGTGGCGATCTCAATGTACTGGAAGAGAGCCACAAAGGCAGGAGCCATAGCCACCATCATTTACGGCATGGCTGTCGCATTGCTGCATCCATCGGTATACGGCAAGTTCGTTCCGCCCTTCAATCATTGGGGCATATGGGCTTTAACACTCATCTTCGGTTGCGGTGCAATATACGTAGGGATCAGCCTTCTAACAAAACCTCTCCCGGAGGAGCGATTGGGAAAATTCTTTACAAAACAGAGTCAGTAGAAGGACAAAGAATCGCTGACACACTTCTTCTTTTCACTATGTTTTTCTCTTTTTGCCCTTGTTTTTCTTTTTTCAATGTTTATGTCTTTTCTTCTCTTTTTATCTCAGGTAAATTGTTTCGAAACTTTAAATCTATACGCCATAGTTCATTGATGAACCAAAATGCTTAAATATGAAAACCATGCCATCTTTTGGTCACTGGAGGAGTACTGGGTGAGCTCTTGGAGGAATTTAGTTTATCAATAATCTCCATGAGCCCGCAGTATTGCTGTCTCCAGTGAGAGTTCTAAGGGGTGAGTTGGTGTGCAGACCATTCTAAGGAGGAGTTGCGTTTACACCCTCTGAAGGGTGTTTCCAACCAAACCTTGAAAAAATAGAAAGAGACCTATTAGAAAAAATACAGAACGAAAGACTGAAAAAGGCCTTTAAAAGGGCCAAAAAAGTTCCTTTCTTAAGGAAAAAACTGAAGGATGCAAACATCGATACAATCAACGGAGTTTGTGATCTCCAGAGACTTCCCTTCACGACCAAAAAGGACCTCGCAGAGTGCTTTCCATTTGGTGCACTAGCAGTGCCGCTGCAAAGGGTTCTGAGGATACACACGTCGTCTGGTACAACAAACAAACCGATAACTACGTTCTACACCAAGCGCGACCTCAGGATATGGTCCGAGTTAATGGCAAGAGGGCTTGCATGTGCAGGTGCTAGGAAGGGCGACGTATTCCAAAATACAACCTCACAGGGTCTATTCACAGGAGGGCTGGGGCTGATACAGGGTGCAGAGAGACTCGGTCTGACAGTAGTGCCCCTCGGTTCAGCAAATGCTGAAAAACAGCTCGAGACCATGCGAGACTTTGGAGTCACGGTTTTCCACGCCATACCTTCCTTTGCGCTGCGTTTGATGGAGTGCCTAGAGTCCCAAAACGGGCTGAGATCTTCCCTCAAGATAAGGATCGGCGTTCTAGGCGCTGAACCTTGGACCAAAGAGATGCGTAATAAGATCGAGGAAGGCCTAGAGATAGACGCCTTCAATAATTACGGTTTAGCCGAAGTTGGTGGTCCTGGGGTTGCAATTGAGTGCCAGTCAAAGTCCGGGCTACATATATGGGAGGACCACTTCCTAGCCGAAATAATAGACCCGAAGACCGGCGAACAACTCGGTTTAGAGGAGGAGGGGGAGCTTGTCATAACTCCACTCTCGAGAGAGGCTATGCCGCTCCTGCGATTTCGAACCGGCGACATCACACGGTTCATTGACGGTCCATGTGAATGCGGCAGGACTCACAGGAAGATAGACTGGATGAGGGGAAGAATTGATGACATGATTAAGGTGAGAGGCATTGGCATATACCCCTCAACAATAGAAAGGATAGTGGCATCCCACAAGGAGTCCAACGGAAACTTCCTGATCTTGCTCTCCGGGATTGACGACATTACCGTGAAAGTTGAAGTAAACAACGGATTCACCAAAGATCAGGCAGTGATTGAACGGCTTAGGCATGAAATTTTTGAAGAGATAAAGGACGCCACCCTTCTGAGAACAAACGTGGAGGTTTTGCCACCTGGTAGTATCCCAAGGAGCGAGGGCAAGGCTAAGAGAGTCTTAGACACAAGGAGGTTGGTCTAAAGTGCGACCTTCATCCACAACCATCCAAAGATTAAAGCATTTTTTGGCAGGCGGCCTGGCGATGCTGACTTTTATATCCTTCAATCTAGTACCGTTCCCTGTGATGCTGGGGGGGTCATCGATCTCCCACTTTTGTGCATTCTTTGGAATGTCGTCTCTCGCGACTCTCTCAATCAAGCCATCATTGTCCTCGGAGAAGATCTTTGGCATGCAACCTCTAACATTCTTTTGCCTCGCAATCCCTATCGTTGTCCAAGTGGCAGTCCTGTTGATTTGGGCCATAAAGTGGAGGGCGCCAGATTAGGAGGTAGTTTTTCATGGCTAATATAGACTTTATAGGTGTAGGTGTTTTCGCTGCATACATAGTTGCCATTGCAGTTATTGGCTACTTTGGTGCTAGGAGGACAAAGACCACAGCTGATTTCGTGGCAGCCTCTGGGCAACTGGGTTTCTGGACCTATGTGCTCCTGATGGTTGGTGCAGTCACAAGCGGCATGACCATAATAGGCGTCGCTGGTCTTGGCTTTCAGAGCGGTTGGGCCAACCTTTGGGAGAGAGTGATAGGTCCGCCATTTGCCATATCCTTCTGTACAGTATTAGTGGGCTACAAGATGTGGACGCTCAGGAACAGGTACAAGATCTGGACCATGCAGGACTATTTTGCTACGCGCTACGAAGATCCAAGAACCTTGAGGGCTTTGGCAGGAATAGTCTCAGTAGTCACTTGTTTTGCTTACCTGATCGGGCAGTACACTGCGATAGGGGTCGTCACAGAGGTAGTGCTTGGAATACCTTACTCGGTTGGCTCATTGATAGCATTAGTGATAGTCGTGGGCTACGTAATGGGCGGCGGGATGTTTTCCACTGCTTGGACGACCTTTCTCCAATCATTGATGATGATCGTGGGAGTCTTCATAACGGCCCCACTGATAATAAACTGGATGGGAGGGTGGGTTGCCTTCAATGAACTCGTATCGCAGGTCCCAGTGTTGCAACAGATCGTTAGGGGTCAAACCCTAGGTTACCTATTCGGGACTTTCCTAGATCAGCCATTTGGACCAGCAGAGATGCCGCTGGTTGGCTGGGCATACAATCTTACACTCTTTGGAATAACTGTGCCGCTGGGTCTTCTGGTTGCACCCCATGTGGTAAATAATGTACTGTGCTTTAAGGAGGCTAAATACACGAGATGGGGACCTTTAATAATGTACGTGTTAGGGGTACCATTAATTCTAGGAACCTCACTGATTGGCTTAGCTGCTAGGGTCGCATGGGCCCAAGGGCAACTGAACATTGCGTCGTTGACGCTTGAGGGTGGTGTCACTGTCGCTTGGAATGACATGGCATACCCGACTATAGCCAAAGTTGCGTTACCATACGGGATCTTCATACTTCTACTACCTTCTGTGCTGGCGGCAGTAATGTCAACCACAGACAGGCTACTCGTGACTGCTGCAAGCAACATATCATACGATCTGGTGAAGAATGTGCTAAGACCAGATACCTCTGAGAAGACGACGGTTTGGATAAACAGGCTAGTCGTATTGATACTTGGAGTATCATCTTGGTACATCTCCTTGACTCCTCAGCCGATGCTTGCTTGGTTTATATGGGCAGCATTGTCTCTGATGGTTAATTGCTTCTTCTGGCCGATCATAGGCGGACTCTACTGGAAGAGAATGAACAAACATGCAGCAAGGTGGGGGATGCTGGTCGGCTTCGTGGTGACTTTGATGTCATTTGCTATTTGGGGTAAGAACATCATAATCCCAGGCGTTGTGGCGCTTTATGCTGTTGTACCAGGCTTTATAGCCAGTACAGCAGTTACGTTCATATTGGCATTCCTGACAAAGCCACACTCAGAGGCTCTACTGAAGGAGACTCTAACGGGTCTATTCATAAAATCAGACATCCCTACAAAACATTAACTTTTTTTATTTACCTTTGACCGAGACATTCGTGACAGAAGCGAGGGCAGCGACCTTCCCCTCAAACTGCCGGATGATAGCCTGTGAGAAAGTTAAAAGCTTGGAACATTTATCTTTGCAATAAAGGTTATACTTCTCTAGTGAGTGTTTTAGGGTGTTGTTATGGTAACCCTACTCATAATTGGTCCTGCAGGCTCAGGCAAAAGTACGCTGACCAAGTCTTTTGGCGAGTGGCTAGAGGAAGAGGGAATGAGAGTGGATTACGTAAACTTGGATCCAGGAGCGGAAATTTTGCCTTTTAAACCCTCATTCGATGTCAGGGGCATGGTAAAGATAGAGGATTTGATGCGCAAGGAGATGCTCGGACCAAACGGAGCACTCATAAGGGCTGCCGAGATCATGGAAAAAAGGTTTCAGGAACTCTTAGAGCCGATCTCTACACTCTCTCCAGATTACTTGCTTATCGACACACCGGGGCAGATGGAGATCTTCCTCTTTAGAACTTTGGGACCAAGGCTGGCCTCCTCTTTGAGGGGTAGAGTTATCTCCGTGTTTCTCATCGACCCAGCACTCATGAGAAAGCCAAATGACTTTATGGTATTGAAGATGTTGGGTCTAGTCGTGGAGTTGAGGTTAGGAGTCCCGTCCATAGAAGTTGTGAACAAGTGCGACCTCATGAACGGCACCTCCCAGAGGGTTTTGGAAGATTTTACAAAGATGGAGCAGGAGGGACTATCAGGGAGTTTGGCAGAGGAACTTCGTGGGATAATAGACAAATTAGAGAAGAAAAAGCGGACTTTAATGGTGTCCGCAGTAGAGGGTACGGGCTTCTTGGACCTTTACAAGGCAATAGGCGAAGCGTTCTGTGCCTGTGGTGACCTGACCTAGCTCCTTGGTATTTCCATCTTTCTCCCTACGAATGCCCTGAAGATGTCGGTCCCGCTTATGAGACCAATTAGTTGCCCGTTTCCATTTCTCACGGCAAGTCTCCAGACATTCCACCTCCTCATGAGAGCGGCGGCTTTAGAAACGTCCTCGTCCGCATCAACCATAAGCAAAGGTGTTGACATTATGTTGCTCAAAGAGATATCCTTTCCCAAACTCCCCAGAGAGATTACTTTGTATAGTATATCTCTCATGGTAACAATGCCTATGGGAACGTCACCATCCGTTATAATCAAGCTCCCCACGTTTGACTCTTTCATGTACTTTGCTGCCTCGTATGCGGAGACTCTCCTGTCTATTGTTTTTACATCAGGAATCATGAGATCCTTTACCTTCGCTTGCGAGAGTAGCCTGTTCAGGATCTTCCCACTTGGCGTTCTTGGGATGCTACTGACAAACTCGTAAATTCTGGGAACCTTGAATGCTGCTAAGTTGTTGCGGCAGAACTCGTCCAACTCCTTCTCTGTAGCCGTAGTGCCGTCCTTCAATACTATGTAGGCCTTGACGCTCTCGCCCCTTACCGGGTCGGGTATTCCCACGACAGCAACTTCCTTGACTTTGGGGTGTGTATGTAGAACCTCTTCGACTTCCCGCGGAAAGATCTTAAAACCTCCGGAGATGATCATCTCTTTCTTTCTGCCTACTATGTGGAGGTACCCTTCTTCGTCAATCTTCCCCAGATCACCTGTGTGAAACCACCCGTTTCTGAAAGCCTCCTCGGTCTCCTGGGGCCTGTTCCAGTAACCCTTCATTACGTTAGGGCCCCTCACTACGATCTCTCCAACCTCGTTGACTGGTAGTGGGTTGTCTTCGTCGTCAACGATCTTGACTTCGACTCCGGGAATAGGTAAACCTACAGATCCAGGCTTTCTTTTCCCTTTGAGGGGGTTTGAGGCTATTACCACAGCAGTCTCGGTCATCCCATACCTCTCCAAGAGCTCAAACCCGTATCTTTCCTTGAACTTCTCCATGGCATCAACTGGCATTGGTGCTGAACCCACTGTCCAAAGTCTCATGCTCGACAGATCGTATTTGCAGTCGTCCAATTCAAGTAGCTTTATGTACATGGTAGGGACCCCCATGAAAACGGTGCACTTGTACTTATCTATCCCCTCCATCACTTTTTTGGCATCAAACCTCTCCAGCAAGATCATGGTGTAGCCACAGTAAACCATTCCATGAACCGCGATGCCGAGCCCATGAACATGGAACATTGGCAGAGCCATCATCAACCGGTCTCTATCCGTGAGCTCCCAAAGTTGTGAAAGTGTGGAGATGTTCGATATGAAGTTGGAGTGAGTGATCATTGCTCCCTTGGCTCTGCCGGTCGTGCCTGAGGTGTAACATATAACTGCTACATCCTCGTCACTATTTCTTACATTCGTGGGTTTATCGATACCATTATCCAAAAACCTGTAAAAGGAGAGGCATCCCTCTGGCACATTTAAGGAAGTTACAATGATCTCTTTCAAGGATCTAAGATCGTTTTTAACCTCTAACACGTAAGGAAGGTTGCTCTCGGAAGTTACCATGACAGTAGCACCTGAGTCATTGACCATGTGAACAAGTTCGCGCCTTCTGTACATAACATTGAGCGGGACTGTGATACACCCTGCCTTGATGATCCCGAAATGGGATATGACAAACTCTGGGGAGTTCTGCATGAATATGCAGATCCTGTCGCCCTTACCCACCCCCTTTTCAAGAAGGGCGTGGGCGAACTTGTTGCTCATTGAGTCTAGATCCTTGAAGGAGTATTCCTTCTCGTTCCAAACTATGGCGGCTTTCTCTCCAAACTCTTCGGCGCTTTTTGAGAGCATCTGGTCGAGTGGCATTTTAGGTCGTTCAAGATCCAACATAAATATTAATAAGCATTGTTAATAATTATAATTATTATTATTTTATTATAAATTTAGAAGGTGGCACCTTCATTGTCCATCCTTACGTCGCCCCAAAAGGAGATCATGGTCGCTCTCATAGAGTTGTATGAAAAAAAGAAGAGTCTTGTGAAGAGCAAAGACATAGCATTAAAGACTGGAAG
>JACIVQ010000048.1 GCA_014361445.1 Methanosuratincolales archaeon | reverse complement strand
GAGATTTTCTAAGATACCAAATTTAAAGTTTGAGAGGACAAATTTATTATTGTAAAGTGTAGCCACCGTCCACTACCACAATCTGGCCAGTTATCAGGCTTGAGTCTTCTGAGGCAAGGAAGACCACGACAGATGCAACCTCTTCAGGCTTACCCCACCTGCCTATAGGCATAGCCCGCTTGATTACCTCAACTGCTTCCTCGCTCATAACTTGAGTGCCTGGGGTCTCGATGGGTCCAGGAGCAACCGCGTTGACACATATGCCGTATTTGGCAACCTCTAAAGCAACACCTCTTGTGAAGCCCATAATTCCTGCCTTACTAGCACAGTAATGACTCAAATTCGAAAAGCCCACAAAAGTACCTGCAATTGATGATATGTTTATGATTCTGCCGTATCTCTGTTCCTTCATGTAGGGCAGTACAGCTTTAGTGCAATTGAAAGTTCCCTTTAGGTTTATCTGGATCACCCTGTCCCAGTCCTTCTCTTCCATGTCTTCGAAGCTCTTGAAAGGGTATATGCCGGCATTATTGACTAGTATGTCTATCCTCCCAAAACTTTCATACACTTTTTTGGCGACGTTTTGAGCCTCCAGGTAGTTTGTCACGTCGAGCTTGAGAGGTAAAGCCTCTTTCCCAAGTGCTTTGATCTCCTTGGCTGTATCCACTTCTTTTCCTGAAATGTCCGTCACTGCGACTTTTGCGCCCTCCCTAGCAAGAGCAAATGCTATCGCCTTTCCAATGCCCTGACCTGAACCAGTTATAATGGCAACTCGATCCTTGACTTTCAAGTAGATCACTTTTTGTTCTATTATTATTGAAACTTTGTCTTTTTTAGTTTTATGGACTGGTTTAACATATGCTTTTTAAAATATTGATAAAATGGAAAAATGAGAAATAAAAAATAAAAATGAAAATTAAAATTTTAGAGTTTTTCGAGAACAACCGCGACGTCTTCGAGACCCATTCGCAGAAGCTTCTCTTTTGTGGGTATGCCTGTCCTCTTATCCCATCCCTTCAATTCGTAGAACTCATCAAGCATCCTATTCAATGTCGCCTCGTCAGTGTGCATGCCCTTCGATGGACCTTCGGGTATAGGCTCCTCGAGGAATCTCCTCGGCAGAGTGTCGTCCTTTCTCCTGATGCCTGTCCTCACATTGAATGCTCTCTCCAAGTCCAGTATCCTCTCAGCGACGTCTACGAGCTCGTTATATGTGTAGCCGAAGCCCGTTACCGGGTTTATCATGTCCACATACTTCTGTGTCAGAGTAAATCCCAGGAGTCTCTCCAAGAAGTGGCAGTTAACAAGAGAGTCTCCTATTGTAGTCATCTGCATGGTCCCGATGACCCAAGCAGCCTTGCCTTCCACTGCCTTCCTGTCAGAGGCGCCAGCATACTCGCCAGTTGGTCGCGGGTCGTGGTGGCTCCCACCCCTCGTGGCGGTCGCATACCCGAGCGCCATGCCCCTGAGAGCCCTAGCAGAGTGACCGGGTATCTCGAGACCCTTGACCTGTATCGCGAACCTCTCAGAATTGCCTCCAATGATCCTAGCAGCTCTGAGTGTGCCCTCTGCCATCAGGTCCCCAAAGCCTATCCTCTTTGCAGTCTTCTCTACGAAGCCGACCATAGCGTCGTCGTTTCCGAACTTGAATTCAACGCCATCAGTCATTTTCTTTGAGATCAATCTACGTTGGTAGCACTCCATCATAAAAGCTACAACGACCCCATATGAGACTGTGTCCAGACCGTACTCGTCGCAGAGGCTGTCTGCCTTTATCACTGCACCAGCATCGCTGATGCCGCACATGGAACCCAACGAGTAGATAGTCTCGTACTCAGGACCCTCGGAGATTGCGCCCTTCCACTTTCCACTCTTGTCGCTGAATACCTTACTACACGCTATCGGGCACGCAGGGCAGGCCGTGTCCTTGTCCCAGTAGTTCTTCTTCAGCGTCTCTCCGGAGATACCCTCCCATCCCTCAAAGAACTCGGTTTGGTGGTTCCTTGTTCCCATGGCGCCGAACATGTTGTTTATGCTCGAGACCAGCACTGGAGTCCCGTATGTTGGGAGTCCTGATGCCAGCGCTGGTACTTTCTTCACCTCCTCGTTGAACCACTTCATCCACTCCTCGAACTTCTCAGGGTCTGCAACTTCGTTAGTCCCAGAGCCCCTCACGGCAACAGCCTTAAGGTTCTTTGAACCCATGACTGCCCCGACACCGCCCCTCCCAGCAGCCCTGTACTCAGTGATCACGCATGCATACCTCACTCTGTTTTCGCCCGCAGGCCCTATGGCGGAGACGCAGATCTTCGGATCTCCTATCTCCTCCTTTATCATCTCCTGGGTCTCGCTGGTGAGTCTTCCCCAGATCTTCTCGGCAGATCTGATCTCCACGTTGTCATCATCAACGAATATGTATACCGGCTTGTCTGACCTCCCAGTTATGAGAAATCCGTCGTAACCCGCATACTTTATCTCCGCCCCCATGTGCCCACCGCTTATGCTGTCAAAGAAGCCGTTGGTCAGCGGTGACTTCGTGGCCATGTGGTACTTGCCAGCCGTCGGGATGTTTATTCCCTGGAACGGTCCTGTCATCATTGACACGACATTTGTTGGGTCAAATGCATCAATCCTAGGGTCAACCATGTCAAATATAAATCTAGCAGAGAAGCCATTCCCTCCTAGGTATTTCCTAGCAAACTCGTCCGTTATCTCCATGGTCGAGGTCTTCTTAGTTGTGAGGTTTATCCTCAAAATTTTGCCTTTATATCCGCTGTACTTCATTTTCATCACTTCCTCGTTTCAGGCAACCAGACAAGTGACAGGGCGCCCTTTGGGCATGCCTTAACGCAACTCGGATCACCGTTGCATAGGTCGCATATAATCGGCATCTTGGTCTCGGGGTGGAGCCTTATACCTTGGAACGGGCATGCCTTAACGCAGTCCCCGCAAGAGTTGCACAGTTTCTCATCAACGACGATATTCCCATTCTTGTAGGAGAGGGCCTTTGTTGGGCAGGCGGTTATGCAGTACCTCTTCTCGCATCTGGTGCAAATGAGGCACTTGAACATGAGGGGGCTCTTCCTAATTATTGTAATCCTAGATATGGCGTCGCCGTACTTTCCATAGTGAAACTTGGCACAGCTGAACTCGCAAATCTTGCAGAAGGCACATTTCTTCATGTCAAATCTTATAAGCGGTTTTTTTTCGGTTGCCAAAACAACGCTCATTTTCATCACGTTGGATTAAGTAAAATAATACTTCCATTTATCTATTTTGTAGTATTAAATCGCAGCTATTGTTGAGAAATAGAACTTTTCATAATTCGTGCTCAGCACCCATTTCCATAGATCTAGGAAGCTTTTTTTACTTTGTCCTACATAATTATCTTTGGTGAATTATTCCATGACTAAACACTGGCAGAGTGAAAAGTGGTTTGTGAGCCCTATCAACTATCAAGAAGAGATTCGTAAGAACTTCTCCCCTCCCGAGAAAGTAATATTCCACGACGTGACTTTGAGGGATGGGGAGCAGCAGGCAGGGGTGATTTTCAGCAAGTACGACAAGTTAGTTGTTGGGAGAGCTCTCGATAGGGCTGGCGTAGATAGGATAGAGGTTGGGACCCCTGGCACGTCAAACGACGACAGAGAGGCTATGAGGTCCCTGGTCGCGGCGTCACTGGACGCAGAACTCTACTCCTGGTGCAGGAACAACAAGCTTGACATTGCCGCGGCCAAGGAGTGCGGAAGTCAGGGAGTGACAATAGAGGTGCCAGCCAGCAAGTTAATGATTGAGGAGGCCTATTCTACCTCCATGGAGGAGCTCCTTAGGACAGTCCCAGAGAATGCACAGTATGCAAGGTCTGAAGGGATGAAAGTCCTCCTCTTACTTGTGGATGCTACACGTTCCGATATGGAAACGTTGAGTGATATTGTTAGGGAAACCGAGAGGTACTGTGACAGCATTGCAATATCGGACACCTTTGGTGTTGCGATACCAAACGCCATATCTTTCCTCGTCAGTAATTTGAAGGACAAAACGAGCAAGCCGATAGAGATACACTGTCACAATGACTTCGGTCTGGCCTCCGCGAATACGCTTGCCGCGGTAGCCGCAGGAGCCTCTGCCGTTCATGTAACTGTAAACGGCATGGGTGAGAGGGCGGGCAACACGCCCCTCGGTGAGGTTGCGCTTGGGGTCAAACTACTGCTCGGTGTTGAGAGTAATATAAAGCTCAACGAGCTCTACAGGCTCTCCAATATCGTTGCACAGTACTCAGGATTCCCAGTTCCACCGAATAAGCCAGTGGTCGGAGAGAACATCTTCAAAGTGGAGTCCGCGCAGGCTGCTCAATGGCTTGCTAGAGGCAAAGAAGGTATTTTGGCATATCCCTTCTCTAAAGACCTCGTAGGTAATCCGGAGTTCAAGGTTATCCTGAGCAAGAAGAGCGGGCCATATAACGTGAAGCTCAAACTCCAGGAGCTAGGCATAGATGTGCCTCAGGAGAAGTATCCAGAGATCCTTGGACTTGTGTACGAACGATCTGTTGGCAAGAAAGGGGCCCTCACTGACGAGGAGTTCCTCGAGATACTTCAAGACCTTGGGCTGTACAAGTACAAAGTGGAGGACCTGATGAGGGCTTAAAAAAGGGAAAATGGCATAACTTAATGAAGGACAAAACCCCTCTTTTCTTTTTGATGGGATATGATCATTTTCAAGGGCGGAGTGGTGCCAGGTCCGTACCCCGCACTTCTTCTGAGGGAACAGAAGGCAATAGTGATCACAGACCTCCACATAGGCTACGAGTCCTCCCTGAAGGACAAAGGCATACATATACCACAGGACTCTTATCCCCATATGCGCTCCGTAATAGACCACTTGCTTAAGATTACGGGTTCTAGAACCTTGATTATGCTTGGTGATGTGAAGCACGAGTTTGGTAAACCATCGGCGCAGGAGTGGGTCGAGGTTAAGGACCTTTTGTCATTCCTCCTAGATGGCGGCATTGAGGTGCACGTTGTGAGAGGCAACCACGACAACTACATCATAACTATACTGAATAAAATGAACGTCCCGCTCCACGACCCATTCATGGTTTTAGACGATATTTTGCTAACCCACGGTCACAAGGAGGTTGAGGTCCCAGAGGGTGTTAGAGTTGTGCTTATGGGGCACGAGCACCCTGCCGTCTCGTCAAGGGACCTTTCCGGATCAAGGTACAAGTTCAAGTGCTTCTTGGTGGGGCGCTTAAAAAAGCAGAGGCTAGTGGTACTGCCATCCATGTCGCCCCTCTCGCTCGGGGTTGGAATAAATGAGACGCCTAAACAGGAGTTATTGTCGCCCTTGCTTAGATCAGTTGATGTGGACATGTTAACCCCTGTGGTCGTGGAGGAACAGGTGGGGGTATTCAGATTTCCACAGGTCGGTCTGATGCGTTCCATTATAAAGATAAAATAAAAAATGAAAAATTTTTAAACAAAAATCATACGCATAATTTTTCCATATTTTCCGCATATCAACATTAGAATCTTTCGCTTGGGGGGAAACCCTTATATAATGACAAACAGATTTTAGTGATACCGTGATGGTGAAAAAAGTGACCGGGGTTTTTGGTGATACCCTTCTATGAATTTTCTAAAAACTCGACAACCCAGAATCTTTGTTTCTTGTCAATTTTGCGTAATTCTGTAAGATCTTTACGTAAAGCTCCATGTGGGGGGACATTTTAATGAAGTTGTCTGGTGCTAAAGCCATCGTGGAAGCTCTAAAGAAGGAAAAAGTGGAGGTAATATTTGGTATACCAGGCGGATCCACCATCCCATTCTACGACGCCATTTACGAAAGTGACATCAGGCACATCCTTGCCAGGCATGAGCAGTGTGCAGCCCACATGGCTGACGGGTACGCCCGCGTCAAAGGCTTTCCAGGAGTCTGCACAGCTACTAGCGGTCCTGGCGCCACAAACCTTGTTACAGGAATTGCTGTAGCATATATGGACAGCTCGCCCATAATCGCAATAACTGGTCAGGTTCCTAGGTCCATGATTGGGAAGGATGCATTTCAAGAGGCAGACATTGTAGGAATAACGACGCCCATAACCAAGTATGCCTTCCAGGTCACCTCGGCCTCCCAGATTCCGGACGCAATAAGAACTGCGTTCCTCCTTGCATCTACAAACAGGAAGGGGCCCGTTCTAGTGGACGTTCCAAAAGACGTTCAGCTTGAGGAAGTGGATCCTGACTACCCCGAGAGGATGAACATAAGGGGATATGTAGTTAGGTCGGGAGACCCCCATCCCTATTCCGTAAAGAAGGCCCTCGGCCTAATCATGTCTTCGGAGCGCCCCCTCATAATAGCTGGGGGAGGAGTTATAGCCTCGAATGCTTCAGAGGAATTAACTAAATTCGCCGAACTGATATTGGCTCCTGTAGCCACTACTCTCATGGGAAAAGGGGCTATCCCTGAGAATCATCCTTTATCCTTAGGAATGGTAGGAATGCATGGAAGAGGGGAGGCAAACAAGAGCGTAGAGGAGGCGGATCTCATAATAGCCGTAGGAATGCGCTTCGGGGATAGAACCACTGGAAAGTTAGACGAATTTGCAAGGAACTCGAAGATAATACATATAGATATAGACCCTGCGGAGATAGGCAAAAACATCAAGGTAGACGTACCAATAGTAGCCGACGCTAAGAAGACCATCTCTGTATTATATTCAAAGTTGTTAGAGATCGGTTCTAAGAGAACAGAGAGTGAGTGGATCAAAAGGATAAATTCCCTAAAAGAAATGTTCGCATCAAACTATGCCGAAAAAGGTGACGGGCTGAAGCCATCAAGGCTGATGAAGATCCTTAGGGATTGTATCCCTTCTAAGTCAATAGTAACTACTGGTGTGGGTCAGAACCAGATGTGGGCTGCTCTACACTTCAAGGTACTAGAGCCAAGAGCCTTTATTACCTCTGGCGGTCTCGGTGCGATGGGCTTTGGTCTGCCTGCAGCCATCGGTGCTAAGGTCGCGTCACCAGATAGACCAGTATTTAACATCGACGGTGACGGGAGCTTTCTCATGACAGAACAAGATCTCGCTACGGCGGTATCGGAAGGTCTCCCAGTGATCTCTATAATATTAAAGAACAGAGCTTTGGGCATGGTCAGGCAGTGGCAGTGTCTCTTCTGTAACAGGCGATATTCCCACACCAATCTGGGAAACGTTCCTGATTTCGTGAAGCTCGCTGAGGCTTATGGGGCCGAGGGCATCTTGATCGAGTCGTATGAGGCTTTCGAGGTTGCTGTGAAGAAGAGCCTCAGGGCAGAGATGCCTGTGGTAATGGAGGTCCCGATCTCGCCCGATGAGAAGGTTCTGCCCATGGTTCCGCCTGGCAAGGGGCTGAAAGAGGTGATATGGTATGGCTGAGGAAGGACAGATGCACATAATCGCCGCCTTGGTCGAGGACAGACCGGGGGTATTGTTCAAAGTCACATCTCTCATAAGGAGGAGAGGCTTCAACATAGACACTATAACAGTTGGGAGCACCGAGAAGGAAGGCGTCTCAAGGATTACAATGACCATGCGCGGGGATGAGAGTATCGTTGAACAACTCGTCAAACAGCTGAGCAAGATACCAGATGTCGTAAAGATAAGCGAGCTCAAGCCTAGTGAGTCGGTCTACAGGGAGCTTGCTATGGTAAAGGTCTCCGCACCTGATCCTTCCAAGAGGTCAGATATACTGAACTACATTACAATATTCAGAGGGAGGGTAATAGATGCCTCTAAGGACTCTTTGACCATAGAGATGGTTGGTAGTCCAAAAAAGATCAACGCATTCTTGGACTTGATGAAGGGCTTTGGCATCGTAGAGCTTGCTAGGACAGGGATGGTGGCGCTCCCGAGGGGGTCCAAATCCGCCTCCGAGTGATGGTTGTGGTGGGCGTAGTATTAAGCTTATTAATCTCCAGTTACAACCTTTTCTGGGGTGTAAACCATGGCAGTAATTTATAAGGACAAAGACGCCGATCTCTCGGCGCTTATGGGAAAGACCATAGCGGTGCTCGGCTATGGTAGCCAAGGGAGACACCAAGCTCTGAACATGAGGGACAGCGGACTCAATGTCGTGATAGGGCTGAGAAAGGGGAGCAAATCATGGGAAAAGGCAATGGAGGACGGCTTCAAGGTTTTTGAAGTACCTGAGGCGTCAAAGATCTCTGACTTTATAATAATCCTGATACCCGATGTACAGCAGCCAAAGATATACAAGGAGGAGATAGAGCCGCATCTCACCAAGGGGAAGATTCTAGGGTTCTCCCACGGTTTCAACATTCACTTTGGGCTGATAAAGCCCCCAGCCGATGTGGACGTAATAATGGTCGCCCCCAAGAGTCCTGGTGTGAGGGTGCGCGAGGAATACCTGAAGGGTTACGGAGTCCCAGCTTTGGTGGCAGTCCAACAGGATGCCACTGGGCACGCATGGGAAGAGGTCTTGGCATGGGCTAAGGCAATAGGCTCGACGAGACCCGGCGTGATCAAGACAACATTCAAGGAAGAGGCCGAGACTGACATATTCGGCGAGCAGTGCGTGTTAGTGGGTGGCTTAATGGAACTAATAAAGAAGGGCTTCGAGGTTCTTATCGAGAACGGGTATCAACCAGAGCTCGCCTACTTTGAGGTATTAAACGAGGCGAAGCTGATCATGGATCTGATTTACCAAGGCGGGATGGAGGGCATGCTCAAGGGCGTGAGCGATACTGCAAAGTATGGAGGTCTTGTCTACGGACCGAAGGTAATAGATGAAGAGGTTAAAGCCAAGATGCGCCTTGTATTAGACAACATTGTGAGAGGCAACTTTGCTAAGGAGTGGATGGGCGACCCAGAGGAGAGCAACAGGCGCCTCAAGGCAATGATGGAGGAGGTCTCGAAGCATCCAATAGAGATCACTGGTAAAGAAGTGAGGCGCCTGATTGGTATGGAGAAATAGCAGAAGGTTCGCAAAACCTCAGCTCATTTTTTAATTTTAGTTTTTCTGATTTTCTGAATTACAAATAAAATACAAAAAAGTTATTAATGGCATGCGATAATGGTGGATACCGTCGAGGGGTAATTAATGGGGGATTACCAAATCGGAAAATAGAGTTGTTGAGATATACGACACAACCCTACGGGATGGTGCCCAGTCGAAAGATGTGATCTTCTCCCTTCAAGACAAACTCCGCATAACATCGAGACTAGATGAATTTGGCGTCCAATACATAGAAGGGGGATGGCCTGGCTCTAACCCAAAAGACGAGGAGTACTTCCGAAGAGTGAAGGACCTTGCCCTGAAAAATTCAGAAGTGGTGGCGTTCGGAAGTACTAGGAGGTGCGACATCAATCCTTCCGCTGACAGTAACCTCAATGCCCTACTCAAGAGCGATACCAAGACCGTCACAATCTTTGGCAAGAGTTGGGATCTTCATGTTAGGAGTGTTCTCAAAACAACTTTAGAGTCTAATTTGGAGATGGTCTACGACTCCGTACGTTACCTGAAAGATCATGGTCTAAAAGTATTCTTCGACGCTGAGCACTTCTACGATGGGTACAGGAATAACAAAGAATACGCCCTCTCAGTCTTGAGAACAGCCGTTGAAGCGGGTGCAGACCTCGTCGTACTCTGCGACACCAATGGCGGGACGCTGCCACATAATTTCTTCGAGACGACGAAGGATGTCGTATCTTCAATAAGTGCTCCTGTTGGTGTGCATTGCCATAATGATGCTGGGGTTGCTGTGGCAAACTCATTGCTTGCTGTGGTCGCCGGTGCAAGACATATCCAAGGTACTATAAATGGAATAGGAGAGAGGTGTGGCAACGCTGATCTCATCCAGATAATACCTGCCCTCGAGTTGAAGATGGGAATTCCTACATCAAAATTGCCCAAGGAGAGGCTAAAGTACCTTAAGACGCTTTCCCTCTACGTTTACGAAGTCCTTCATATGCACCCTGACCCATATCAGCCCTATGTTGGTGAAAATGCCTTTGCCCACAAGGGCGGAGTACATGTGGATGCCGTTCTGAAGAATTGTGCAGCCTACGAACATATCTCCCCTGAGGATGTTGGCAATCTGCGCCTCTTCTCAGTCTCAGAGCTCTCAGGTAAGGCCAATATTCTGGCAAAGGCTAAGGAGTTTGGTTTCAAGTTGAATAAGGACGATCCTGTCGTCAACCGCTTGCTCAACAAAATAAAGGAGCTGGAGTACCAAGGATACCAGCTAGAGGGAGCCGACGGGACCCTCTACCTGCTGATTTCAAAGGAGATCGGAACCTACAAGAAATTATTCTCGGTACTCCAGTGGAGGACGATTAGTGAGTCGCGGGATGGGGGCTTCTCAGCTGAGAGCTCTATAAAAGTCAAGGTAGGGGACAAAGAGATCTTCGTAATATCGGAGGGTAACGGTCCAGTCAATGCACAGGATCGGGCGCTGAGGAAGGCTATGTCAGAGCTTTTCCCTGAGATCGATAGAATTCAGCTAATTAACTACAAAGTCTCAATAGCAGAAGCCGCGCAGGGGACGGCTTCAGCTGTCAGGACATTCATAGAGTTCTCTGATGGTGAGACAAACTGGATAACGGTTGGAGTCTCCACAAACATACTGGAGGCCAGCAAGACGGCACTTATAGACGGCTATGATTACTACCTTCAGCGGCTGCGTGCACAGACATCAAAATAAAAAGGAAATGGTGTTTAAAAACTGATGGAGCTCTTCCAATAAAAGGTAAAGATCGGTAAGAGAAGATTTATAGTCACATAGGGCTAAATATGCATTGTGAATGCAGATGAGCGAAGAGCTTAGGCAGTACGTAGAGGACGCCGTTTATAAGTGGATAGCCAAGCAAATAGAGCAGGGCAAATTCAGGGCAAACCTCAGAATCGAAATTGATACACCTATAGAAATCAAAGGGTTGAAAGGTAGAGTTGTCGG
>JACIVQ010000047.1 GCA_014361445.1 Methanosuratincolales archaeon | reverse complement strand
ATATTTTCCAACACCCACTCCTACTACTGCTGATATTGCATCACCAAGGAGTGCGGCGGTAAGACCAACAACTACTGCTTTTTCCGACAGAAAAAATACCACAATTAGTGCAGCCATGCAAAAGTATACATAAGATGCCACTGCTGTTTTTTCAAAATGTCTAGAGATCATATCCGCCAGTTTATTCAATGGGAATAATATATGTGCTCTTATTCTAATAAATTCCAAAAAAATTGAGGATAAAAGTAAGATTGAAGTATAAAAAATCGCATAATTTTTTCCTAATGACATATAAACTAATGATACGGTTAGCCCTGTCAGATGGAAGAGTTTTCGGATTAACTCCTTTCTAAATTTTTCTCTCATTCACTCCTTCCTCTATTCCTCCTATTATTTCTTCCAACACTGATTTAGTCTTATTTTCTTCTAAAACTGTACCAGTTACAATAATTTCAGCTCCAGCTTTGGCAATTTCTTTTGCATGTTCTTTCTTCTTTATACCCCCACCAATTATTAGATGTGCTTCGTCTAACACTTTTCTAACAATTGTAACCATACGCGGAGGCAAAGGCTCCTCTACCCCTGATCCTTTTTCGAGGTATACGAACCTCATACCCATATATTGGGCAGCAAGAGCATAGATTGCTGCAGCCTCTGGCCTCTCGGGTGGGACCGGATTTGCTTGACTAATAAATCCTGCTGTTCCACCGGGGCTGATTATTATATATCCCATCGGTATGGCCTCCAAATTGTATGCTTTAATTATTCTTGCACCAATGGCCTGTGCACCCGTTATGTAATACGGATTCATGGAATTCAAAACTGACATGAACCATACCGCATCTGCATATTTTGATATACTCAATAGATTTCCAGGAAAGAGAATTACTGGCAGGTCAGAACCAGATTTTAATCCCTTTATTACTTCGTCTATAATCTCTCCACCAATGCTCGTAGATCCCCCAACCATCAATGCTGAAGATCCAGCATCTTTTGCAAATTTTGAAAGATCTCTTGCAGTCTCAGGATCACATTTATCTGGGTCTATCAAAGCAATATGTATACAACCTTTTTCTTTAATTTTTGATACTAGATATGTCTCAATTTTTTTCATCAGAAACACCTGGATTTTCTGATTTATAACCATAATATCTATCCACAAATTTACCATAAGCGTCAACAGCTTCTTCTACACCTGCTAGCGGAATCTCATCTATTATATTACACCTTCCACATTTGATTGTTGCTTTACCTTCTTCCCTGTTAATAAATACACTCAAGGTTTTCTCACCGCAATTTGGACAAGCAAAAACTTTTGGAATGGTTTTCTTGACCTTTTTTATTACCTTCTTCCTCTTTCTTCCTCCCATTTAAATCATCTCGCTTTCCCATTATCCTCTTAGTTTTTAGATAATAACCTTTCGACTAAATGTCTACCCCAGCAACTATTTCACTCTTATCTTACTCCACTTGCTTGCTACAATTTCTAGCCCATTCACCCCTACCTTTGAATAACAGCCGTTTATGTACAACTTCGAACCTGGTCTTACTATTGTCTTTACTAGATCTGCTTTATCGTTCCAAAAAATCAAAGGGAGCGCCGTGTGATCATCCCTTAAAATTAATTTTGCGAATTTTTTTCCATTATAAGTTTCCCCATAAAACAGTTCACTTTCGACCGTACCTTCGATTGTTAAATTTTCCATACCTGGCTTTATTTCAGATAATTTGGTTTTTTCCACTATAGTCTCAACAATGTCCTCTGTGTTAATAATGATGTTTTTTTCATCATTAACATGTAATTCTGTCTCGCCCCGAGAGTTTTTTCTAAGGTCTCCTTCATGTATCTCCACATAACTTCCCTCTATCAACCTCTCTATTAGGGCCCCTGTCGGATTCCAAACTAACACTCTCAAACACTCTGTATCGGTTTTCAAAAGAAAACTTACCATCTTTCCCTTATTACCATCTTTTTTTTCAAACTCTATAACATCAAACACTCTCCAGATTCTTCCTTTATACATAATAGTGCTGCTAGTAGCTTTTTCAACAATATCTATCCTGCCCTTCTCTCCCAAATGGATTTCTAAAAAACCATTTAGTCCCATTTTTGTATACCCAGAACGTATCATGATGCGTGTTCCTGTCTTGAGTTCATGTACGGAGTCTGTCTTATCATCCCAAAGAACTAAAATGGAATTCCCCGTATCATCTTTAACTATAACTCTTCCAATTTTCCCGACCCTTCCATCTTTCCTCTTAAACTCTTTGACTGTCAAGACTCTATCAACTATCACAGTCATGCTCACATTTCGCATTGAAGGTACGAGATCCTCTATCTTTAAATCTCGATTAAATTGTAAATCAGTAGAAGTCATCAACCCCAAATCTCTGGCGACCAATCGAATTGCAACATCATCAGTTATTAAATATCCGAGGTTTTTTTTCTTATTCTCGACTAATTCTTTCAATTCAGACTCTGTAACCTTCCCAGCCTTAAGTATCTTTGAAAAAAGGTCCTCATTATTAATCATTATGCTCACTTTTTATCAATGATAAGTATTACCAAAGTTAATACAAGAAGAAAAGTTGCTGCCCCCATTATTATATCGAATAATAACCCCCAATCCATGACTATCCCTCTCTTAAACTATTTCTTTTTTCCATTCAGCATTTAATCTTATAAAATCACTGTCTGGGGCCTCAAAACTTTCATATTTTCCAATTTTTTCGGAGATTGCTTGTGCAAGAAGATGATAACACAAATCACTTTTACGCCTAATTACTACATTGATGTAAAATTCATCGCACTGACAATAAAGTTTGGGTATAACAAAATATTCTTTTTCTTTTCCCACAACTATCCAAACAATCCTTCCGCTCGGGTAAAACCTATATTTTTTTACAGCCATGGATAGAAGAGCCTCTTGTGCTTTCTGATATTTAGAACCATATTTTTCTTCTAATTTCTTAATCAATTCATTATTTAGTTCCTTCCCTTCTTCTAGTCGCGAAATGATTTCTATTAGATCTCTATCCATACACGTTCTGTTTCTAAATTTATGGGCAAGAAAATAAATACTTCTATTATTAATTCAGTAGGCTCGTGGGTGTTATATTTGGATTACGACGTGATCATAATTGGTGCTGGTCCTGCTGGCATGTTTGCAGCTTACGAAATAGCAACCAGAAGTAATGGAAAACTTTCAGTATTGGTTGTAGAACAGGGTTATGATGTTGATAAAAGGAAATGTCCAGTTCAAAATTATAAGACATGTACAAGATGTCCAATTTGCAGCATAATGAGCGGGGTTGGTGGCGCTGGCACTCTATCAAGTGGGCTATTGAATTTGAGACCTGATATAGGCGGCAATTTATCCGAATTTACAAATACTGAAAAAGAAGCACATGACTTGGTAAATTATGTTGACTCAGTTTTTCTGAAATATGGCGCTCCGAAAGATGTTTATCGTGGGGATGTTGAGGAAGCTCTCGAATTACAAAGGAAAGCAGCGTCCGCAGGCATCAAATTCCTGCCAATCACTCAACGCCATATCGGTACCGACGGCGCCCCTCGAGTTATAAGAAACTTTAAAGAAGACCTCGAGAGAATGGGAGTCAAGTTTTTGCTTGAGACTCGAGTCGAGGACGTAAAAAAGAATCAAGTAATATTGGAAGGCAATGTAATTATTAGGTCAAAATATATTGTTTTAGCACCAGGGAGAGTTGGCGCAAATTGGGCAGCAAAAATCGCTCAAAAACTTTCTATTCCTACTAAGCACGAACCGATAGACATTGGAGTGAGGGTGGAAGTTCCTGCTTTTGTGATGGAGCCAATTATAGCGGTCAATAGAGATCCTAAGTTTCATATTTACACAGACACTTATGATGATTTCGTAAGAACCTTCTGCGTTAACCATCGTGGGTTTGTGGTTAAGGAAGTTTATGACGGTTTCGTAGGAGTAAATGGACACTCCATGACCGAAACTCTATCAGAGAACAGCAATTTTGCTTTTTTGGTTCGAGTGGTATTGACAGAACCTATCGAAGATACCACTGCGTATGGTAGATCTGTTGTTCAACAAGCTACAATTCTCGGTGGCGGCGAGCCCTTAATCCAAAGACTTGGAGATTTGAGAATGGGCAGGCGTTCAACATGGACTAGGATCTCTCATAGTCATGTAACACCCACTCTCAGATCCGCAACGCCTGGAGATATTGCGATGGCAATGCCTCACCGAATAGTGTCAGATATTTTGGAAGGCTTAGAGAAATTAGACCAGATTATCCCAGGCGTTGCTAGCTCTTCAACCCTTCTCTACGCGCCAGAAATCAAATTCTCTGCTAACAAGTTCCAAGTAAACAAAGACCTAGAGACCCCAATTGAAGGCATCTTTGTGGCGGGCGATGGTGTGGGTCTTTCAAGAGGAATTGTGGGCGCTGCAGCAACTGGCGTCATAGCAGGAAGGGGCATACTAAAGAAGGAAGGAATGCTCTGAAAAAGAAAAGTGGGGCTGCCCGGATTTGAACCGGGGTCACCAGGGCCCGAGCCTGGCAGTCTAGACCAAGCTAGCCTACAGCCCCCTTTTTGTTTTTCTAGATAAAAACGTTGTCTTTATACTTTTTTGTAAAAATTATTTTTAATAGCTATTGAAATAATATTTTGATGGTGCTTTGATTGGAGGCAATTAAAGAACTTATTATGAAGAGAATAATCGGTGAAATCATATTATCCGACAATCCGGGAGAAATAATGCGTAGGTGGAGAGAAGTTTTTGGGATAACACAACTTGAAATCGCATCGAAGCTCGGGATATCTCCTTCAGTAATAAGTGACTATGAAGGCGGAAGGAGAAAATCGCCTGGATCTATCTTCATAAGGCGGTTTGTAAAAGGTCTAATTGAATTGGACGAATCCTCAGGAGGAAAAGTCATAAAACAATTTTCAACAATATTTAAACCATCTTCAGATGCGATACTCGATCTTCGGGAATTTCCTTCCCCGATCTCTCTCAAAGATCTTATGAAAGCAATTGATGGAGAAGTCCTTGCATGTGAGTACCTGCTATCAAAAAAAATTCTAGGATACACTGTAGTGGATAGTATTAGGGCCATACTGTCAATGTCAGGGTCAGATTTTTTACAGCTTATTGGGACCACAAGTGAACGCGCACTAATATTTACGAGAACCTCTACAGGTCGTTCCCCAATGGTGGCAGTACGCGTAACCCCTTTGAAGCCAGCCGCAGTAGTTATTCATGGCGTCAAGAAAACAGATAATCTTGCGATAGAATTAGCTAAAGCAGAAAGAATTCCTTTGATCCTCTCAAAAAAAACCAATGTTGAGGAGCTTATCAAAGCCCTTCACTCCCTTATTTAATCGACAATAGTCGAATTAAAATAAGTCAAAGAGCGAAGACCTTATATTACCAATCGTATCATATAAGGAAAAACTGGTGAATTCTTTGAAACCCATTATTGATGTTGTCATTTCGGGATGGGGATCCTATATTCCTATTTATCGCATTTCAGTGGAAGAGATCGCAAGAATTTGGGGTAAGTCCCCTAAACACTTTAGAGAGGAATTACTGATAGACGAAAAAGCGGTCGCTGGTTTAGATGAGGATGTGGCAACAATATCTGTGGAGTCTGCAAAAAACGCAATTCAAAGAGCGGGACTGAACCCTAAACAACTTGGAGCAGTGTTTGTGGGCACCGAATCAAAACCATACGCCGTAAAACCGACAGGCACCATTGTAGCTGAGGCGATAGGTGCCACCCCGCGAATTCTATCAGCAGATTTTGAATTTGCTTGTAAAGCTGGAACCGAGTGCTTACAATGTTGTATAGCTCTAGTAGGCTCTGGCATGATAAATTTTGGATTGGCAATAGGTGCTGATACTGCACAAGGTGCACCATCAGATCCCTTAGAATATTCTGCGGGATGTGGGGGGACTGCGCTAATTGTGGGGAGTAAGACTCATGAAAAAGAACCAGTCGCCCTCCTCGAGGGCTCGGTCTCTTACGTAACAGACACTCCTGATTTCTGGAGACGCCCCAAAAGAGATTACCCATCTCATGCTGAAGCCTTCACAGGAGAACCTGCATATTTTAATCATGTAATCTCTGCAACTAAGCTATTGATGGAAGAACTTTCTCTGAAACCTTCGGATTTTCAATATGTGGTTTTCCATCAGCCTAATGGAAAATTTCCACTTAAAGCAGCAAAGCTTTTGGGCTTCAAAAAAGAACAGGTGGAACCTGGATTGTTGGTTCCTTATATTGGTAATCTTTATGCGGGTTCTTCGCTAACTGGTCTATCTGCAATTTTGGATATGGCAAGACCGGGTGATAGAGTCCTTCTAACAAGCTTTGGCTCCGGTGCTGGTAGTGACTCATTTAGTTTTATAGTTCAAGATGGTGTAATCTCAAAGAGAGACAGAGCACCAAAAGTAATGGACTACATTAAGAGAAAAAGAAACATTGACTACGCTCTTTATTGCAAATTTAGAAGAAAAATTGTCTTTTGAGGTGATTATATGAGAAAAGTCGCAATTATCAGTTATGGACTAACCAAAGTAGATAAACACTGGAACAAATCTCTTAGAGAATTGTTTGGCGAGGCTGCCAAAAAAGCCCTGAACGAGATAGAGATACCAAGTATAGATGCTATAATCGTTGGAAATATGTGTGCATCTGATCTATCCGATCAGAACAACATAGGTAGCATCCTGGCGGACTATATTGGTGCAATACCTACGACTGCTTATAGAGTCGAGTCTGCTTGTGGATCTGGCGGAGCCGCATTGTTATCTGGTTTTACATGTGTAGCTTCTGGAATGTTTGACATTGTTATGGTTGGCGGGGTTGAAAAACTGACGGATGGAATAGGGAAAGAGACTACGTACTCTCTTGGTAAGGCAGCAGACGCTGAGTATGAATTGTTTTACGGTTCGAGCTTTGTGAGTCTAAATGCCTTGATGATGAACAGATATATGCATGTTTATAAAACCCCTAGAGAGGCTTTTGCCGATTTTGCAGTATTGATGCATAAAAACGGAGCAAAAAATCCTTATGCTCAACTTCCTTTTGAAATAAGTAGAGAGACTGTACTCAATTCTGAGACCATTGCTGACCCAATAAAACTATATGATTGTGCCCCCGTTGGAGATGGCGCAGCTGTCGTCATTTTATGTCCTCTGGAAGATGCTCCAAAATATTCTGATACATTTGTTGAGATTTGTGGGATTTCTGGTGCAACTGATACAATCAACGTTTCCTCTAGAGAGGATTTGCTTTCGTTGAAATCTACTATCACTGCTGGAATGAAAGCCTACAAAATGGCGAAAATGTCCCCTGCTGATATTGATGTCGCAGAAATACACGACACTTTCACTATTACAGCAGCACTATCTTTGGAGGACCTTGGCTTTGCAGAGAAAGGAAAATTTGATAAAATGATGAGTGAGGGCACTTTTGAGCCAGGTGGTATTGTTTCAATAAATCCTAGTGGGGGTTTAAAATCTCGGGGGCATCCGGTTGGCGCGACTGGTATATATCAGGCTGCCGAAATATCGATGCAATTGACAGAACGTGCTGATAAGATGCAAGTACCAAACGCCGAAGTAGGGTTAATCCAGAACATTGGTGGGTCTGGCTCGAATACTTATGTTGCAATAATGAGGAGGTGTAGATAATGTCTGTCCCTAGATACTGGCGTGAAATCCCACAAAGAACAAGACTAGAAGGACAAAAATGTGGGCGCTGTGGAACCGTTAACTATCCTCCCAGAGCTAGATGCTTAAAATGTGGTTCCACTTCTTTGGAACAATATAGGCTACCTGAAAAAGGATCTCTGATTTCATTTACCATTGTACGCAATCCGCCAGTGGGCTTTGAAAGAAACGCCCCCTATGCTTTGGGACTAATCGAGCTGGAAGATGGTACTAGGATAACTGCCCAGATCACAGACGTAGAATTAGATGACCTAAGAATTGGAATGCCAGTAGAGTCCGTTTTTAGAAAAGTCTCAGAGGATGGTGATGCTGGAATTATACGTTATGCTATAAAATTTAGACCCATCTTCTATAATCCCTAAATTTTTTAGATACATATTTACAAATAAGCTCAGGTGTAACAATTGCAAGACAATGATCTTTTAGAATCCATCCTTTCGTCCCTATCAAATGAAGTTAGGGTTGAAATATTGAAGTTAATAAGTAGGGAGGGTGCCCTCTCTTTCACTGAGATAATGGAAAAACTTCAGATGGATCCTAAGAGTGATGCTGGAAAATTTGGTTACCACCTCAGGATGTTAACTGAGGCAGACCTAATAAAGTCAGACGAAAGCTCTGGAAAATATTATCTAACACTGCTGGGACAAGAGGTCTCGAACTTTATTTATGGTGTTGAAGATGCCATTAGAAGAAAAAAAGGCGACATGCTGGTAAGGACATCCAGCCTAACAATTGAACCTTTTGATAGAAAGAAAATAATTGACGCTCTTGTACGTGAAGCAAACGTTCCGCGTAAATTGGCCGACACCATATCAAAGGAGGCTGAAGATCGTTTAAAGAAACTTCAAGTTAAATACTTGACAGCGGCTTTGATAAGAGAGTTTGTTAATGCGATTCTATTAGAAAAGGGGCTCGAGGAATATCGCCATGTATTGACCAGATTAGGTCAGCCTGTTTATGACGTAACTATGAGTATAAAAAATGCACGTCTTCATGGTTACCCGACCCCAGAAACCATTCACTCTATGGCTGGCGATGCTGTTCTTGAAGAATACATGTTGCTCAAAGTTCTTCCAAGAACAATTGCAGACGCACACCTTTGTGGTGCCATTCATTTGAATAACGCAAATTATTGGGTCCTAAGGCCCGCAAATATATTTCATGACATACGACCAATACTATCCGGAAAGATCGCCTGTGATGGTAGTGGTTTAATACTTCCCCATTACTCGGTACCAAAAAGTTTTCGAGGCGCACTTCATGCAATTAACTGCCTGTTAAAAGCCTCTTCAAGTTTTGTTTCAAATTCCCAATCTATTCCGTTTTTTAACATTTTTTTAGCACCCTACATTAAAAAAATAAGCAAAGAAGAGATGTGCGACGCTCTGAGGGAATTTTTCTATAATTTGAATATTTTATTAGGAGATTCATTGCGCCCTCAAATATGTTTAGACCTCGAGTTGGGCATTCCACCCTTTCTAGAGAACGTCAAATATGTTGGTCCCGATGGCAACATAGGTACTTATGGAGATATGTTCAATGAATCAATAGCACTCTTATCATCAATTATTGAGGTTCTAAAAGAACCGGATGGAGTCTCAAAACCCCTTTTAAATCCTGCTCTGTTTATAAAAATACGGAAAAAATCACTATTTTTAGAAGAATTGCAAAACTCTCTTATGGCTAGTTACGAATTGGCAAGAGTTTGGGGAAATGTTTATTTTGTAAATCAGACGCCGCCATGGCAGACTGAAAATGTTGCTTATAGTCTAGATCTTTCGAGGGTTGATTCTGACTGGAAAGATTGGGAATATGGCACACTGAGGGTAGGTGTTTTAGACAACGTTACTATAAACTTGCCAAGGATAGCATATGAATCTAAAGGCGATGATGATCGATTAAAGGAACGAGTCAGGGAACTTTTAGAGCTTTCTAGAGAGGCGCTTTATATTAAAAAACAAGTTCTAGAGGAACGCATCTCTTCTGACAAGATCTTGCCCCTTTTCAAAGAACCTGTAGAAGGGAGTAGCTACTTTAGACTTTCAGACTCCCTCGGTATAATAAGCTATGTTGGACTACCAGAAGCCATAAAATATCATACTGGCTTTGAAATAACGGATAACGAAGATGCGTTAAAGCTTGCAAAAGACCTCATATCCATAATCGATCGGTACGCTAACCAAGTCTCTCCATCATTAAGACTGGCGGCTTCGAGTACAACTTTCGAACCTGCAGCAAAACGTCTGACAAATTTGGATTATGTTGGGGGGTACCTCAAATCAAAAGATAGTAAATGCTACACTGAACATTCTAATCTACCATTAAATACTGCAATCGAACTTAAAACTCGACTCAAAATAGAAGAAGAGTTTCAACAACTTACAAAGGGAGGGCATCTATTTGACGTGAGACTAAGCGAACCATTTCCAACCGAACAAGTCTTGGCAAATTACACTAAACGAATTGTAGAGACTACAAGACTAGGATTATTTACTTTCACCAGAGACTTTACGTATTGCTGGCAATGCAAATTTATCTCTTATGGATTCTATTCAAAGTGCCCTGAATGTGGTTATGACGGTGATAGGCTTGTAATGTATACAAAAGTTTTCGGTAAAATTAAGCCATCACTTGTTTGGAGTCCTGAAGAAAAAGATTTTGCTTTGACAACTCAACATTTTGTTCTTTAATCCTTTACAGTTAGCAACATTATGGCCTGTGCCAGATCCCCTTTAGTGCTTTCTAATGCTTTCCTTGCAGATTCAATGCTAGCCCCAGTCTGTGCCGCTACCAATTGGACATCTTCATCTGAGATTTCTATTTTTTCTTCTTCTGTTTTTTCCTCCACAGCCTCGCCCACAACTTGGTATATTTTTTGCCCCCCAACTTTCATTATTGTAACTTGTGGGTCGGCTATCACTAGACTCTTGTCTTTCATAGTAAACGTTACCTTTAAAATTCCGTGCATCTCTTCGAGCTCCATTCCCATCCTTTGCATCATTCTTTTCGCTTCTCTAGGGCTAATCCTCCTCATCTTTCCCCCCTTCTCCCTCCCTAATTTTTACGGCAACGCCATTTTTAAAACGTTTCATTTCATAGCCCGCTAAAACTGCCTTACCGACTGCTACCACATTCCCTTTAGAATCACTAATTAAAACCTCCTCACCAGGTCTTATTTCTGGGTCACATTCAATAACATGTTTTGCAAATAAATTCCTCCCCTTTTTTAAAAACTCTATTACATCTTCCCTTGGCACGACTCTGTATCTGGGTGGAGGAATGATCATGG
>JACIVQ010000046.1 GCA_014361445.1 Methanosuratincolales archaeon | reverse complement strand
CCTACTGCAGGGGTTTGGTGTATGGTAGACCTTCTTTCAGGTTAATTAACTCGGTAATCCCTGAATTTATCGAATTAAAATTGGGTCTGCGAAGGCATCAGATAAGATCAACTTCCTTCATTGTTAAAATACCTCTCTATGAGCCAAAACACCCCTTGAAACAGGCTATAAGAGAATAAAGGTCACGTCTTTATTTACCTGGAGCTCATTATATGGTTGCTAGTTTTGGACAAGTTCCCGGATTCGCCCACTCCGCCACTAATAGCAGCCGAGTTAATTTATTTCCAAATGAAAGGTAAAAATGAAAATTAAACTTCAAATACCGATAATGTGAAACTTTTTACGGATGATCAAATGAGGGCAATAATTCTCAGAAAAACCTCGCCCATAGAAACAAACCCTCTGACGCTTGAGGACATACCAGTGCCCCAGCCAATTGGCAGGGAGATACTATTGGAAATTTCTGCGTGCGGGGTATGTCGTACCGAGTTAGACGAAATAGAAGGGAGGTTGTTCACAAAACTTCCCGTCATACCTGGACACCAGATAGTCGGGAGGGTAAAGGAACTTGGACCTGCCGCCACCAAGTACCACATTGGCGATAGGCTGGGGGTGGCATGGATCTACCGTACATGTGGGGCGTGTCGCTTCTGCAGGAGAGGTCTCGAAAACCTCTGCGAGAGATTTATGGGTACGGGATGTGATGCTGACGGAGGCTACGCCGAGTACATTTTGGTCCATGAAGATTTCGCCTATCCCATCCCAGATGTATTTGAAGATTGTGAGGCTGCTCCGCTTCTATGCGCCGGGGCCGTGGGATACAGGGCCCTAAAGCTCACGGGAATGAGGGACGGTGAAACCATTGGGCTATTTGGGTTTGGATCATCAGCCCACATCCAATTTCAACTCATAAGGTACCTCTTCCCAAGCTCAAAGATATTTGTATTCACAAGGAGGAAAGGCGACGCTCCCAGTGAGCTTGCAATGAAGATGGGCGCTGACTGGGTGGGGGCAACTGGAGAAACCCCTCCAGAAAAACTGGACTGTGCCATAGACACCACTCCGACCGGGTCGCCAGTCAGGGAGGCCCTGAGGAATTTGGATAAGGGCGGTCGGCTTGTAATGAACCTAATCAGAAAAGAAACGCCGATAACCGACCTTGACTATACCTCTCACCTATGGGGCGAGAGGGAATTGAAGAGTGTTGCAAACATTACAAGGGCAGACATCCAAGAATTTCTGACTATAGCAGCAAAGATTCCTATAAGACCTGAAGTCAAAAGATTCCGACTTGAGGATGCTAACGAAGCATTACTAAAGCTGAAGCACGGGCAATACCGTGGAAGTGGTGTCTTAGTTATCAAGGGTTAGAGATCTCAATCTCTGACAAGAACTTCTTGAGTTCTTCATATGTGGGAAGCCCCTCCCTCGCCCCTCTTCTTTGGATCTTCAACGAAGCTGTAGCGATGCCCCACCGTAGGCACTCGTTTTCACTCATACCTTTTATGAAGGCTGCCATGAACCCTGCATCAAAAGCATCTCCTGCTCCAGTAGTGTCGACCACCTTCACCTTAAAAGCCATATGGGCCTCCTCCTTCTTTCCGTCAAAAGCGTATGCTCCCCTTTCCCCCAGCTTTACGACCACCAGCTTTGCATAATCAGTGAGCTTCCTTGCACCCTCCTTGTATTCTGAGCCGGTTAAAAGCCTACATTCCAGCTCGTTCAGGAGCAAGACGTCAACCCCCTCCAGGTCCTCTGGTCTTAACTCGACAACGCTCCCCCCCGGGTCTAAAGATATACAAGCTTTCCCAGAACTCCCCTTAATTTTCATTAAAACATTCCTGCTCACATTGCAAAGCTGGAGAACTTTTGCGTCTGGCAGAGAATTCACGATCGCCTCTAGCTCTGCATTTGCCCCCCTATGGGCGAGCATCCTCCTCCCTCCACCTCTATCTACAAGAACACAGACCATTCCAGTTTTTTTCCCTTTTATTACTCTTACAAACTCTGTCGCGACGCCCTCTCTCCTCAGTCCCTCAATAGCTTCCCTTCCAAATTCGTCATCTCCGACGCACCCGAGCATTCCGACCCTGAGTCCCAGTCTTGATGCTCCCACAGCAAAATTGGCTGCCGATCCCCCATGATAGATCTCCAGATCTGCAGTCTCTTCACCATCCAAGTCTGGTAATTTATTGATAAAAAAGGACAGATCAATGTTTATGTTACCAACCGATAGTACATCCAACAAAAAAGTACACCTTATTCCCCTTTCTTTAGCAGTACCCTCGCGTCCACTATTTTGTATCCAACTTCGTATACAATAGTGGGATTCAAATCTATCTCACTAATCTGCGGCAGCTCCATCATCATATCCGAAACCTTTACTATGGCGTCAGCCAAGCTATTGATGTCTGAGGGCTTTCTTCCTCTAATGCCCCTTAATATGGGGTAAGCTTTCAGCTCTGAAATCATCTCCATTGCGTCCTCTTTTCTTATCGGTGCGACCCTGAAGGAAACATCTTTGAAAACCTCGACAAATATGCCTCCCAGCCCAAACATTAAAACAGGTCCAAATTGGGGATCTTTTTTGGCTCCAATTATTGTTTCCACACCTTGGGGTACCATGCGCTCCACTAGGACGCCCTCTAACCTGTAGCCTCCTTTTTCTGCAACCTCCCTTATCTTCTCAAAAGAGTTTATCGCCTTCTCCTCGCTGTCTATGTTCAATATCACTCCCCCAATGTCTGATTTGTGAAGCACATCTGGAGATACTATCTTCATTACTAGGGGAAATCCGAATTTTCCAACAGCGTTCTTTACTTCATCCTGATTTCTAACAACCATCCATTCTCCTACAGAGAGTCTATAATTGCGGCACAACTCCTTCGCTTCTGGCTCAAGCAGCCACCCTCTATCAATTCCTCTTCTAATGATCTCCTCCGACATTGGCGACCACAATTTTTTGTAATCCTAAATCAGTTATTAACCTTATGAAAATGATGCTGAAGGAATCTAATTCTGATTAGAGATATGATGCTGTTAACAACCTGTGCTCGGTAAAAAAAGGAAATTGCTATTAAAGGCATAAAAATAGGCAATATCTTTGGAACTACCCTCAAAAATAGGGTGATTCAAAACTAGCATGCCTGCACTTCTTTCAAGATTTATGTTAGATATTAATTTATTTTGAAGAGAAACGCCCAGCCTCTTTCACCCGCTCCAGTTTTTCTCTCACGATCTCGTTCACCAACTTAGGGTCACCCTTCGCCCTAGTCTTTTTCATTACCTGACCAATCAGGTAGTTCACAGCATTTGCGTCAGTAATGGCATCATTTACTGCTTTTGTGTTCTCGGAGAATACCTCCTCCACTACTCTCTCTATTGTTGCTCTATCAGCTATTCTCTCCATCCCTCTTTCCTTCACCACTTGGGAGGGCATCTTGCCCGTTTCTACGATTTCTGGCAAGATTATTTTCCCGATCTTACCGCTTATGGTGCCTTCCCTTATCATTTTCAGCATCTCTGCCAGTGCCTTGGGCGTGATTTTGGATTCCTGGATCTCCACTCCTTTCTCATGAAGGACTCCCAATAGGTCACTCATTATCCAGTTGCTGACATTCTTTGGGTCTCTGTAGATACTCACACACTCCTCAAAGAAGTCGGCTAATGCCTTCTGTGAGGTTAGAACCTGCGCGTCATATATGGGTATGCCGTACTCTCTCACGAACCTTTCAGCCCTAGCGTCGGGCAACTCTGGCATTCTTGACCTGATCTCCTCCACATACTCTGGGGTAATATACAATGGGACTATGTCGGGCTCTGGGAAGTACCTATAATCATACTCCTCCTCTTTCTCCCTTAGAGATATTGTGACCTTCCTGATCTCATCCCAATGGCGCGTCTCCCTCACCACTCTCTCGCCTTTCTTTATCAACGCCATCTGTCGAGAGATCTCATAGCTTAGGGCTCTCTCTACTTCCTTAAATGAGGATATGTTTTTGATCTCGACTCTGGCTCCTCCTTCCACCGACACGTTCGCATCGCACCTCATCGCCCCTTCCAATCCTCCATCGAACGCTCCTATGTGCTCCAGTATGGACCTTAACTTCTGCAGGAATATTCTCGCCTCCCTAGGAGAAGCGAGGTCTGGCTCGGTGACAACTTCAAGCAGAGCCATGCCTGCCCTGTTATAGTCTACCAATGTGTAAGGTGAAAGATCAATGGGGCCTATATGAACAAGCCTCGCAGGATCTTCTTCGAGCTGTATCCTCGTAATTCTTATCCTTTTCTTCTTCGCACCAACGTTTATGTCCAGGTGACCTCCTGTGCAAATTGCGGCAGATCCGTTGGTCTCATACATCGAGATCTGAAAGTTCTTACTCATATCTACATAGAAGTAATTCTTCCTGTAAAAGGAGGTCTTGGAGTTAATTGTACTATTCAGCGCCAGACCCGTCATTATCGCGTACTCGATAGCTCCTCTATTTGGCTTTGGGAGCGATCCTGGGTGTCCCAGACATATGACACAGACATTTGAGTTTGGCTCTTTGCCCCGATAATCTGAGCTGCACCCACAGAAAAGCTTGGTTCTTAGGTTTGTGAGCTGGCAGTGTACCTCCAAGCCGATCAAAACATTTTCTTCAAGACTCATTTTCGTCCCTCACAAAGGTGGTGTTAGGTTCAACTTCAGCTCATCCTCAATCCTCTTTGCAACTGTCAGTAGCCTACCTTCCATAAAAGGCGGTGCCATGATCTGCAAACCTACAGGCATACCATCAGAAAACCCACATGGTACCGAAATTGCAGGTATTCCAGCCAGGTTTATTGTAACAGTGTCTATATCCGTCATGTACATGGCTAGGGGATCTGCGACTTTTTCCCCCAGCCTAAATGCTATAGTTGGTACAGTCGGCCCAACAATCACATCAAATTCCTTGAAGAGCCTCTCGAAGTCCTTCCTTATCAGAGTCCTTACTTTTAGCGCCTTAAGATAGTAGCCCTCATAATAACCTGCGGATAGCGCAAACGTACCGAGAATTACTCTTCTCTTTACTTCCATTCCAAATAGGCTCCTAGTCCTTGAGTATGAGGTCGACCAGTCCATCCCTTCGTCCTCTGCCCTCACTCCATACCTGATCCCATCATATCTAGCCAAATTCGAACTTGCCTCAGACATCGCAATGAGATAATAGGTAGGGAGCGCATACTTCAGGGTAGGCAGCGTTGTTTCGCTGTACTTCCCTCCCAGGCTCTCGAGAATATGTATGCTCCTCCAGACCTCCCTCGCCACCCCCTCCTCTGTACCCTCCCCGAAAAACTCCTTCGGCACCCCGATCCTTAGCCCTTTGATGTCCTTATCCAGGTATGAGAGGTAATCCTCGCGTGGTCTGTTAACTGAAGTCCCGTCCATCTCATCGTAACCGGCGATAACGTTCATCATCAGAGCACAGTCTCTCACATCGCGTGTCATTGGTCCTATCTGCTCTAGGCTGTTAGCAAATGCGACCAGACCGAACCTGCTGACTAATCCGTAAGTCGGCTTCAAGCCAACTATGCCGCAGAAACTCGCAGGGCACCTAACCGACCCTCCGGTGTCTGAGCCAAGGGCTGCAGCCGCCTCCCTTGCCGAAACGGCCACCGCGCTCCCGCCTGAGGATCCCCCCGGAACCCTAGACTTGTCCCACGGGTTCTTTGACGGAAAGAAAGCACTGTTTTCTGTGGACGAGCCCATGGCAAACTCGTCCATGTTAGTCTTTCCAATTATTATGGCCCCTGCCTCCTTTAGCCTTTTGACCACCGTGGCATCATAGGGAGGGATGTAGTTTTCAAGTAGCTTGGAACCACATGTTGTCCTCAACCCTTTCGTGCATATGTTATCTTTGATGGCTATGGGTACCCCCGAGAGCGCCCCTGTAGAGGGACTTTGTTCTGCTCCATTAATGGTTATGTAAGCGTTAAGTTCGTCATCATACCTCTTAATCTGCTCACCATACGCCTCAATGGCATCTTGCCAAGTGAATTCCCCTGATCTAAGAGATTCACTCAGTTCAAAGAGTGTGAGGTCCATCAATCTCAAAAATCTCCCCCCTATACGATCTTGGGCGCTACAAAGAAGCCGTCTTTTGTCTTGGAGGCGCTCGAGAGTGCCTCCTTTTGTAACAAGGAATCCTTCACCTGGTCTTCCCTAAGAACATTAACCAGATCGACCACATGAAATGTGGGCTCCACCCCACCCAAATCCAGTTCGTCTAATGTTTTGAACGCCTCTAATATTCTATTCAGCTGATGAGTGATCTCTTCTTTCTCCTTCTCACTCAACTCAATCTTTGAGAGAAAAGCAAGCCTCTCTGTCCGCTCCTTGGAGACTATCTTCAGAGACTCCATGCGACATCCCAGTCTATATCTTGCCCTTTGGTTAATAAAAATAATGCAAACCTTCTCCAAATATATTTCAGTAAAATATATATTTAAGAATAATAATAGGGAGGGGTGGTGTTGATTATGGTGAAAGAACCCATTATATTGAGAGTCGCAGAGGCAAAGTCCCAAAGGGATGTTGGGAGGGGCTTAGCGAGGATAAGCCGCGATGTAATGTCCCGGCTGGGCCTCAGACCTGGCGATTTCATATCGATCACAGGACAGCGCACAACAGTGGCAAGGATTTGGCCTGCCTATGAAGAGGACGAAGGGCAGGACATAATCAGAATTGATGGCATAATCCGTCACAACGCAGGCGTCTCCACAGGTGATACTGTAAAGGTGGGAGAGGCAGAGATCAAGCCGGCCAGTAAGCTGATACTTGCACCTGTCGATCGAATACAGTTCAGTTCCGATTTTAATGAGTATGTGAAACATATACTCGAGGATAAGCCAGTTAGCAAAGGCGATACTGTGCCAATACCTGTGCTGGGTGAGGCCTTGAAGCTCATAGTATCTTCTGTTCAACCATCCCCCTCCGCATATGTGACTCAGGAGACCGAGGTAATAGTAAAGGAGGAGCCAGTAAAAGAGACCGAGATAACAGTTCCGCAGGTCACATATGAGGACATCGGTGATCTTGAGGATGCCAAAACCAAAATCAGAGAAATGATCGAGCTCCCAATGAAACATCCTGAGCTCTTCAAACACCTTGGCATCGAGCCACCCAAGGGTGTAATGTTGTACGGTCCACCTGGCTGTGGAAAGACCCTCCTTGCAAAGGCAGTTGCTAACGAATCTGGAGCGAACTTCTTATCAATCAACGGACCAGAGATCATGAGCAAGTTCTATGGGGAATCCGAGAGCAGACTTAGGGAGATCTTTGAGGAGGCAGAGAAATCAGCTCCGAGTATCATTTTCATAGATGAGATCGACTCGATAGCTCCCAAGAGGGAGGAAGTGACCGGGGAGGTGGAACGGAGGGTAGTTGCCCAACTCCTCACACTTATGGACGGCTTGAAATCAAGAGGTCAAGTTGTAGTAATCGCCGCAACAAACAGACCAGACGCGGTCGACCCTGCCCTCCGCAGACCTGGAAGATTCGACAGGGAGATATCAATATCGATGCCAGACAAAAAAGCTCGACGCGAGATTCTGCAGGTCCACATAAGGGGGATGCCCCTTGAGGAAGATGTAAACATTGATGAGATAGCAGAGCTGACGCACGGCTTCAGCGGCGCAGACCTCGCGGCTCTTGCCAGAGAGGCTGCCATGCGTGCCCTCAGGCGCTTCCTGCCAAAGATAGACCTCGAGAAGAAGACAATTCCTGCAAATATCCTGAAGACGCTAAAGGTCAGTAGGTCGGACTTCTATGAGGCACTTAAGGAAATAACACCCTCAGCACTACGTGAGGTTTACATTGAAGTCCCTGAAGTCCGTTGGGACGATGTGGGCGGTCTTGAGGACGTGAAGAGGCAACTCAAAGAGATGGTGGAGCTTCCAATAAAGCACCCAGAACTCTTCGAACAGATGGGAATAACTCCGCCCAAGGGGATACTACTTTATGGTCCGCCGGGTACAGGCAAGACGTTGCTGGCTAAAGCAGTGGCTACTGAGAGCTCTGCAAACTTCATAAGTGTAAAAGGTCCGGAGGTCCTCAGCAAATGGGTGGGCGAGTCCGAGAAAGCGATAAGGGAGATCTTCAAGAAGGCAAGACAAGCATCGCCGTGCATAATATTCTTTGACGAGATAGATTCCATTGCTCCAATGAGAGGCGCGCATTACGATTCAGGGGTGACTGAGCGGGTTGTGAACCAACTTCTTTCCGAGATGGATGGGCTTACTTCTCTGAAGGGCGTAGTTGTCATTGCTGCCACAAATAGGCCTGACATACTTGATCCTGCGTTGCTAAGACCAGGTAGATTCGATAGAACCGTCTACATACCTCTGCCAGACAAAAAAGCTAGGGAGGAGATCTTCAAAGTACATACCAAGAAGATGCCCTTGGCCGAGGATGTAAATCTCTCGGTACTTGCAGAAAAAACCGAAGGTTACACTGGTGCTGACATAGAAGCCATTTGCAGAGAAGCTGCCCTGAACGCCCTAAGGGAGGAGATGAAACCCAAAAAAGTAGAGATGCGCCACTTCGAGGCAGCTATCAAATCAGTTCCAAAGACCATATCGTCTGGCGACCTCAAAAAATACGAAGAAATGAAGACCTTAAGTAAGATTTTCAGCTAAAAATAGGAAAAATGATGCAAGTTTTTCCCTTTTTTCTTTTTTCAAGTTCTTCTTTTTCTGTAGATCCTGTTTAGGCTTTCCATAAGTGCATTTACAGAAGCCATAACTATGTCTCCTCCGACTCCTATGCCCATCGCAGTTCTCCCCTCTTTGTCCTCCACCGTGACTTCCACCGAGCACAAAGAGTCTGTCCCCCCGGAAATAGCCTCCAACTTGTAGTTCAACAGCCTTATCTCCTCACCCAACGCACTCTGTATGGCCTTCGCCACAGCATCCACAGGTCCTGTCCCAACTCCAGCGGCTATCTTCTTGATATTGTCAATAGTGATCTGAACAGAGGCTGTTGGAGTTATTTTGTTACCCGTTATTATCAGCGCCTCGTCCAGCCTAACAATCTTCTCAGATTCAGGTATGCTTCCGAGAACACCCTCGACCACAGCCACAACATCATCCTCAATTATCTTCTTTTTATGCACCGCCAGGCTTTTCACCTTCTCAACCACTTCCTTGATCTGATCCTCGGTGAGATTGAACTTTTCCTTGACGAATGACGCAACGGCATGCTTGCCTGTATGTTTTCCCATAACTATCCTCCTGCGCTGCCCCACCATCTCTGGGGTGAGCGGCTCATAGCTCTCAGCCTTTGCAAGGACCCCGTGAACGTGTATCCCTGCCTCATGGGCAAAGGCGTTATCCCCCACGATTGGGAAATTCGGCATCAACTTTATCATACTGTACTTTTCAACAAGCCTAGAAGTCTCCTTCAACAGATTCAGCCTTATGTTCGTCTTAACGTTGTACATGGCTGTGAGCGCCGCCACAGTCTGCTCTACGCTCGCGTTTCCTCCTCTCTCTCCCAGCCCATTGACTGTCGTGTGGACCTGCGCCGCCCCTGCCTTAACTCCAGCCAAAGTATTTGCCACGGCCATCCCAAAATCATTGTGGCAATGAACTGAAATGGGTTTCTTGAGTTCTCGCTTCAGGCTGGATATAAGATAAAACATAGCCTCTGGCTCCATTACACCCACAGTATCGGGCACATTGTGAATATCAGCACCGTATTCCTCCACACTCTTGTAAAACCTGATCAATCTATCCAAAGGAGTCCTGGTCGCATCTTCACAGGAAAACTCGCATTCCAGACCATGAGACTTAACATATTCTGTTGCTGCTATTGCCTGCTCTAACGCCTTATTCTCGTCCATCCGCAATTTGTATTTCAAATGTGTATCTGAGGTCGCTATGAAAATGTGCACTCTGTCCACATTAGCCTTGATACACGCATCAATATCCGCAATAACACACCTGGCAAGACCGCAGACTTTTGCCCTTAACCCACTCTCCTTTATCCTCCTTACAGTCTCAATCTCCTCCTCCGAATTAACGGGAAAACCCCCTTCTATGACGTCAACACCGAGCTCATCAAGTTTCTTTGCGATCTCCACCTTCTCATCAGGGGTGAAACATACCCCAGGAGTCTGCTCCCCGTCTCTCAGAGTTGTATCGAATACATAGACCCTTTCTGGAAAGTTCGCCTTCTCCCTTATTGGCCTAATGAACTCGCTGACAAAGACTCCCTCCATAAACACACACCAAGATTATAAAATAACTAGCGCCCCACTTATAAAGATCAGTACAAATCTACAGCGATGTGTCGTAAATAATTTTTAAGACCCTCTTTCATCACCGTTCACAAATTATAAGGATTTCTCGTTCACTTTATTAATTCGGGCAACCTTAATTGTATTGGTGGTACAATGAGAAAAGAATTGTCCGACAAATTTAAGAAAAAAATGGGATTCACACCCACAATAATGGAGATTGCCACAGAGCTGGACCCAAAACTAATCACATTTTATGACTTTTGCGACTCAACAATACAGGAGGACAGTGCTCTACCATCTAAGATAAAGATGCTGATCATAATGGCTATGGGTGCACAACGCCACTGTAAGGAATGTGTAGTTTCAGCAATGCGTGGTGCATATAAAAAAGGAGCAACCGAGGCGGAGATTTTGGACGCCATAAGATGCATTGCTGTTGCTGGTGGCGCTCCAGCCCTGTCTGCCTGCAAAGACGCCCTCCAAATGCTCAAAGATAAGAAGTTAGACCAAGGGTGCTGAACTGAAGCGCACTTTTAATTTTGGAGGGCAGGTGATCGTCTTAATCCCCCGAAGATAAAATATTACAGGGAACGAGTGGTCCTGAGTTTTCGGTGCTTTCTATAGGTTCAGTCGGCGGAAACCCCCCTCCCTGAAGTGAGGAGGTACTTCACATTTATCTTCTCGAACTTTGCACCCTACTCTTCATAGAGCACTCCTATATCCTTTAATTTCTGATGAATTTTTTCCACCGCTATCTTGACTTCGTCTTCATGTTTTGCCCCTGTGCAAACCATCTTTCCTGAAGAGAATATCA
>JACIVQ010000045.1 GCA_014361445.1 Methanosuratincolales archaeon | reverse complement strand
CGGTGTGCTTCCAACAAAACGGGCTGGAGGGTAACCGATGAATCCTAAACTGGAGAAAAAGCTGGAAGCTCCCGACTTTAGTCGCGGAGAGGACGTCACCAACCTGCACCCACTTCATTAGTGTGGGAGATTTTAATGCATGGGCTAGTGAGCAGTTCAGGTATACGTGGTTTAGCCATAAAAGAGATCTCTCCAGATCTCTGCCTAAAAGTTGGGCTATCCCTCTCCACAAAGAATCTTGGAGAGTATGTAGTTGGGCACGATGTTCGCCTCTCCTCCCCACTCCTAGCAAACTCATTAATAGATGGACTGAATGCGGGCGGCTCAGACTCGATATTCCTTGGTCTAGCTCCAACACCTGCAGTTGCCTATTATTCAAGGCGCTTCTCAGGTGGAATCGCGATCACCGCCAGCCATAACCCCCCAGATTACAATGGGATTAAGGTCTTTGACAAGCGCGGCGCCTCGGTCCCTCCATCCTTCTATGATAACCTCCTCTCCGAGATCCCGAATGAATACGCAATGTGGGACGCCTTAGGCTCTAGGAAAGAACAAGAAGGGTTGCATGAGTACATTGAGTTCCTTTGCTCACTCTCGAAAACAAAGAGGACATGGAGGATCGGTATAGACCTTGGCAATGGTGCAACATGCATTACTGCCCCTCTGACATTCCGCCTTTGTGGACACGAGGTCTATCCCCTCAACTTGGCACCAGACGGCAAATTCCCCGGGAGGGGTCCGGAACCAAGACAAGATTCGCTCTACTCCTTGGCGGATAATATCAGAAAGAATTCCTTGGATATCGGTTTTGCATATGATGGAGATGGAGACCGTTTGGCAATTTTAGACGAAAATGGCAACTTCATATCTCAGGATGTCGCATTGGGACAAATGGCAAGGTTCTTCATAAAACGTTATGGCGGGTCGGTTGTTGTCAATGTCGATTCCTCCTCTGTCGTAGAACTCCTAGTGAAATCTGAGGGGGGTAGCGTCCATAGATCCAGAGTGGGCGACCCATATATACTTCAGGAAATGCTCAAAAGGAACGCCATCTTTGGGGGGGAGACTTGCGGCGCTTGGATAACCCCTCACTTGCCCTGCCCAGATGGCGTATTATCGTCGATCCTCATTTTAAATCTCTTGGAATATTGGGACATCAAGCCGTCCCAGCTCAATTCAGGACTGCCCACCTTCTTCCTAGAAAGGAGTAAAGTTGAGTGCCCCAACGAACTCAAGCACCTTGTAATGAGGCAACTTAAAGAGTCTCTTCCGGAGATCTATCCCGGCGTAGAGCTCTCAGAAATTGATGGTCTAAGACTTTCTTGGCAAGACTTTGAGTGGGCTTTAATAAGACCATCTGGAACTGAGCCACTCGTAAGAATAACAGTAGAGTCCAAGGACAAGGAAAAGACTAAGGAGTTAATTAAATCCCTCACAAATCTTTTAAATAATACTATGGAGGGTTTGAAACGAAAGCTGTAGTTCTCGCCGCGGGAAAAGGGGTAAGGCTGGATACTTTTACAAGAACGCGTCCAAAGCATCTGATACCAATAGCAGGATCAACACTATTGGAACATTCCTTGCGCTCAATAAAGTGTGCAGGAATATACGAGGTTGTAATCGTTGTACACTACATGAAAGATCTCATAAGATCTCACATCGGAGACGGGACCAAACTCGGTTTAAAGGTCACCTATGTGGAGCAAAAAGAATTGATGGGCACAGGAGACGCACTCCTTGCCTGTAGCCAACTAATTAAAGATGAACCATTCTTTGTAGTTTACGGGGATCTAGCTTTCCATCCCTCGATACTTGGGGAGATGCTATCCAATTTTCACCCAGGCTCGAATCTGATCCTAGGCGTCAATGTGAGCGACACAAAGGAATTCGGATATTTGGAGCTGAACGGTCGCACTCTATTGAGGATTAAAGAGAAGCCAAGGGAGGGTGGTTCAGGCACTATTAATGGTGGAATCTACTTACTTGAACAAGAGATCTTGGAATACCTCCAAAGGACCCCTCTATCTGATCGTGGGGAGTTGGAACTCACCACTGCAATAAATATGGCAATAAAAGAAGGCAAGAAGTTCTTCGTGGTGCCGACAAACACTGAGAAATGGGTAGACGTGGGGCGACCCTGGGACATACTGGATGCCAACAAGATACTCATGGACGCCCTTGTCAACGAAAGCAGGGTTGAGGGAACCGTAGAGGACGGCGTACACATTCATGGAAATGCCACTATAGAAGAGGGCGCAAAGGTCCTATCAGGGACATACATAGAGGGTCCAGTTTGGATCTCCCGGGGATGCAAAGTCGGTCCTAACTGTTATTTGCGACCGTATACATATCTTTGCCCCGATGTGAGGATAGGGAACGCCTGCGAGATAAAAGGCAGCATAATTATGGACAGGACACATGTCGGTCACTTGTCTTATATAGGCGACAGCGTCATAGGCGCAGACTGCAACATTGGGGCAGGGACGATCACTGCCAACCTGAGATTTGACGATCTCCCAATAAAAGTTACGGTTAAAGGCGAGAGGGTTGACAGCGGAAGGAGGAAGCTTGGTGCTTTTATCGGGGATCGCGTCAAAACTGGCATAAACGTCAGCCTATATCCCGGAGTTAAAGTGGGACCTGACAGCTGGATAGCCCCGCATGTTGTGGTCAGCAGAGACGTTCCTCCGAACACTTTTCTCATGCAAAAGTTCGAAGTAGAAGAAAAAAGGAGGTAGTGGGTGCAAATCGATGAGATAAACGTCGTTCTGAAGGACCATAGAAAGGTCAAACTGAGATTTGCCTTAGCGTACCCGAATATTTACACCGTGGGCATTAGCAACTTGGGAATACGCCTCCTCTACGAGCTCTTGAACAAACCGGAAGAGGTTCTATGCGAGCGCTTCTTCTTTTCAGGCTACGGTATCCAACCCAGGAGCCTAGAGTCAGGTTTGCCCTTATCTTCATTCGACGTTGTTGGCTTCTCTCTTCAACACGAGATGGACTACCTCAGAATGCTCGACATGCTCTCTACCTCCAACATCCCCCTGAAGTCAGAGGAGAGATCACACCCACTTGTGATCGCAGGTGGTCCAGCGGCATCCTCTAATCCGATGCCCCTCTCACCTTTTGTCGACGTATTCGTGATCGGGGAGGTCGAACCTATATTGCCCCGCCTGTTAGATCTTCTGTTATACGAGGACGCAAAGACCACGACCCCTTCCATCCCTGGTCTCTACAGACCAAAACATCCAACAAAAAGGGTCTATGTTGAGGACTTGAATGATGCATACCACGCTATCAGGCAGGTGCATCCCAAGGCAGGAGAGGGGCTTTCTACATCCTTCTTACTGGAAGTGAGCAGGGGCTGCAGCAAAGGGTGTAGGTTCTGCCTCGAGTGCTTCCTTTACTCCCCCAAAAGGGAGCGATCTTTTTCTACCCTAAAACAAGTGCTGGAGGACGGGGTTCGACTTTCCAAAGTTACTAAAGTTTCATGTATCAGCTCAGCTTTCTTTGAACATTCAGAGCTCAAGGACCTCCTCTCACATTTAAGGGAGAGAGGCCTTTCCTTCTCCACACCATCGATAAGGATCTCTGATGCCGACGAGGAGCTCATGCAGCTCATTGCTTCAGGTGGTCAGCACTCCATAACCATAGCACCAGAAACCCCCTCAGAGAGGCTGAGGCAGATCATAAACAAAAAATTTCATAATGATCAGCTCTGCAACCTCCTCTCAAATGCTAGAAGATCCGGGATTAGATCATTGAAACTCTACTTTATGGTGGGGATCCCTGGCGAGTCTGATAACGATTTAAAGTATCTTGAACCCTTCCTCTGCAAAGTCATCTCATCAGGTTTCAGGCCATCCTCAATTCACATCTCGATAAATCCATTAATTCCAAAGAGCAACACCCCTTTTCAGTGGCTACCCATGATCACAAAGGAGGATTACGACCGTCGGGTCTCCATCTTCCGGTCAATTGCCCGCCGGCTTGGCATCAGGAGGGTGGAGTCTCTCGACTACCGTTGGGGGGCGATACAAGCCTACCTCTCAACAGCGGGTACTGAAGCATCTGAAATTTTGTTGTCTCTTCAGAGAGACCTGAATGAGGGAGGTATGGGTGATCTTGGAGCCTGGAGGCGGGTCTTGAGGCGTTACGGGAAACGCCCTGAAACCCTTTACGAACCCCCAAACCTGGACGAACCATTACCATGGGAAGAGATAAAAGGTGCCATTCCAATCTCTATACTGCGAAATGAATTCCTGAAGGCAACAGGGGAAATTCAATGAAGGGCTTTTCAAAGGAGGAGCTCAAGAGGGACTTTCCGAACATTGTTAAAGAGATTGAAGAAACCCCCTCAGAAGAGAACCTAAGTGTAAAAGTAGACAGGAGCCGAGGATACACGCCAAACGTCATTGACTTTATAATGCGATGCGAGAAGAACGAGGAGGCGATAGAGATAATTGACTACCTCGAGAAACGGAAAGAGATAACCCCTGCATACGCCAGCTCTCTACGCAAACAGGTCAATGAGAAAGGCGTCAGGTCCTTCGGCAAAAAAAGGACTCCCGGGTACTATTTCAGGGCATTCGGGAAGAAATAAACTTTCGCGCGTGAACAATTGCGCAGAAATATTCCCTTAAGGGTTTATGCCTCATAATTGGTAATCTGCGATAACTTTTGGTCCATTCCAGAAGGATTATCCCTTTATGCCTCTGGCCGAAACTATCTTTATTACATCTCCCTCCTTTAGCACATACCCCTCGCCAACTTTTTGCCCACTTTTTGCGTTTATTGCGAACAAAAACCCCTCCCCTAGATCTGTGTGGATCTTATAAGCCAGATCTCTTGCTGTAGCCCCTTCCTGAACAAGTATCACATCTGGAAGGACGTTTCCTTTATGATCTGTAAACTTTCCTGCGTCCTCTACAGGAAATACGGGTATCATCTTGAGTTCTTTCAGGTATATTGCCTCTATAGCCTCTTGAACCCCTGTGCTCCCCCACTTCTCCATCAGGTCCTTTATCTTAGCTAGTCCCAACTTTTGCCTCTCAGTCAGCTCCTCTCTCTTTATGATTTCGAATGTTTTATCCCCGGGCATGTAGCTTATTAGCCCCTTTTTAGCCGCCAGTCTAAGTGCCAGCTCCGCCTCTGCAGAACATGGAATTACTGTGTAGTCTTTAAACTCTGCCTTCAGCCTTTTTATGTTCTCCTCAGCTGTGGGTATGTCTGCCTTATTGGCTGCGATCACCATGGGTTTAGAGATTTTTCTGATACGCTCTACGAACGTCATTATATCATCATCTGACCATTGGTCCACCCTTTTGCTGAAGCTCTCATCTGACTTCAATGCTGAGAGTATGTGCTTCTTGCTTACCATTAGTCCCGCTAACCTATTACATAGTAAACCCAGCAAGTCTTCTTTGAGCTGTAATACGCCCTTCACTATTTTATCCCAGTCTTTTTTAAGAATCTGAAACATCCACATAGTTATTTCATGTTCCAAAAATTTGACATCCTCGACTGGATCCCTCGCCCCAGGCTCGCACGGATTCCCGCTTGCGTCCGTTGAACCTGATGCGTCAACGACATGTATGAATCCATCCGCTTGGCGCAGATCGTCAAGGAACTTGTTCCCTAACCCTCTACCTTTATGTGCGTCTGGGACGAGTCCTGCGACATCCACAAGCTCCACAGGAACCCATCTGATACCATTGATGCAATTCGAGTTCCTAGGGTTGTCGACTACACCTAGCTCTTTGCAAACACAACGAACCCTCACACTAGCCACGCCTCTGTTGGGCTCTATCGTCGTAAATGGTACATTGCTAATCTTCGCAGGGGCTAGCGTTGCCGCCGAGAAGAAAGTTGATTTCCCCACATTGGTCTTACCTACAACTCCTGCTATCATCTTTGTGCACCATAAGTGAAATTTTTCTACCTCCCAATATAAAAGAGGGTACCTCCAAAGTACCAAAAATTTGTTTTAACAGACTCGGCAGACACTTTCATTAACCCTCTAATGCAGTTCGCGAGTCTATTCCGCCTTTTGACGTCAAGCTTTTATACTAATATTTGCGTCCTGATCTCCGTCAAGGGTCATCGTATGGCTCACCACAAAGAGAAGCGCTCATCAAAATGCCAGTCCTTAGAGAGCCCTCTCAAGTTCTTAATAGAAGAAGCCAGTCGGTGCATCCAATGCAACGAACCTAACTGTATCAGCGGATGCCCATATGGCGTCAGCATACCCGCAATGCTTTCATTTGCCTCAACAGGAGACTTAAAGAGAGCCAAGTCTCTCCTTTTAGACCCTAGGCTACTCGATCTCAGTAGGTCTTGTCTAACAGAACGCCCCTGCGAGAAGAGTTGCACACTTGCCAAGAAAGGGAAGCCTATATCCATCCACCAGATCGAATTGTTCCTTCTCAGGGAAGACAAAAAGTTTAATTTGAGTAACTAATTCCTGACCTTTGATGGTGTTGTTTATGAAAGTGCTCATCGCCGATGAAGTCGACCAAGAATGCCCTTCAAGGTTGAAAGCCGCAGGCTTTGACGTTAAGGAATGGTATGGGATCTCACAGGATGACCTTAAAAAAGTCATATCAGATTATGAAATCCTTGTCGTGAGGAGCAGGACCAAAGTCACAAAAGAAATTATTGATCTTGGAAAGAGTCTCAAAATGATAGCCCGCGTAGGGGTCGGATTAGATACAATCGACGTCGAGGCTGCCCAAGCGAAGGGTATAAAGGTTATTAACACCCCTCAAATGTCCACCGTTGCAGTCGCAGAATTGACGATATCCCTGATGTTAAATCTCCTTCGTGGCACACACAAAGCTATCGAGTCCATGAAAAAAGGTCTCTGGGAGAAGAAACACTTCTACGGAAATGAGTTGCACGGAAAGGTTCTAGGGATTGTCGGCTTTGGTAGAATAGGCAGGGCGGTGGCGGAGAGGGCACATGCTTTTGGCATGAAAATTTTGGTATACGATCTTTTTGTCGACAACGAGGTCCTGAGCAAACTCGGGGCTTCACGCGCAGGATCCATAGAGGCGCTTTTATCAGGATCAGATATAGTGACACTTCATGTGACGCTAACCCCTGAGACCAAGCACATGATAAACGCCAGAACATTGTCACTGATGCGCAGAGGCTCATACTTGATTAACACTTCTAGGGGAGAAGTTGTCAACACAAAAGATCTCCTCGAGGCTGTAAAAAGCGGACAAATCGCTGGGGCTGCCCTCGACGTATACGAGAATGAACCGCCCAGGGAGCCTTGGGAGAGGGAGCTTATATCCCTGCCCAACGTCATCGCCACCCCACACATCGGCGCACAAACCCGTGAGGCACAAGTCGCCGGCGCCATCGCAGTCGCCGAAAACATTATAAACGCGTTTAAGACGCTTTAGACTACGGCTGGTGCGCTGATGTCGGTCTATAAGTATCTCGCGGAGATGTGGCGAAAGCCAAAGGAGGGCATAGAAGGCACCCTACGCCTCAGCAGACTCATTAAATGGCGGAGAGGTCCCGCAATTGTCAAAGTCGATCATCCTACACGTTTAAACAGGGCTAGGGCTTTGGGCTACAAGGCAAAACAAGGTATTGTTGTTGCAAGAGTTCGCATAATAAGGGGTCCTGCAAATGTCAGAAGACCTAGGAGTGGCAGGCGCCCCAAACGGATGGGGGTTTATGGTCTTTCATCAAGGAAGAGCATAAGGTGGATCGCAGAGGAGAGGGTAGCAAGAAAGTTCCCCAACATGAACGTTCTGGGCAGCTACTGGGTGGCATCCGATGGGAGATATAGCTGGTACGAAGTTATATTGGTGGATCCCTCACATCCAGTGATATTATCGGACAAAGATCTCTCTTGGATAGCGAACCCGTCCCAGAGGGGCAGAGTTTTTAGAGGGCTCACCCCTGCAGGGAGGAAGAGCCGCGGTCTCTACGTAAAAGGGAAAGGGGCAGAAAAAGTAAGGCCGAGCCGATCTCCTTAAATTTATAAGACGGGCAGTCTTCTTTGGGGACTATGATCTCCTCTTTATCATTAAGCACCATAACACATGCCACTGAAGACCCAGAGAAAGTCAAGGCTGCCCTACTCAACCTCCTCCCCAAGGATCTCAGAACTTCCATCACTATCAACCAGACCAGTGCAAAAGGGCATCATGGAAACCCAATAATCCTCCTGAACTTTGAGATCAGCGACCCGGAGTCTGCAAAGGAGGTCTTCAGCCACATACTGCGCTCCCTACCACATACTGAACTTTCACAGATACATGACCAATTGAACCTCTTTTACGATGGAAAATCCGCACTATTTCTGAGAATCGATAAACAATCTGCATATCTCGGCTCATTGCGTCTCTCCCCTTCTGACGATGTGATCAAATTGCGGGTGAACTTCACCAGGGGCGATCCTTCGTCAATATCTAGGTTCATATCCTCTCATTTGTCTTGAAGCAGAATTCTTATCCCAATTAGGCTATCTTTGATTAATTTCGCTGACACCTTTTTATTAGTAAAATTACCATTTCCTATTGGTGGTCTCATGAGAACTTTTCGCCGCCGCTATATCCTCTTCAGATACTATGGCAAGGTTCAGGAGCCTAGGCTCGTCTCTCACCTTAGGGATAAACTGCAGGTGAGATACGCCAAAGTTGTTTACAGGAAAGCCCCATTCATGATTATAAGGATCGACCACCTATCATGGGAGTCCATAAAAAGAACTAATGGACCAGGGCTCAGAATCTTCTTCGACACATTTGGAGTAGAGTCAATAGTTACCTCTGGGACCATCAGAAAATTAAAGGAAAAAATAAAAGCCCTTGAGGGAATCTCTTCATATGGGGATGAAGAAGCCGTCCCAGTCAAATCAGAAGGGAAAGATGTTGAATGATGGCTGACTGAGGGCCTATGCCCCGCAGGGTAAAACCCTGCGCCCACTTCACTACTCTGTCGCAAGGAAGCCCTCCTCCTTTAGAGATGATCTCTGACTAAAGTAAAGGCTCACCATTAATTATACATAATAATTTTTGTCACACGTCAAACTTACTAAATCTCATCGTACATTCATAAAATACTTGCCCCTAAAAGGTCGACAGAATTGAAATAGTTTCATTCGGTTTATGACTTATGAGAATGCATTTTCAATTTTTTCTCCGATAAATTTAAAAGCTTTATGCTTGCTTTACTTTTCTCTGTCAATTTTGGAGGACCTGAATTGGGTGACTCTCAAGAAAGATTGATCAGAGCAATAAGGCGTGACTCGTTGGACTATCCTGATTATGAAGTTCTAGACACCCCAGAGCCCAAGCTCTACAAAGAACTATTTCCATTCGAATCCCCACCAAAGATCCATTGGGACGGGGTAGTGGTGCCACAAGAGATCCCCGACCAGTTATGGATAACCGACACAACTTTTAGGGATGGACAACAGTCCAGAGACCCTTACACTGTTGAGCAGATAATGGACCTCTACAAATTCCTCAACAGGATAGGTGGTCCAAAGGGCAAGATCCTCATGACAGAATGCTTCCTTTACACAAAGCGTGACAGAGAAGCTGTTTCAAGTGCAAGGGCTTTGGGTTTAAAGTACCCAATAATAAGTGGCTGGATCAGGGCTAGCAGAGAAGATCTAAAACTTGCCAAGGAGGCTAAACTCGAAGAGGTTGGCATGCTATCATCAATCTCAGACTATCACATCTTCTACAAATTTAAAGGGCTGAGCCGTTCTCAGGTGATCTCCAAGTACTTGGAGGTAATCGAGGAAGGTCTAAAATCTGGTATAGTAATGAGAGCACATATAGAGGATTGCACAAGGTCTGACATTTTGGGCGTGGTAGTCCCTTTCGTAAAAAAACTGATGCGGCTTTCCGATAAGTACGATCTCCCGGTCAAGGTCAGAATTCCTGACACCCTTGGTTTGGGGGTCCCGTGGCCACAGGCGGCGCTTCCAAGGAGCATTCCAAAGATAGTATGGATCCTGCGCCACATAGCCGGCGTACCCTCTGAGTGGCTTGAATTCCATGGGCATAACGACTTCCATATGGGTATAGCCAACGCTACTGCTGCCTGGATGTACGGCGCCTCCCTCAACAATACGACCCTCTTCGGGATAGGCGAAAGGGCTGGGAATGTCCCCCTAGAGGCCATGGTCTTCATGTATGCTGCCCTTAAGGGCACACTTGATGATATGGACACCCTTGCCATAACTGAAGTTGCAAGGTATTACAGGCGAGTGATAGGCTACCACATACCCTCTTATTACCCAATAGTCGGCAAGAACTTTAACATAACAAGGGCGGGGATACATGCTGATGGCGCTCTCAAGAACATCGAAATGTACCTTCCGTTTGATACAGAGAAACTACTCGGAGTTCCGCCTGGGGTATCCATCACGCCCTATTCAGGAAACGCAGGTGTGGCCTTCTGGATAAATTACTACTTCAATCTTAAGAACAGCGAGAAGGTCGACAAAGATCATCCAGGCGTCTTAAAGATCTACCAAGATGTGCTGAAGCGGTTCGAGGAAGGCGAGGCTCTGACGATCTCAGACAAAGAAATGCTGTTATTGGTAAAGAAACATATGCCTGAGTTCTTCGATAAGAACAAAAATAGGATAAACCCCCTCTAAAATTTCGAGGCAAAGAGATGGATGCACTTTGTGCACAACACAAGACTTTTTATTACACACCAAGTATACCTTTAAATGATGGGGCAGGCAGATCTTGTCGGGCTTGTCCAATGCCGGCGCAAAAACCTTGGCGAAATGGAAGAATTATGGGAGAACTCATCGAGTTATGTCATTCCAAATAACAAAAACTTTGCCTCCTCCACATTAATTAGGAGTTGAGATGTTGCCCAAAAAAATTGTTAGAGGTTTTTTAAGGAGCGATGGTACCCCCAACTTCTCCTCTGCCGTATATTCACGACCGAAAGAATTGGAATACATAATGCAAAAGCCCGTCCACTCTGCCACTTCGAGATCGCCCATAATCCGCGGCATAGACACTATGATATCTAAGGGCGTGAGGCGTCTTCCCATAGTAGGTCCTAAAGGAATCCTCCTTGGAATAGTAACCGCAACGGATTTTGTGAACTTTTTTGGTGGTGGGGATTACTACAAAATTGTTGAGTACCGACATGGTGGGCGTTTCTTTTCTGCCCTTTATGAGCCAATCGAGTCCATTATGAGTACTGATGTAGTATACGCTGAGATCCGCGAGCCCTTTTCATCAGTTCTTGAAAAGATGCTTTTGAAAAATGTGGGTGCGGTTCCAATCGTAGATCAATCAAAATCCCTCCTCGGAATAATAACAGAGTACGATGTGGTTCGGTACCTTTCTGGCAGGGTGCTCTCAACAAAAGTGAGAGATCACATGACGAAAAACCCTGTATTTGCCTCGCCTGAGACCTCTATAAAGTCTGCAGCAAAACTGATGGTCTCTAATGGCTTTAGACGTCTGCCTCTTAAATCCGAAAGCGATATTGTTGGAATCGTGACCACAACAGACATAATCCGCTATTTTGGGGAGGG
>JACIVQ010000044.1 GCA_014361445.1 Methanosuratincolales archaeon | reverse complement strand
ACCACAGCTACTTCTCCAATATTCCATACTGAGAAGTTTAGTTTAAGTTTTCCTGCATGAGCAGCTTCGTAGACCCTATCAACTTTATCGGTTTCTTCTTCGACCACATATCTTTTAACTATGGCGCTAGTGTCTAGATAAATGCTTTGTTCGCTCATCCCGAATCTCCCGCACAACCTCCTCAGCCTTGAGTCCTGCAGGTCTATTGGCCGTGACCTCAGAACCCGTGTAGAATTTATTTTCTAAGCCTAGGCTCTCGCATAGTTTGTCGAGAAAATTAAGTTCATCATATGTTAGTAGGAATTCCTCCACAGCATCGCTGAGGCTTTTACCTTCCATAGCAAGCTTACTTCTGGCCCTTCTAACGATTTCCTCCTTAAGTGAAAGTGTAACTTTAATCTTTCTGTTCATGTTTTCACTAGCAGTATATCCATATTGCTGTATATAAATATTTTTCATACAAGAAGGGACGTGGCAACTTAACTCCATCTTCTTAGGCGGTTTTGTGTATTCACATCTGCAGCATTTTCTGTTTGTAGTTTATGATGAGGTTTACCATCGGCCATACTATCCTGATTCCTCGTGAGAATTTATTTTAGGTCTGGAGGTTGCGCGACTCCTTAAAGGCGTTATGGTTTACTTCCCATTAATGCTAGAATTCTGCCCTCGTAGTTTAGGAGTAAGTTCATAAACGGCCTTAAGAACCTCATTTTTTTCAGCTATAAGCCTGAAGTTCTCAATGTCGACCGGGCAGTCCTCCAATAATAGGCATTATCGTTAAGTAAATTGATGCATAGCATGTTGCGCCAATAATGAGGTTAATAAGGCTTGGAAGAGGCGATAGATAAGCCAAGGGAGGTACCGGCATTGCTGATACAGCTGAAGCGATATAGATTTTAAGCGCACTTTCCTTATCGATGCTTAAGTTGAACTTTCTTGTAGCTATCTGGAGGATGTAGATTAGTGAGGCTAAGCTTGACAGCAACATAGCCAACATTAGCCCTAAGACGTTGTAGCTTTGAGCTAAGAGGAAGGCTAGCGGGATGAAGAACGTAGCATATATTAAAGTCGACTTGAGGTTCACCTTAGTTTCACTTATACCGTTGAAGAAGCTCCCCCACATTACTGAGCCTAACCCTGCATATAAGAACGCAATACAGTAGACGGATAGAAGTTCAGGAGCTAATGTATAGCTAGATCCATAAATAATGGAAACCAAGTCTTTAGCCATCACAATAACGAAAGCAGAGGCCGGAATGATCAAAGTCGCAGTATACTTGACAGCGTATTTGACCATCCTCCTCATTTCCTCCCCAAGGGGATTAAGCTTTGAAAAAGCTGGGAATAAAGCCGTGGTTATAGGTCCCGTAAGCAATAGTATAAGCGTCGCGAAGTCGAAGTTGAGGGCTATTGTGAAGTTTCCGACCATAAAGTTTGTGGCAAACCATGCCAAGATCATCCCCCGATAAACACCAATAATATTTTGCGTGAGTGATGAAAGGTATAAAGGCAAGCCATACCCTATCATAGTCCTTAAATTTGCCTTAAAGCCTTCGCTTTCAGCTTTTGAGCTTAATTTTCTATAATGATTGGAATAAATGATGAAAGTGCCAAGCATTGTTGCCAACATATAGCTTACCACGTAGCCTATTACAGCACCAAAAACGCTAAAGCCAATGATTATTAATAGCTGGGATAAAATGCTCCTTAACACTTGAATAGTGATTGATAACAAAGCTGAGCTTTTCATGTCATCGAAGCCTATGAGCTTAGAATTTACGGTTGAGAAAAGACCTATCCCCATTTACAAGTTTTTGTTTTACGTGCTCGTGATTGTCGCTTGTCCAATAATAGCGTATCTCGCTGGGGACTGCCTCGTAGAATATTACGTGGTCAACTTCTGGAATGTCTAGGCCTTCCTCAGCTATGCCTTAGCCTATTCCTTAGCCTAGAATCGGGCTTGGCTTGAAGCTGGGCCCGCCCCCGACTTTGAACAACAAGATCTCGAATTATTTAATACCCACAAGCTTTTAGACACAAATGAGCCAACTTTCAACAGAGGATCACAAAATGGAAAATGCTACCTCAGATCTTTGCATAAAGGTGCCTCGTGAAAAAGCTGAAGTCTTGAGGCGTGCCCTTCAAAGGCTTGGGATTCTTGACCACTCAAGGAATATAACACCAAGCGGCGTATCTGTTCTCATCCCTGTAATCCGAAACCCCTCACCAGACGAGATGAAGATGCTTGGCGAAATCTCTCCGCTGGAGATCCTGCACTCAGATCTCCCCTCTCCAAGAAAAAGACCGAAAGATCTAATGTCCTCACTCGACAGCACCCTCCCTCCTTATCTTCTAGCACTTCTCCCGCGTTCCTTTGACATCGTTGGCGATATTGCAGTCATTGAGGATCTCGCTCCGGAGTTGGTCCCTCATGGGGAGGTGTTGGCAAAGGCTATAATGGAAGTACATCCAAGGATAAGAACAGTCCTGCTGAAGACCGGTAAAGTGGAGGGCGATTTTCGCATACCCCGCCTAATTGTATTGGCAGGGGAAGAAAAATATGAGACCATTCATAAAGAATACGGCGCCAAGCTAAAGGTGGACCTATCCAAGGCATATTTCTCCCCTCGCCTTGCCACAGAGCACCACAGGGTTGCCTCTATGGTCCATGACGGCGAAGTGGTTGTGGACATGTTCACAGGTGTCGGTCCCTTTTCTATCTTGATCGCGAAAAGAGCCTCGGCGAGGGTATTCTCAATAGACATCAATCCTCATGCCATAGCTCTCTTGAAAGAAAACATAAAGCTCAACCGTCTCAAAGGCGAGATTGTACCCATCTGTGGTGATGTTAGGGCTATCGCCCCTCAACTTAATGGAGTCGCCGACAGAGTAATAATGAATCTGCCTTCGTCTTCTCTTGACTACCTTGATGTTGCAATCTCTCTACTTAAAAAAAGTGGCGGCATGATTCACATTTACCTTTTCGCCAAGGAAGACCCCATACAAAGTGCCAAAGAAATGTTTAACAACCGACTGACTGGTCTGATCAAGGGCTGCGAGGTTATGAACGTGAGAGTGGTTAAACCCGTGGCGCCTAGGGAGTGGCAGGTTGTAATAGATGCTTGGTTGAGGCCTTAATCTAAAAACAAGAAATCACTCAACTATGAGCGTCAACTTTATTTTGGTATCGCTCCTCTGGAGTGCCTTTACCATCTCTCTACTCAAATCTGCCGCCGCCTTATTCGAGTAAACCATTAAAGTCCTTCCACAAATATATCCGCTCTTCCTCGCCACCATGTCTTTCCCGCTCTCGAAGGTGAGAGAAGGGTGACCCTGCCCCCAAACTTCTTCTAAAATACCATCAGCTTCAATTATCAACCCAATCCTCGCCTCTTTACTTCTTGCCTCCCTCTTGAACTCTTCTGGAAGGTCGCTGAGTGCCAACTCCGAACGTGTCGCCACCACGCAATCACCACGCAAGCTCTTGAGAACCTCCTTTGTAACCTCAATAGTGGTTCTATGCGTGGCTGTTATCAATGGGTCTCCCCACGCATAAAATGTTACCTTCAGCTTGAACACCAAGACTTTTTTATAGCCTTGACCAAATAAAACTTTAGAAGGGAACTCTGGTGGATTTTGCAGAGAAGCGCGAAAGGCTCGTTAAGCGCCTGATCGAAGAGGGCATTCTGAAGAAGCCAGAAGTGATCAGAGCGATGCTGAGGGTCCCGAGGGAGGAGTTTGTCCCGCCAGAGTTGCGGGAGCACGCGTATATAGATTCCCCCCTGCCGACACTCGAAGGGCAGACGATCTCGGCCCCTCACATGGTTGCTATGATGTGCGAGCTTCTCGACTTAAGGAAAGGTCAAAAAGTGCTCGAGGTGGGAGCAGGGACTGGCTATCATGCTGCCGTCTGCGCAGAGATCGTCGCGCCGCTAGACGCGCCTCCTGAGGAACGGGGTCATGTTTACGCCATAGAACGTCTAAGGCGCCTTGTGGAGTTTTCAAGGGGGAACTTGGAGCGTACGAAATATAGCGACCGTGTAACTATTATAGAGGGCGATGGCACGCTGGGTTATCCTGAGGCTGCCCCCTTTGACAGAATCCTCGTGACGGCTGCCGCTCCTAGGATCCCTCCGCCCCTTAAAGCTCAGCTAAAGGATGGTGGAAAAATTGTGATCCCAGTGGGCGAGGCCTACTCCATTCAAGACCTAATACTTGTAGAGCGGAAGGGCGACTCCTTCAACGAGTATACATGCGGAGGATGCGTATTCGTCCCCCTCTACGGAAAATACGGATGGTCCTAACTCTCTATCTGTCTTTTAATCGCCCTTGATTTTTGCAATGCACAAAATTTTCAAAAATTTGATCTCTACCATTGGCTATTGTTCAACCAAACCACTTTTCCAGACTGGACTGCCTCTCTACCTCCTTCTTCATTTTCTTGACTCTTTGTAGGGCGGCCTCTACCCTCTCCATGGAGAAATCATGGTTATCGCAGAGTATCTTCTTGACCCTTTCATCGTCCAGCTCGCCCCATTCGAGCCTGTATTCCCCCGTGGTCTTTGGGTTCAAGAAGATCTCCTTTATGGCATCCACATCGACGTGCGGATCAGCCTCTATCGCTCCGCCCTCGATCGCTGCCTTTAGAGACCCGTATTCTTCTATTATCTTCTTTGCTTTCTTTGGTCCTATTCCTTTAAAACCGTCTGGGTTGAAGTCGGTCCCGAGCATGATTCCAATGTCAATGAGCTGTTCCCTGCTTACATTCAGGGCGCGCAAGACATCATCGAGCCTTATGAGCTCGGGTTCTACGTCTATATAAACCGGCTTATTTGGCAGCTTTCTCCTCCCAGAGATCGTCAGGTTCCTCACAAGCCTAGGTGCCCCAAACAGCAGAGAGTCATAATCTTGGCTCACTGTGGCCCATGCGTCCCCACGCCTCGTCATAAATGCTGCCTGAGCCTCGCCCTCTGATGGCGCCTGCACCCAGGGTATGCCCATGGCCTCAAGTAGGTCTTTTGTCTGGTCCACCATCTCTCCTGTCAGCCGCGATGTGGCCTGCGCCGCCTTCCTCGCGCCCTCTAGGTCGCCCCTTTCAAGCGCCGCCTTGTACTCCTCTTCGGCCTTTTCCTTGATCTCTGCCCTCCTTTCTATCTCTCGAAGTTTGAGCTCAGGGGGTTTCCCGTCGAAAACATATACGGGCTTTATTCCAGCCTCCAGTAGATTCACCGTTCTGTAAAAGACGCCACTGAGGTGGCTGGTCACCCTCCCGGCAGAGTCCATGAGTGGGGTACCGTCTGGTTGCCTTATTATCGACAAAAATTGGTAGAGTGCGTTGTACCCATCAATTGCCAGTACTCTCCCCTTCATCTCCTCCAAAGATATCGTCTGAGCCGTTATCAGTCCCTTTAGATTTACTCCCATTTTCTACGTTTCCCTTACCTTTGCTAAGGTTATCACTTTACCCTTCTTCTGTGCAGAGACATTAACTTTGCCCCTCAGCTCCAGCCTCATCAGCACCCTATTGAGTTCGGGCAGAGAGATGTCTTTTATCATAGTCCTTAGCATCTCTAAGAGTTCATCATCTCTTATGGCGCCGTCTCTCCTCCTAACGAGGTCCAGAATTATGAGATCTAGGGGCTCTGCGCGCCAGCCCCCCTCCTCTTCGGGAATCTTAATCCCTCCTAAGCAAAATTGATTAGCGGCTGCCTTCCGCTGAGGGCCTGTTTGCTCCTCTCCTCCCAAGATTTGTAGAACTTGTACATGTCCTCAGTTATTGAGGGTCTGATCTTCTTGAGCGCCTTCTCGAAGTGGTGCATAGTCACCTCTGTGGCCTCTGAATTCTCCCTAAGGGCTATGAGTCCTGCCTCTCTACACACCGCTTCTATGTCTGATCCTGCATAGCCTTTGGTCATATTGGTCAGCTTTTCGAGGTCAACATCTTTTGCGAGGGGCATGCCTTTGGTGTGGATCTTGAATATCTGGAGGCGGGTCTCGTTGTCCGGCTCTGGGACGTAGATCAGCCTGTCAAACCTGCCTGGTCTGAGCAGGGCAGGGTCGATTATGTCCGGACGGTTGGTTGCTCCCACCACTACAACGTTCTCCAACCTTAGTATGCCATCCATCTCTGTCAAAAGCTGGCTTATTACCCTCTCCGTAACCATGGAGTCCCCTCCGCCAGCCCATCTAACTGGGGCTATGGAATCGATCTCGTCAAAGAATATGATCGCTGGCGCTGCCGTCCTCGCCCTCCTAAAGACCTCCCTTATCGCCCGTTCAGACTCGCCAACCCATTTACTAAAGATCTCAGGACCTTTTATCGTTATGAAATTGGCTTCACTCTCCGTGGCTACTGCCTTGGCTAGGAGGGTCTTTCCGCACCCAGGGGGACCGTATAGGAGAACCCCCTTTGGCGGCTTTATGCCAAGCCTCTTGAACCTCTCTGGGTACTTAAGCGGCCACTCTATGCACTCCCTGAGCTCCTGCTTAACATCCTCAAGACCGCCTATGTCCTCCCACTTAACCATGGGGACCTCAACATAAACCTCCCTCAGCTCGGTCGGCGTAATCTCCTTGTAGGCTGCCTCGAAGTCCTCCATCCTGATCTCCAGCTTCTCCACAACCTCAGGGGGGATCTTCTCCTGCTGTATGTCTATCTCTGGCAGGTACCTCCTCAAGGCTTTCATTGCCGCCTCCCTGCAGAGCGCGGCTATGTCTGCGCCCACAAAACCATGCGTCAGGTTTGCTATCTTCTTAAGATCTACATCCTTTGCCAAGGGCATATTCCTCGTGTGGATCTGAAGTATCTCGTACCTCTCAGATGCCGATGGGACGCCTATCTCTATCTCTCTGTCGAACCTGCCTGGTCTCCTCAGGGCTGGATCAAGGGCGTTCGGTCTATTCGTGGCGCCTATTACAATTACATCTCCCCTTGCCTCCAGCCCGTCCATGAGCGCCAAAAGTTGTGCCACGACTCTCTTCTCCACCTCTCCGGTGACCTCTTCCCTCTTAGGGGCGATAGCGTCCAATTCGTCTATGAATATTATTGCGGGGGCGTGCTGTTTAGCCTCTTCAAAGAACTCTCTGAGTTTTTGTTCAGACTCTCCGTAGAATTTGCTCATGATCTCGGGTCCATTTATTGCTATGAAGTAAGCGTCCGTCTCGTTAGCCACCACCTTGGCTAGGAGGGTCTTTCCGCACCCAGGGGGGCCGTATAGGAGAACCCCCTTTGGCGGGTCTATTCCTAGCCTCTTGAATAGCTCTGGGTGTTTAAGGGGGAGCTCGACCATCTCTCTTATCTTCCTTATCGGCTCTTCAAGTCCTCCAATGTCTTCATAAGTGACCCTAGGTACCCTCGCAGCCTCAGCGGGCTTCTCGAGGATCGTGAGGTTGGTCTCTTCAGTCACTAGGACGATGCCCGAAGGCTTAGTCGAGACCACTGTGAAAGGTATGGCCTGACCTAGGACAGGTATAAGGACATTGTCCCCCTCCACAACTGGCGTATCTGCAAGCCTCCTCTTTACAAAGCTCACAAATCCAGAGTCCACCGTTATTGTGAAGGAGAGAGGGGCTAGCTTTACCATTGTTGCTACCTTTGCCTCAGCCTTCCTTATTGTTACTCTTTCGCCTATTCCGACACTTGCATTCTTCCTAATTAGGCCGTCCATCCTTATGATATCCATTCCTTGGTCCTCTGTATAGGCTGGCCATACAATTGCGGCCGTCTTTCTCTTCCCCTCTATCTCAATCACATCTCCAACGCTAACTCCTATGGCCTTCATCGCGTCTGCATCTATCCTGACCTTCCCTCTTCCCACGTCCCTCTGCTTGGACTCTGCTACCCTCAGTGTCAACTCGTTTCTGTCCCTTTCCAAAATTTTTGACCCCCGCAATCCTTAGATAATAAAATATTATTCAATATTCTATTAGCAAAAATACTTCGGTCGCTTTTTAATTTTATGGGGAAATGCCGCCCCATAAAAATAAAAATATCTGGAACCCTCAACCATGAGGGTTCATATCCGAGACTCGTGAAATTCTTTAACATGGGAGCGTGCTTTAGCCGTGGGCAGCTCACCCTGGGAGCGTCTGGACTATCTCGACGTCTACCTGCCCCACTCCCTTAACCTTGCTGAAAGCATCTTCAATGGGCTGAGTGCCCCCCTCAAAGACCCCTGGCATTATTACAAAGACCTTTAACGCCTTCAGACCAAATGCGATCTCTTCTTCCACGATCTTGTGGATGTAGAGGTCCTTATTCCCTTTAGGTAGAGCCTCCCTCAGCCCGTTCTTCAGAAGCTCCAAATCAACCCCATCGTCCTCAGGGAGTATTTTTATAACAGCCAAGAGCCTTGCCATCCATCCCACCTCATGGTCCTACGAATCCGCATTTTGGACATTTATAGTTGTTCACAAGCTCCCTGCATTTCCTACAACGCCAGAAGACCACTTCGCCACAGTTTGGGCACGGGAGTTTCACCCCTTTCTGATCCGGGAGTATGGGCTCTTTGCAGGAAATGCAGACAGGCAACTCCAGCTCGCTCTCGCTCATGCGCTTCACCAAGGTGTGAAGGTTAAAAACTCTTCACATATATAAACTTAATATTCATAAAACAAGAGGACTCACAAAGGAAAGACCGTAAACCCCCCATCAGTCAACGAAAACGTCGCCAATCTATGCCCCCTCTACCTTCTAGCCCTCAAATAATGACCTAAGGAGCGGCAAAACCGCATACCTTGCCAATCTTGACCTTGCGACCCTCGCAATCACGCCCCCCTGCAGGTCCATGTCATAAACAGTCAACCTTTCCAGTAGCCCGAACCTGTGAGCCTCGTCCATAGCTCTCTCCAGCTCTTCATCTTTAATATTCCTGAATATCCTCGCCGCGAGCCTCATCCTCTCGAAATCCTTCCCGTAATGTGCCTTCCATTTCCTCTCAAATTCCAAGAGTGTAGCCCCTTTGATGGCACCGGCCGCTGCTATCCCCGCCAATTTTGCCGTCAGGCAGCCCAATACTACTCCTCCTCCTGTTGTCGGCTTCGCAAATCCGCCCGCATCGCCCACAGCCACCACGTTACCCTTCACAGTAGACTTGAGAGGGCCGCCTATCACCACCTTCCCATATAGCTCCCTGAGAACTTTTATTACACACTTACTCGCAAAATTCTCGTTCTTCTCAACAAACCTGCTCAAAAACTCCTTCGGCAACCCCATTGATGTGGCGAGGCCTACCCTCAAATGGTCCTTCCTGGGGACCGTCCAGGCAAAGAACCCAGGAGCCCATCCCCCAGTGTAGATCTCCACGACATCATCCTCAAAGTTCTTTACCTCAAGATCCATCTGTGCGGCTGGAATAGACCTTGGCACTTCCATACCTATGTACCTGGCGACCCTGCTCTTTGTCCCCTCCGCATTGATCAAAACCTTGAATCCCATGGAGGGCTTGTACAGAGTGCCTGTGGATATCTCAACACCTGCAGCCTCTGCCCTCTTCATCAACTCTCTATCAAACTTCTCCCTGTCTATGACGACAGCCTTCTCATCTGATGTATTGATGTTGTATGCATTTCCTTTAGGTGAAAAGACCCTTACCCTCTTTATCCTGGATAGCAAAACCCCCTCGTAGCCTCCTAAGATCTTCTGTAAACCCTCACTGCTGACCAGTCCCGCGCAATGGTCCGGACTGCCTACCTCCTTATCCTCTTCGACCAAGGTGACCTCTGCTCCGGCAAGGGCTGCCTCTGTTGCCGCCACGAGCCCGGAAGGCCCCCCTCCGACCACCAAGATCTCCCGCGCCATCTCCTTTCCTCGATACATTTTTATTCAATCTTCTTTAAAACTCGTACTATGGAATTTGAATACAAGCAAGCGATCGTGGTACGTCAGGACCTCAAGATGACCAAAGGAAAACTCGCCGCCCAAGTAGCCCACGCCTCGATCTCCTCATACGTCGCCACTCAGAATATCAGACCTGATTGGGCGCTCAATTGGATGAGAGAAGGGCAGAAGAAGGTGGTGCTCAAGACGCAAACCCTTGATGGGCTCCTTGAAATAAAAAAATCTGTGGAGAGAGAGAACATTCCCAATTCCCTAATATCAGACGCTGGTCTGACTCAGCTTGACCCGGGCACTATAACTTGTCTTGGGATCGGTCCTGCCCCAACATACCTTATTGACAAGGTAGTCGGTCACCTGAAGCTCCTGTGATCACCATGCCAACCTTTCCAACCTTGTCCCATCTAGAACGTTCATTAGGGATTCTTTACTACTCCACTCCTGGAAAAGGAATAGGTGGCAAGATCCGAGTCAAGCCAGAAGATTTCTTGGTCGAGGAAATCACCCCAGAAGGTATTATCGTTAATGAATCACTAAAGTCACTGAGCAGGGGGAGGGGTCCTTACACACTCGCCGTTTTAAAGAAGACCTCTAGAGACCTGCTCCCTACCATAGCGCTACTACAAAGGCGTCTCTCGGCAAAGGTTTCATTTGCTGGCATAAAGGACAGGAGGGCGGTTACTTACCAGCTGATCTCCATCAGTCGCCCACTTACAGAGCCGATTAGGCTCAATAACTTGGAGGTGTGGAGTGTCGGTACCTCTAAGTGGGGAGTCAGACCAGGAGAGCTCAAAGGAAACAGGTTCACAATAACAATAAGGTCTTTAAATGGGGAATTGACGCCCGCAGAGACGCTCTGCTGCTTGAGCTGGCTGCCAGGCTATTTTGGTCACCAAAGATTCGGAACCACCCGACCTAATACCCACAAGGTTGGAAAGCACATTATGAGGGGCGAATTTGAGAGCGCCGTGAGGGAATTTCTGGCAGAGCCTTACGAGAGCGAGCCGCGCCAAATATTCCACTTCAGACAAAACCTCAAGGCGACTTGGGATCTGCAGTCAGCCCTATCGTCGATCCCCCCTTTTCTGCTGTACGAGCGGGAAGTTATTGGGGCGCTCCTCTCAGGCGCGGACCATATGCACTCATTAGAATCTCTCCCTAAGCGCCTCCTCCGACTGTTTGTGGATGCTTATCAGTCCTACTTATTCAACCTGGCGCTTTCAGAAAGGTGGGCGAATTATGGTTTAAACTACATAGACCTGGGCGACACAGTATCCATTCTCGACAACTCCCTAAACCCCTCACGGTCCATAAAGGTCACACGCTCCAATTTAGAAAAATTGAGAAAGCTGGTCGAATCAAAGAGGGCAGTCCTCCTGATGCCCGTCCCTGGGAGCGACCTTCACCTGGAAGGGATAAACTATCAAATATACTCCAAAATTCTGGACAGCGAGAAGATCTCGCCATGTGATTTTGCAAACGTCATGGGGATGAAATTCTGGGGTGATATGCGCCCGGCGGTCTTCTACCCCAGCGGTCTTGAAATATTAGACCATTCAGGAGACGAGCTCAATCCCGGCAAAACAAAGATCACCGTAAGGTTCATATTACCGAGGGGATTCTACGCAACAATCCTGCTAAGAGAGATTATGAAGCCAGAAGATCCCAAAAGCTCGGGCTTAAACTTTATTAGAGATTTACCATTCAAGCGTTTTTCTCTTTTTTCCATGCT
>JACIVQ010000043.1 GCA_014361445.1 Methanosuratincolales archaeon | reverse complement strand
TCGGATTGTCAGGCGGGGCTCAACGAGACCTTTTTAAAGCAACTCAAAATGGAACCTTTGAAGCAAATTTGGTTTTGAAAAAATGTAAAAATTGTAATTTAGTAACTTATGAAAACATATGTAGAAAATGTCTTACTCAAACAGTACAATTATATTATTGCCAAAATTGTGATTCTTACTATGAAAGGCAAGAACTATGTGAAAAATGTAATTCGAGGACATTACCGTTCAAAACAAGGTTAATTGAGATAGAAAAAATTGGAGAGATCGTAACAAAATTAGGTTTCCCAAAGACCAATATAATAAAAGGAGTCAGAGGATTATCAAATCCAAAAAAAATTCCAGAGATTGTTGAGAAGGGAGTGTTGCGAAGTAAGCATAAGATTTACGTTTACAAGGATGGCACTATAAGATTTGATATAACTAATGCACCATTGACACACTTCAGACCATCAGAAATAGGAACCGATATAAACAAACTTAAGGAATTAGGATACACCAAAGATTATAAAGGAAATGATTTAATCGATCCAAATCAACTAATTGAGTTAAAGGTTCAAGACATAATTGTTCCTGAAGAGTGCGGAAAGTACCTATTTAGAGTTGCAAATTATACAGATGAGCTTTTGAAAGAGGTATACGGTCTGAAACCATATTATAATCTTAAAAATTTTAAGGATCTCGTAGGACATCTTGTTATAGGACTTGCGCCACATACTTCTGCAGGCATAATAGGTAGAATAATTGGATTTACAAAAGCTTCCATTTGCTATGCACATCCATTTTGGCATGCTGCCAAGAGAAGAAATTGCGATGGTGATGAGGATGCGGTAATGTTGGCTCTTGAAGCTTTAATAGATTTTTCAAAGGAATATTTGCCTGAAAAAATTGGCGGACTGATGGATGCCCCTTTAGTTTTAACAACAATTATAGACCCTTCTGAAGTAGATGATGAATGTCATAATATGGAGACCGTATCCGAATTACCATTGGAATTCTATGAGTTGTGCGAGTCTTATAAAGATCCAAAAGAGGCTTCAAAATTAATTACTATAATGAAAAATAAACTTGGAAAAATAGACCAATATATAAATTTTAACTTTTCAATTTATACAAATGAAATAGTAAGAGGACCATTAACTACTGAATATGATAAATTGAAAACGATGATGGATAAGGTAAAAAAACAATTACAACTAGCAAAAAAGATACGTTCTGTGGACAGTAAGGATGTGGCTGAACGTCTACTTAAACATCACTTCATACCAGATTTGGCAGGAAATATGAGGGCTTTTACGACTCAAAAGTTCAGATGCACCAAATGTGGAACCAAATATAGAAGAATTCCATTAAAAGGAGTCTGTCTAAAATGCAATGGTAATTTAACCTTAACTGTCCATGAAGGCAATATTAGTAAATATCTTGATGCGGCTTTCTCTTTAACCAAAGATTATCAACTTGAAGTTTTCATACAGCAACAAATTAAACTAATTGAAAAAGGTTTAAAGGCACTTATCTCAGTCACAAAGGAAGAAAACATGTCACTTAGCAAGTTTATAGAGTCACAATGACCTAAGAAGATCCGTATCAAATATCATCCCAACTACTTCATTTTTAGCATTAGTCACAAGCAATTGGTCTATATCGTATTTTTGCATTTTGATGGCACATTCTCCAACGCTGGAGTTCTCTCCGATGGTAATACAGGGAGTAGACATCACCTGATGTAGAGGAGTTTTTGGTAATGCAATCTTACCTTTTGTAATGTAAAGAACCGAAGAGGTTTCCCAATCCCACTCTTGGCTCTCCGAACTTGATTTAAGTACAGATTTTTTTTCTTCGATTTTCACTTCAACATGTTTTATCAAATCAGTATTGGATATTATACCAACTATTCTTTCATCATCATTTATGGCTAAAGAAACGTGCTGTTTAGCCATTTGCATGATCTTTCCAACTATGTAGAGGGGGGTATTGCTCCAACATGTCAAGAATTTAGATTGCATAAGATCCTTAACTTTTAAGGAAGAGTTTGATTTTGTAAGGACTTTATGTACAATGTCTCCTACCGTTATAATTCCTTTAAGTTCTTTGTTTGACACTACGGGTATTCGCCTATAGTGTGTATCACGCATGATCCTGATGCACTCATGCAAAGGACTATCTGGAGACACCGTAACCACGTCTGTATTCATTATTAAGGCAATTTGTTCTTCGTCATAATGTTTTAACAAATCCTCCCTTGTTATTATACCCACTAACATTTTAGTTCCTTTTTTCACTACAGGAAGCCCTGAGATTTTTTTTTCAATAAGTTTTTTCAATACTTGCTCTCTGTTGCCAGGAACTTCAGCATAAATGACGTTTTGATTCATTACTTCACTTACAAACACTTCGACCACCTATAAATTGCACTTACATGGAGAACTTTTACAGCGTGGGCAAACATAGCAGTATTTTTCCATGAAACAATTGGATATATCTATATTAAGAACATTTGCTAAGGAAAACAACCAAGCAAGCACATCGGCGAACTCTTCTTTAATATTTTTGATCTCTTTTTTCCGTATAGCCACTGAAAGCTCACCAATTTCTTCTACTAGCCACATGAAAGTACCTTCTACACCACGTTTCTTATCACGGTCTCCATAGATTTGGAGCATCAAGTCCTGGGCAGTTCGGATGTCCATCTAAAAGCACTCTACCTTATTTTTATATAATCATACGCATCGTGGATCGAAGAAAAACAATACTTGACTTTTTGGAAGTTTTTGCGAAGTTCCGCAACTTTTGATCTTATTTTCTCAGGATCAGAATCATCAATGATTACGCTCTTCATTAGATCAGCTATTTCGACCATTTCTGATTTTCCCATTCCGAGACGTGTTAATTCTTGAGTTCCAATCCTAATCCCACCTGGTGCTCGGTAGTCTCGACCCATTCTCTTATCATATGGGAGAAGATTTCTGTTAACGATAATATTACACTTTTCAAGCTTTTTCTCTATTTCAAAGCCATTCCCATATTTTGTGACATCAATAAGTAACATGTGTGAGTCCGTAAAACCTTTCTTTTCGTATAGGACATTGATACCCCTTTCATAGAGAGCTTGTCCTAAAGTCTTTGAATTAGTCACAATATTCCTTGCATACTCATGATAAAATTCAAGAGCTTCCGCAAAGGCAATAGCCACCCCGGCAACTGCGTGAAGATGATGGTTACTTGACAAACCTGGGAAAACCACCCGTTTTATTGATTCTGAATACTTTGACCATGAGGCAATGGTTCCGTGTTGCGGTCCTGCCAAAGTCTTATGAGTGCTCATAGTAAAGATATCAGCACCCTCGCCTAATGGATCTTGAAAGATGCCACCAGCTATAAGACCAGCAACATGTGCCCCGTCATATAAAACCTTAGAATCATAAGTTTTAGCAAGCTCCACTATTTCCTTTACAGGGTGTGGGAATAAAAATACGCTCGCCCCCAAAATAAAGATCTTTGGTTTTTTACCTTTTGAATCAAGCTCTTTTACTAACGAAATTGTTTTATCCACATCTATATTGAAATTTTCTTCATCGAATGGGTAATTTTGAACATCAAGATCTCTTATCGCTCCAGCAGTGCCCCCTAGTGTTTTCTTTGCGTGGCTAATATGCCCACCTGTAGGAATAGTGCAGGATAAAACAAGATCTCCAGGATTTGCAAATGCCGAAAAAGCAGCAAGATTTGCAAATACCCCCGAAACGGGTCTTACATCGATAAATTCGGCGTGAAAGAGCTTTTTCCCTAGTTCAATAGCGATAGCTTCAACTTCGTCTAGGTATCGGCACCCCGCATATACCCTTTCTCCAACCCATCCTTCTGCATATCTGTTACCAAAATCGCTTGCTAATGCCTCCCTAACAACGGGGCTCGGAACGTTTTCACTGGCAATCATGGGAAGTGCGTTTTTCATGACTTCGTGGTGGGCTTCCATACTACTCAAGATCTTATTGAAGGCTTCTCTGGCGTTGAGTTCATTTTTTGCCATAAAATGGCCTCCTCAAAACAAACAACAAATATTTTTGTAAAAAGAAGGTAATATACGTAATGCTTAAAAAGGGTAAATTAAATTCAGTTTTGGGGAAAGTTTATGCCAAAAAGTGAAAAAAAGAAAGAGGCTCCAATGCCAATGACAGGCGCTGGACTAATACGTTTCTTTGAGGATGAAACACATGGAATAAAAGTGAAGCCCACCTACGTAGTCGTGGGATGCGTTTTGGTAATGGTTAGTGTAATATTAGCACATATCTTTATTGGTCTTTAAATTATCTAAACAAAGGCTTAGCATGAATGCCCATTTTGTTTAATCTGATAGCAAAATCACTCGCATATCCATGAATTGTGTAGACCATTTTTGGACGGCATGCTTTAATAAACTGAATTAACTGTGGAAAATCAGCATGCCCACTTAGAGCAAAAGAGGCATCGATATTTTTATTGCTGTACAAAAGTGTCCAACCAGTAGCAACAGCTATTTTGGCACAAGGGTATGTTGATTTCAGTATTTTTGGAGAGAACGTTGAAGGAAACAGAGCCACACAGTTTTTGCTTTTTATCAATTCGGCACCGTCTATTAATAAATCATAGTAAGTTAAAGTATCGCCAAACTTGTTAACAATTTCATTCGCCTTAGAGATCGCAGGATGTGTGACAACCGGAATTGTGGTAAACAGATTAAAAAGCTTGGTAATTTCTTGGGCTTTGCCAATTGGATAAACTAAGAAAATCGGCAAGTTATTCTCTTTGATGGTTTTAGCAGTCCACTCAACAATATCATAATAAACATCTTCCCTTGGGGGAAAAGTAAAGTTTGGTCGTCCATAGGTTGTTTCCACTACCAGGATATCACACTCAATCGGCGTAATGGCCTTTTGTGTTAAAGTGTCTGTGAAATTGAAATCTCCTGTATAAAGAAATGTCACATCTCTGTCTGTGAGAACGAGAGCTCCGGAACCAAAAACATGACCAGAATTGACAATTTTGAGCTCTAGTTTATGGAGATCTGATGGTTGTCCATAAACGCATGAAACAGCATTTTTTACCTTCTTTTTAAACATCCCTTCAAAGAGGCTAATTGTTTGAGTGGTCGAATATTTGATTTTATTATTTTCCATAAATCCGGATGTATGATCTTTGTGGGCGTGGGAAATGAAAAAATAATTAGCAGAAATATTAGTAAATCTAGAAGGATCTAAAAGCATCCTAATACCATCGTTTTCGACCAGCACGCCGTCACTCCACGAAACCTCGAACACCATTATGTCCCTCTTAAGATAACTTTATCTTTGAATTAATTGAATAGGTTTTTAACTTTTTATGATTATTGATGATGTGGAGAGGTAGGTTTTGTCCTTCACAGAGGGACTTGCTAAGAAGTATAAAAATGTGTTTAGTCTTCCCAGTCGAAATTACCTATTGTTGGGTTTCATCATATTCGGAATTCTTGTGGGATTCATTGCCTATGGAATAATAGGAAATGCGAAAGAGCTCTTCGGGATAGTTGATGGATTTTTTGCATTATCAATTGCAAGCATTTTGAGTGCCTTCTTGATTAGAGCAAATATAAGAGAAGGTTTTTTGACTTTTAAACGAGTTTTTGGTTTGACTTTTTTCGAACTTTTCATTTTAGGGTTGACCCTTATTATTGGAGCAGGAATTTCCAAGGCATTTAATGATACGCTAGCTATTGAAAAAATCTATTTTATATCATGTGGAGCTTTGACGGCCTTAAGCACCATCGTAATTGGATCGATGACCCCATTAAAAATTCCAAGACTATTTGTGGTAGGCATCTCCCAGCCTTTTCTAATTATTTTATTTCACTCGAGTACACTTTATGTGTTTGGGTTTTTACATGGACTGAATATTCAATTATTTTTAGTAATTTTCCTTTTTATGAGTCTCTTTTCTTTCCTTGGAGCTCTCTGGTATATTATTTCAATTGAAAAAGTCGGGAAAGAGACCCTAGGATATGGTACCTTCACCTTATTCAGGGCTTTTCTTGAGGCGTTAATGCTCGATAAAACAGGCTTGTTAGAGAAAATACTAAAAATTTTAGCAGTTGTTGATAAAACAGAGGTAATGATTTTTGATTTTAAGGGAAATACGATAAGAGGAAAGGTTGTAGCACCATTCGTACACCCTGGTCCTTTTAGAGAGTTCGGCAGTAGCAAGCTCCCTACCAAACTTGCCTTGAAACTTAAAGAAAACGGAATTAATCCTCTGATCTTTCATACTCCTACTACTCATGAGAAAGACCTGATATTGTCAAAAGAGTGTGATTTGATAATTCAATCTGTTTTATCTTTAAGCTCAAGTGATAGAGGAGACGGGGTAACCCGTTCAGTTATTAAAAAGAAAGGAAGCGTCACACTAACATGTCAAATTTTAGACGGGGTGCCCTTAGTTGTGATTACAAGATCGCCAATTCCTACCGAGGATCTACCGGAGCATATTAATGAGATCTGTAGGAAAAAAATGGCAGAAATGGGATTTTCTGATGGAGTTATAGTGGATGCACATAACGTAATGGACGAGACGTATAAAGAATTTGAAAAAAAGGACGAGGAGGACTTATTAGAGGTTTTACAAGAATGCATGGAGGAGTTGAAAAAAGAGTCAGTCAGTACTCCACTCGTTGGGTTTTCAAATTCAAAAATTGAGGGGTATTCCTTATCCGAGGGGTTTGGAGACGCAGGCATAATGGTTATGGTTATTGAGGTTAAAGGTCAAAAAACAGTGTATGTGGTATTTGATGGGAATAATATGGTAGTAGGTCTTAGAGATAAGTTAATTGAAGCTCTAAAAAAAGAGGGCTATCCAAATTCAGAAATAGCTACTACGGATACCCATGTGGTAGTTGCTAGAAAAGCGAGGGAAGGATATTCCCCAATAGGTAAGCGAGTAGATTGGAATTTAATAATGAGGGAAGTTATTGAGCTTGTTAAGAAGGCAGATTCAGAGAAAGAAGAATGTAATGTAAAATTTTCCAAGATAAGCTTAGAAGGGCTACATTTCTTGGGGGATCGGGGAATTGAAAAACTTTGGTTCTTGGCCGATAAAAGTATAAGAAAGGCAAAACAGAGAGCAGTAATCTTGTTATTAGTATTATTTATTATTGGTGCACTAGCTTACTTTTTTACTTAAGTCACATTTTTAATCATGCCAAGAGGCGTCACATACTTATAAAAATCACGAATTAAAATCAAAATACCTCATGTTCATTGTATGACCATCAATTGATGATCTGCGACGTCAAATACTGCCTATTTTTATGATTTTAAGAAGTTATTTAATTGCTTGAGTGGGGCAAAATGAGGTTTGGGGGTAAAAATTCACAATCACATTAAAGTGTGATTTAATCACATTGTGATGCAACAACAGCCTGACCAACAGAGATACATCCATCTCCAGGTGGTAGGAATTTGTGTTGTATTAATTTTTTATTATTTTTATCAATTGATTGTTTTATATATTTAACTAATAGATTATTAACAGCAGAACCTCCAGATAAGCCTATTAATGAGATCCCATATTCATCGCAAATTTGACAAGCAAGCTCTCCAAGAGTTTCGCCCAAAACCCTATGTATCTCGTAAGCTAAATTTTGTGTTTTGTTATCTTTAATGTTTTCAATAATTGACAAAATAAATTCTGAAGTATCAATAATATACTTATTATTATCATTCTTGACTGGAAGTCGTAAGTTGATGTTAGAGGGCTTACCTTGTTTAGCAAAAGCTTCAAGCCGAATGGGAGGCTCTCCTTCGTAGGTTCTATAAGCACAAACATCTAACAAAACAGCTATTGCATCAAGCAAGCGCCCCATACTTGAAGAAAAAATAATATTTTGATTTTTAGATTGTTTTAATATTGCTGATAATTCATGTGACCCAAAACGTAAATATTTTATGTATTTTTTTTCAAATAACTGAAAGATTTCGGAATCGTTCATGATAGTGGAAAGCATAGAAGCTAAAAATCTTGCAGGGTAATACGCACAGAGGTCGCCCCCTGGCATAGGCTGGTATCGAAGATGCCCAACTCGGGCGAAGTTCGAATAATTTCCAAGAAGAATCTCTCCACCCCAAGCATTACCATCAGTTCCGTAGCCCACACCGTCTATAGTGATACACACAATGTTTGTATCATTTGCCAAAGAATGTTCGGCCATCAGTGCAGCCATATGTGCGTGGTGGTGTTGAACAGGAATTGTTGAAACACCATAATTTTCAGAAAGTTCCCTTGCGTATCTTGAGGTTAAGAAGCCAGGATTGAGATCATGCGCTACTTTGGAAATAGAGTTTATTTCATAAATTTTAAGTATAAATGATAAAGCATTCTTCAAATAATCCAATGTATCTAAATCATTTACATCACCAATATGTTGTGTTGTAATAACTTTATTATATAAAAAAATTGATCCTGTAACATTAAACTCTCCACCTACAGAAATTATTGTTTTTGAGGACATATTCCATGGTACAGTTAAGTATGACGGCGCATATCCCCTAGATTTCCTGAGAAATAAAGGTGCCCCATCGACTACCTTTATTACGGAGTCGTCACATCGATTCACAATTTTTCTATTATGTATTAGATAAAAATCGACGATATTCTTCAGTTCCTTCAAAGCTTGGGAATTGTCAATTGCAATTGGTCTTCCAGGATAATTTCCACTCGTCATAACTAAAGCATCTTTATCAAAAAAATCCAAAAGCAAAAGATGTATTCCAGTGTAGGGTAACATGACGCCTATTGAATCTAAGCCAGGAGAGACCGATTCTGCTAAATTATACGTGGGGGATTTTTGAAGAACCACTATTGGCTTATAATGACTTTTAAGCAATTCTTCTTCAAGGGCCGAAATTTCAGCATATTTTTTTATTTTCTCGATAGATCGAGACATTACAGCGAACGGTTGACTTGGGCGCTTCCTTCTTTTTCTGAGTTCTTCAACAGATTCTTCATTTGTGGCATCTACAGCAATGTGAAAACCGCCGATGCCTTTAACAGCAATAATGTTCCCTTCAATTAGAAGTTTAGCTGCGGTTTGTAGTGGGTCCCCTTCCAGATAATTCCCTTCTTTATCGAATAGATCAAGACGCGGACCACATATTGAACAAGTAGTTCCTTGAGCATCATAGCGACGATCTAAAGGATTTTCATACTCTGCTTGACAATGAGTACATAGAGGAAAATCAGACATTGAAGTGTTTTCTCTATCGTATGGTAAATTGTATAAAATTGTGAACCTAGGACCACACTGTGCACACGCTGTGAATGGATAGTGATGCCATCTCCCATTTTTGTAAATGTCTGTGATACATAAATCACATATCCCAAGATCAGTTGGTATCACAGAGTTCACACTAAGCTTTCTTACATCACTTTTGGAGATACTAAAATCTTTAAACTCACCGATGGCTTTCTCCCAGAAAACTTCTATATCATCGATCCTGGCTACAGATGGCTTTTTTCCCCGAATGTCTTGAATAAAATTATTAATAGCAGATTCTTCGCCTTCAGCAACTATTTCTACACCAGCATCTCCCAAATTCAAAACATAGCCTCTAAGATTGTGTTGGGTAGCAATCGTATAAATAAAAGGTCTAAATCCTACACCTTGTACAAGACCTTTCACGTAGATCCTTGCTCTTTTTTGCATTTAAGAGGCCACCGTAAATTAAATATTAGTTTGAAAAAAGTAATTAAAAAGAGGACAAATATAAATGGTTGGTTTACCTCCAACGCCCCAAGAATTGAGAATTTTAAGGAAGAGGGCAGGTTTAACCCAAAAGGAGCTGGCCAAAAAAGCAGGAATTAGCCAATCTTTAGTTGCCAGGATAGAGTCAGGTAGTGTTGATCCTAGAGTTTCGACTCTAAGAAAGATATTGAATGTTTTAAGTGAAGAAGTAAGTGAAGTTAAACAATCAGCTGGCAGCATTATGCATCAACCAGTAATTTCTGTAGACTTAGAAGAAAGCATAGGCAAGGCTGTTGAATTGATGTGGAGGCATGGGATTTCTCAGCTTCCTGTTTTTCATGAAAATAAATTAGTTGGCAGTATTAGAGAGGACACAATATTAAAAAAACTAAAAGAAGAAAACATAAAAGAATTATTAAAAAGAAAAGTTTCATATTTAAAAGAAGATCCTTTTCCAGTTGTGAATGTTGATACGAGTATCGAAAATGTTACAAAGCTCCTTTTATCAGGAAGCCCAGCAGTCTTAGTGAACGACCATGGGCGCATGGTAGGAATAATTACCAAAATTGATTTAATAGCAAAACATGTCATGTGATTGTGACAGTGGTGTGATATATAATCACGATTTAAAAACATAAACAAAATTTAGTGATAATTAGTCACTCACAACCAAAAACCTTAAAACATCAAACATCATAGTTATATTGAAAATAAGATGTCTAACTTTAATGATAGGAGTAGGTTGGTGGAGGAATTAAAAGCAGAATTGGTACTTATTAGGCGCGATCTTGTTGAAAGATTGAGGCGAATTGAAGAATACATCGCTTTTTTGGAGTCAGATATAAGCAGATTAAGACTAGATCTTCAAAGAATGAATGACAGGCTGCAAGAGATTGTTATAGAGAGAAAAATAGAGCTTGCACCTAAACCAACAACGTTTGATTTTTTAGGATTAAGTAGGACCGAAGGCACTTTAGTTAAAACAGAAAAACCATTAATGTCAGAAAAAGTGACTCAGCCTTCGACAACCGCGCAGCCCGCCCCAATACAAACCACTGGCGAAAAAAGGGGAGGATTAAACCAAACTGAAATAGCGATAATAAAGTATCTGATAGAGAATCCTGGCACAAAGAGCGCAACGCCGATAGCGCAGAGCATTGGGAAAGCAAGGGAGCACGTTGCGAGAACCCTAAAAAAATTGGCTGAAGAAAAAAAGATTATACGCGATGAAACGACTTGGCCATACACATATATTGTTCCAGACGAGACAAGAAAATTAGTGATGGCGGAAGAGAAGCAGTCGTTGTGATTTGTGATATTATTTTTTATATAATTCCTTAATAAAAGTTTCAACATTTTTGGTAGTTTTTGTTACAAGTCTATACTGCCAGCAGGAACGGTTCCCAGTACGTTCCAAATATCCATTGTTATACAACCTTGTGAGATATGTTGATATAGTACTAGGTTTTATAGAGTCATGAAATTGTTCAAAATATAATGATGAAAGCTCTTTGCTTGTGAACCATGTGGAATTTAACTTTGAGTTAATGATCTCAAGGATTCTTTCTCTAATTGTCTTCGGAGTTTTTGAGCTAGTATCCGTTTTATCTTTGATTTCAAATAATTCTATAAGTTTAAACAATTTTTCCTTGGAAACAGAACCACTCAATGCCACTGTGACCTGCTGCCCATTTTCATCACAAAATTCAATTTTGAGTCGACGCATAAAGGTCCCCAGCGGCTTTTTCACTCTCTATGTTTCGCCAGTATATGAGGGTATTGTGAGTGACATAAGAATATAAAAAACGTAAATATTCATGGTACCTATGAAAGAAAAATG
>JACIVQ010000042.1 GCA_014361445.1 Methanosuratincolales archaeon | reverse complement strand
TCAATTATCTGGAATCAAATTTTTTCAATAAAAAACTTTAAAAATGTTGAAAGACAACTCTCTTTAGGTTGAGATTTCAAAGATGCCCCAGCTAAGGGTCCTTGGAGGCGGGAAAGAGGTAGGAAGGGTTTGCCTCCAACTAGATATAAACCAGCACCACTTCCTTCTTGATTGTGGGATCTCTCCGGCCCTCAGAGGTAGGTCCGCTCTCCCACACTTTAATAACAACATTCAACACTTAGATGCGGTATTTGTGTCCCATGCACACCTGGACCACACAGGTGCAATACCAAACTTGGTCCGGCAGGGCTTCAAAGGAAAGATATTCATGACCCTTCCTACGCTCGCCCTCCTCAATCTGCTCTGGCAGGACGAATTATCTTTAATGGAGCGAGAGTGGCCACCCGAAGAGAGGCTCTGGTCCTCAAAAGAGATGCACACCGCCCTGATGAAGCTGGCGGAGCCGACCACGTACCACGAAGTCTTCAAATTAAACAAACTCAAGGTGAACTTCCACAATGCGGGGCACATACTCGGATCCACTATGACAGAGTTCCTCTACAATGGTTTTAGAATAATATTCTCAGGCGATCTGGGGACCTCCTCAAACCACCTAAGGTACTGGAGAACGGACGACTTGGCTTATCCTGATGTGCTCATATGCGAAGGGACATATGGCGGCAAGAACAGGAAGGGCAGGGAAGAACTTGCCAGGGAGTTTGTGGACTCCATAAGGGCGGCTCTGGAGCGGGGCGGAAAAGTTCTTATTCCAATATTCGCCGTAGGTAAGACCCAGGAAGTCCTGAAGATCCTTAAGGATAACTGGAATAAACTACCCAATGTGGACATATATCTGGAGGGTATGTCGATAGAGACTCTCCGTGTCTACGAACAGTTCCTGATATACATGGACGACAGGGTCAGGAGGGGCTACCTCTTCAACAATATAAACCCCTTCAGGTGGGAAGCACTAAAGACCTTCAAATCACTCTCGGAGAGGAGGCGCCTCCACCTCAAGGATGATCCTTGCATAATAATGGCTCCATCGGGGATGCTCAGAGGGGGGTGGAGCGTATGGCATATGATCAGGATGGCATCGTCTGAGAAGAACCTTATAGGGATACTTGGTCATATGGAAAAAGGTACAGTCGGTTATGATCTAATAAACAATGTGAGAGAGTTTAAGCTATTCGACATGATAACTAGGAAAGATGTTGATGTGAAGGTTAAATGTGAGGTCTCAGCCTTTGAAATCTCCGCCCATGCAATGCACAACGAACTTTGCAACTATATATCCAGGGTCAAGCCAGAGAAGTTGGTACTTGTCCATGGGGAAGAGGCAAATCTTTTGAGTCTGGCAGAGTCAGTTAAACAGCACACGGGAGAAATAATAATACCGTCAAACGGGGATAAGATAGATCTTCAGGCCAAATGTACTTCCAATGAAGGTGAAAAGAGCGTAGAGATACCAATATCAGAGGATCTAGCAATCCTACTTCCGGCATCAACCAAAGTGAAGGTCAAACTCAGGGGGAAAATAAAATACGCGAAGAGTGAGGATCTAAAGTCCCTAGCAAAGAACGCTTCTTAGCCATGGAAATATTCGGTCCCGATCTTTTTACTCTCAAGCCCAGGCACTCCGCACGCGTCAGCCCTGCATTGCCGACAGAGCCTGAACTGTGGGATGTACCTTTCTGCGATGCCCCTCGCCATCTCAAGCTCTGTACATGCAGGCCCTCTGAGTTCTTTAAAACGGTGCATTGGTATAAGAGGTATTATATTCATCAAACTTGCTCCCCTTTTAGCTGCTTCCTCGGCGATCTTTGGGATCTCTTCCATGTTCAGGTCTGGTATGAGTACTGTGTTTACCTTAACAACTATTCCTCTTTCCACAAGAGTTTCGATGCCTTTTAGTTGCTTTCCAATGAGAAGTTTTGCCCCCTCTTCCTCTCGTAAGATCTTGCCATTGTACTTGACCCAGTCGTAGATCTTGGACCCAACTTTTGGGTCTATGGCGTTTATCGTTATGGTCACAGTTCTAACATTTAGGGCTTCGAGCTCGGCTGCTTTTTCCTCGACCAAAAGTCCGTTCGTTGAAAGGCATGTGATGAGCTCTGGCCACCGTTCCCTAATGATCGACAATGTCTCAAAGGTTGACTGATTCTCAAGGCTCTCCCCTGGTCCAGCTATTCCTACAACTTTAAGGTTAGGAACACTCTTTATTTCGGCCTCTAGCCTTTTTATGGCTCTCTCTGCGCTCAATATACATGCTGAGACCCCTGGTCTGTTCTCACACTTGTTTATCTTCCTGACGCAGTAGTTACACTGGATGTTGCATCTCGGCGCCACAGGGAGGTGGATCCTCGCGACCTTATAGTGGGCTTTGACGCCAAAACATGGGTGAGCTGCTGTCAGGTGTGCAAATTTTGAGCCTATGCCCACCCATTTGGGATTTTGCGTCAAAATGATCACGTTATATATTTTATAACCATGTTATATAAGCTTTTAACTAGTCCACTTGGTATAGGCCTCCGCAAGCCTTTTGAGGGCTCCTGCGAAGTCCCTGCTTAGTATGTACTTGGATTCAGAAGGCCGGTACTCCAGGATCCCGAGTGGTATGAGGTAGTTCTTTATTACCGCGTATGCGGCGCTCCTCCTCCTTGGCATCAACCTTTCATTGATGTAGTTGGACATTTCGCTCGTGGTGACCCATCTGACCTTCCCACGGTTTTCCTGGTCACTTTTTGACTTTATCCATTCGAGTAGGACCGTCGCGATCTCTCGGTAAGATTCGGCGCTTGTGAATATGATGTCCATGATATCATTTAGACCCATGCTGCTCGACACAGCATTAGCTTCAAAGAACATTCTCCCCATCTTCTTTCTCTTTTTGGTTACAATTCTTCTCGGCAATTTGATATTAACCCCTCAATTTCGCCCTGTTGAATGCACTATTGAACCTTCTAGTTTTTAATTGTATGCCTCGATTGAGGTGCCAATAGAGAACCAGATCGGTGTGAATTACCTCCTCGGAAGTGAGTCCTAACTTTAAAAAAAGGCGCCGCTCTTGAAATGGTATTTCACACTGCATCTATCGCTTTTTCCAACACAGTTTACTAATGGCGCCATGAGCAAAATTTGCTTTGATGGATAGGCTCAGTAACCCATAAACCAGAAACTTTTTGAATTAGGGCAACCAATGAATAAAATAAGAGGGCTGGTTTTGACAAGAACCTCTCCCCTACGCAGAAGAGAGTCCCTGACCCGGCTTGGGGTAGACAAAGCCATATTCTCCGCATCTGAGAAGATTTCAGACCTGATATATGCATCAGCCTTTCCTGCCCACTCCATGGAAGGATACATTGACCTTTGGGAGCTTGAAAGTGTGGTAGGCACCATATTAACTGAGACTATTAATGAGCTTACCACCGTGGATCCAGCCACTGGAGAGGAATTTTCCTTCGAGGTGAAGAACAGACCTAGCTTAATTGACGATATGGTGACTCTCATCCTAGAGTGTGTTAAAGACGCCTTCGGATCTTCGATCGAGATAGAATATCCGACCCCAAGAATAATTTTCCTTAAATCATTATGGAGCAGATCCAAGAGTTTTATCAAGAGAGAATTCCGCCTCACCATATATGAAATGCTGGCTAGCCTCATCAGGAAATGACTGAGGGTGTAAGGCATTGTTAGAGAACCCCGCCCTAGAGGACGGGGCGCCTTAGGTGACTCTAGATGGATGAACTTTTCTTCCCTAAAAAAATTTGCATAGTTGGTGCCTCGCGGGATCCGCATGCTTTAGGTCACATAATTTTGAAGAACGTCCTAAGTGGGGGGTTTTCTGGGCACGTCTACCCAGTAAACCCAAAATGTGAAGACCTCCTTGGGCTGAAGTGTTACAGGTCTGTTAGAGAGCTCCCTGCCGTCCCCGACCTCGCAATAGTATCAGTCCCTGCTCTCACAGTCCCATCTGTCATAGAAGAGTGTGGGGATAAGGGCATCCCCTACGCCGTAATTATAACCGCCGGCTTCAAGGAGACTGGCGAAAGGGGGATGGAACTGGAGAGGGAGGTCCTGAAGGTCGCAAAAGAGAAAGGTGTTCGGATAGTTGGTCCGAACTGTATGGGTCTTTACAACTCCCTCAATAACCTGACGGCAACCTTCACATTGATGGTCCCAAAACAAGGCAATATATCTTTCATATCCCAGAGCGGGGCTGTGGGGACCACCATGCTCGCATGGGCAAAGAAGGCAGGAATAGGGTTCAGTAAATTCATAAGCATTGGCAATGAGTCCGACGTCTCCCTCCCTGAACTCTTATTTTATCTTTGTGATGATCCAACGACAAAGGTTATAACAATTTACATGGAGTCTGTGAAGGACGGGAGATCTTTTATAGATGCCCTCCGCAAGGTCGCTTCAAATAAACCCACTATAATATTAAAGGTTGGCTCTACACCATCCGGAGCTAAAGCGGCAGCATCCCACACTGGAGCCATAGCGGTCGAGTCGTCCATTCTAGAAGGGATCTTCCGGCAGTTTTCTGTCGTTCAGGCGAAGGATACAGAAGAGCTGTTTGAGCTGGCATACGCCTTTTCGTCCTTGCCTCTACCGCATGGAAGGTCTGCAGCGGTAGTCTCCTCAGGTGGGGGGTGGGCGATTGAATGCGCGGATGCCCTTGAGAATTCCGGGATCCATCTGAAACCATTATCCGAATCTCTAACGAGGGAGCTGGATGGTTTGCTGCCCCCATACTGGTCGAAAAGAAACCCACTAGATATGGTAGCATCAATAAATTCTGAGGCTTACTACCGAGCGGTTAGATTATTGGTAGAGAGTGACTTTGACATGGTCTTCCTCATAGGATATGGCGTCTTGGGATCGATAGCCATACCCGCGGCAGTGGAAAAGGATGTAGAGTACGCTAAGAAGATATCAGAATTGGTTCGCATTTATGAAAAACCGATCTTTGTAGTGGACGTCCTCGGGGAGGAGCTCAGTGAGTGTGCAAGGACCTTTAGGCGGCACAATCTGCCGGTGTTCAGAACCGTCAGATCCGCTGTCAGGGTTGCATCAGAAATGGTTAGATACAGCGCCCGCCTCGGAAGATTTTCCTTCAATTAGCCAAACCAAGGCATCAAAGGCTTAGCTTGACATCCTCCTTTACCACGTTCAGGGCTATGCTCGTTACTGACCGCTTGACGTATGGCATCCTGAGTACGTCCTTTATGAATTTATTCAGCTCAGCTCTTCCCCTGAACTTTGCAATTATGACTATGTCAAAGTCGCCCGTTATGTCGTAGACAGCTATCACAGGGGGAGATCTAGCTAGCGTTTTCTCTACATCAACTATGTGTGCTCCCTCGACCTGCATGAGTATTATGGCTGTAAGTTCGAACCCCAGCTTCTCCGGGTCCAAGATCGTGGAGAAACTCCTTATTATGCCCTCACTCATTAGCCTCTTGACCCTATTGTGCACAGTCCCCACGGATAAACCAAGTTTATTTGCAATGTTCCTGTAACTGGTCCTAGAATCCTCTTGGAGCAGCCTTAATATGTCTAGATCTGTGTTGTCAAGATACATGTTTTGTTCACCTTTTATTCGCCCAACACTCAATTTGTATAAAATGTAGAACAAGCTGTATTTTTAAATTTTTCAATTTATGGTGGTAAAGTAGTTTATTGTATAAACTTTGATGTGATGTAATGAACACGGTAAAAAGTGCAAGCTGATTGTACTCCTAGCGGTGGAGCAAACCTTCAATTTTAAAAAGGACAGAGAGGACCGCCACCCCTTAAGGGCTAGCAGCGGACACGAATAAATGTAAATGTATGTGTATAAAAACACACATTCCTAAAACGTCCCCTGCTTAAGTTTCTAAATAATCCACGCAATTCACAATTTTACAAGCTTTCCTTAACCGCAATCCAGAGTGGACCATTCTTGACCACATATCCCTCTTCTTCTAGATACTTTAGGTAAGACAGGGTCTGCCTGATCGGTATTATATTTCTTATGAAGCTTTCCTCTGGCAGCTCACCATAAATAGAACTCACAATATCCCTCAATTTCATGCCCCTCCTCACGGTTCTGAGGACTTCCTCAAGCCTGTTAACAAAGTGGACTTCCAGTGACTCAATGTCAGCGACCGACAGAGGCGTCTTCCTGTGACCTGCAAATATGTTTTTGAAGCTCTTCAGTTTCTGTAGCGAGTTCATCTCCTGCCTGAACTCACCAACGACAGTACTTCCCTCTATAGCCACGTCCCCCGAGAATATGGACTCCCCCAAGGTGTAACCTACGCTGCCAGGGGTATGTCCAGGGAGATTCTGCGACCTTAAGGTAATTCCTTCTAGATCTAATTCCAGCTCCTTGAATGGCTTAACCTCGTCTGGACCGTGCATCATCTCTATTGCGATCAACATCTTGCACCTGATTTTTTCCAATTCTTGAGGTTCGTAACCCCCCTCAACCGCAAATTCGTAAACCTCGTCAAACCATGAGATCGCCTTTGTATAGTCTTTCAATGCGGCTGCGTCAAGTTCATGTACCAAGATTTCTGCCCCAGTCTCCCTCTGAAGATACCCTGCCAGACCGAAATGGTCCAAGTGTCCATGTGTCACTAGAATGTAGTCGATATTCAAACCATTTACCTCCTTCAGTGTTCTCCTAATGTATGTCCTATTATCTCCGCTGTCTAGACCCGCGTCTATGAGAATTGTAAGCCCGCGTTTCAGTAGGTAGCAGTGGGTGCTATCCCCTTTCCCCCAGTCCTTTGGGAAAGGAACCGTAATGGGTATTATCATGATAATCACCATGGGAGACTAGTGTCTCAGAACCATTACTTGCACCCTCTAAATAATATGATCTGGTTATTGAAGTTTACCGAATGAGGAAAACAAAAAGCAAAAAACCTATATATCTCGTAGTGAATTATATCGCATAGAAATATATTCGGAGGGGGGGTCTATGAGCCTTATCAATGATCTTGGCGAGGTAGACTCGAAGGTAATACAATTCTTGGCATCAAGCTCTGACACAAGTTTTAGCTTTCAGGGATTAAAACGCAGCCTCAGAGTGCACCAGGAGAAGCTTGCAAGGAGCCTAAACCGACTTTACTCCATGGGGCTTATTGAGAAGAATGGGGACGGATATCTGATCAGTAGGAAGGGGATGCGCATTATAAGTAGAAATGGAGAGCAGTGCCAGAAGATGGTAATCGGACAGCTTTATTTGCCGAGCGGGCTTACCGCGGAATCCGCGGCAGGGATGCTCAGGGGAAGATGGTTTGGATGTGCTCGTTGGCTGGGTAGCTCAATGACTGATGAGGGTTTTGACTTGAAGTGGGTGACCGAGGACGGGGAGATACAACTTTTAGTGTCGATAAAGCGGAATATGCTTGAGGTCTCGGTCTCCTCATTCCCCCCCGGTGAGGAAGAGAGAGCCCGTGAGGTTGCCCTGAAGTTGTACGAGAAGATCATCAGGGCACTCCACAGAAACAGGCGCCATTATGCTTCTTCTTAGAACCTTGAACTTGACCTAATTTGACAAAAGCTGGTCAATAATAGAGCTTCGATACATCAGATACATGGTGCAACAAATGACCACGGTTGTTGGAGTGAAATGTGTTGATGGTGTAGTTCTAGCCTCTGACAGAAGGGCTAGCAAGGGAGGCATGATAGGCTCGAAGAGTGTCAGAAAGATTTACGCTTTGGACGATAACAAAGCCGTCGCCATAGCCGGACAATTATCAGATGCTAACTACTTGATAAATTTGGTCAAGGCTGAGGCAAAGCTGATAGAGTTGAGGAGAGGGTTCCAGCTCACTGTTAAAGAGGCTGCAAAGCTCCTATCAAACATCATGTATTCTGGGATGCGCAGCTATGCCCCTTATGTAACGGAAATATTGGTAGCAGGAATTGATGAGACTGGTCCGAGACTCTTTGAGGCCGATGTAAGCGGGGCAATAACCGATGAAGAATTCACCGCAACGGGTTCCGGCTCACCAATGGCCTTCGGTCTTCTGGAGGGGAGCTATAGACAGGGAATCAAAGTCTCTGATGGAGCAAGTGTGGCTGCGAGAGCCGTCAGGGCCGCCATGGAGAGGGATCCTGGCTCCGGCAATGGAATTCAAGTCTTAAAGATAACCAAAGAGGGCATGGAATGGATGGACATAGGAGGTAATGGTCAATGATGTCAAGAGAATTCGGGTATGAGAGGCCCTTCACATTGTACACTCCCGATGGTCGACTAATACAAGTGGAATACGCAGCCGAGGCCGTGAGGCACGGTTCTCCGGTGGTAGGGATCAGAGGCAAAGACTTCTCATTGATGGTCACCCGCATGAAGGACACTGACCCACTCATAAATCCTGTGGAAAAGATCCACATCGTCGACGAGAACATTGGCATGGCCGGTGCCGGATACACAGGTGACATCAATCTGCTTATAGACGAGGCCCGTCTTGAGGCGCAAAGGCACAGAGTAGTCTTCGAGGATCCTATCGATGTGAGATCTATAGTTAACCATATCACCCAATTTATGTACCAGTTCACGCGGTACAGCGGCGTCCGCCCGTTGGGTGCCGCTCTAATAGTGGTCGGAAGTGACCGGACAGGAAACCACCTCTATCAGATAGACCCAATGGGACTCATGATAAGCGGAAAGGCAATGGCTATTGGAATGAACTGCGAGAATGCAACAGGTATGCTCAGGGAAGAATATCGCGAGGACCTCAATATGAGGGAGGCAATTATGCTTGCAGTCAAGGCGCTATCCAAGGCTGATGAGAGCAACGCCCCTGTTGAAGTGGGTATCGCCGCAGAGTCTCGATTCATAAAGATGAACTTGGAGAATGCATTGAATAGGGCAAATTAGATCCAAGAAAAAAGATGAAAAAAATAAAAAATGATCAATAGAGAAAATGAAGATTTGGATTTCCTTGCAGTAATCTTTTAGGCAAAAATTTAACTTGGGCTTACTAAGGGCATTCAAACATTACAGGTGTCAGCGTCTGTTTCAGATTCTATTTTTATGCCTTCAGGAGGCTTAATCCCCTTCTTCTTCATGTAATCGAGGATCGCTGCTTTGAGACCATCTGCCGCCAGATTGGAGCAGTGCATTTTGATGGGTGGCAAGCCATCGAGGGCGTCGGCAACGTCTTGCCTGGTGATTTTAAGCGCCTCCTCAATGGTTTTTCCCTTTGCGAGCTCGGTGATCATGCTGCTTGTGGCTATGGCTGCGCCGCATCCGAAGGTCTTAAACTTAATATCCTCTATCCTGTTTTCCTTGACCTTGATGTAGATCCACATGAGATCGCCGCAATTGTGCAAAGCCAAAGATGGTGTCAGATAGGAATGGGCATCCTTAACTTCAAGGTTGTACACTAGTCCACTATAATCAATTTTCTCAACGCTGGTTATTGGTGTAAACAACATGTTATCTTCTATCCATGTCTTACTTATTGATCTCTCCTTCAGATTTAAGTCAACAGATAATATGGATGAAAGTTTCATGAGAGATGGTTTGTGGAGAACAAAAATCCTATATCCCTTCCTGTGGTGGGTTCCTTTAGACACACTTTCCCGCTCTTCGTAAACTGAGGGGATTATTCCTTGTCTAAGCAACAGTATCTTTATCTGATGCGCAAGCTCCTCCGAGACAGTAGAGTATGAAGCTCTAGATCTTTTTACATCTAGATAGCCGTCGCCGCACCATAGCCCCTTAATCAAATCTGCCTGCTTTTCTAGGGGAAGATACATCATGAACTCAGGTATATGCTTCTCGGCGACTTCTTTACCAAAGTGTTTTCTCAAAAATCTAGTAACATGTACGCTGTAGATTAAAACTCTCAAGGTTTTCTTCTGGCTAATCCTTTCTATTTTTGGTTCTATGCCGAATATTTTTCTAACGAGCCGACAAGCATCCATTGCTTTATCCTCTTCATTTATGTTAAAACTTAATTCAGTATAGGTTTTGCATCTTTTCATTCTCGTGTGTCCTTCGGCTAGGAAGTAACCAACGAAGCGCATAAAGTCTTCATTCACGCTGATCTTTGGAGGTATTTCCAAACTCTTAAAATCACTCTTGGATTTTTCAACACCCGTTTCTATTTCTTTAACGTCAAGAATCTTGTTGGGTATCGGATACGCTACAAAGTCTCCTTTATTAAGTTCATAGGCATGCAACCATGCAAGGTTTTTCATCAGTTCTTTTTTCCCTTTTGTGTATCTATATTTGTCCCTTTTAGGCACCTTAAAACCAAACACCATATGGTCTGGTGTGAGTGCTACTGCACCAAGGCGAGTTTTAATTTTTAAAATAGTGCCGGTATAGGTCCTCTTGAAAATTCCATCTATCTTATGAAATTCTCCATCGTGGGACAAAACTGTGTCTGAATCCTTCAGCTCGCAGATTTGAACAATGGAATTTTTTATTATTATACGTGTGTCTGGAAGCACACATACGGGGTTGCCGACTTTCCCTATACCATCAGCGTCTTTTATCTCTCCTACGTTCCTTGGATTCCTAAAGTGGTCCATCACCTTCTGACTATACATTATCTCACCTCCTCGGGAGTCAAGGGAGACATCTCTCTAAGACCCTTCACAATTCTAGGCAGAACTTCAAGGACCTTATCCACATCCTCATCCTTATTGAACCTGCCTAGGCTCATCAGCAGGGATCCTTGAGCCTCAACATGGGGAATTCCCATGGCGATAAGAACGTGTGAAGGCTCCAAGGTCTTTGATGAACAAGCCGATCCGCTTGATACCGCTATACCCTCCATGTCAAGGGAGAGAACTAGAGATTCTCCCTCCACGAAGCTGAACCTCACGTTGACGTTGTGTGGTAGTCTGCGCGTTGGGTGACCGTTCAAGAAAGAATAGGGTATATTTTTCAATATACCATCGATCAAACGGTCCCGCATCTTAGACAGTCTGGTTGCATCGAACTCCATCTCGGCTATTGCCAGCTCGGCGGCCTTAGCCATACCTACTGCGCCCGGGACGTTCTCGGTGCCAGATCTTAGACCACCCTCCTGTCCTCCGCCAATAATTAGTGGTTCAATTCGTGTTCCCCTTTTAATGTAGAGCGCACCTATACCATAGGGCCCATACATGTCCCACGAGGATATTGTCATCAGATCAATGTCGTCCTTAAGTACATCGATCGGTATCTTTCCAACCGCTGCCGTGGCGTCAGTGTGCAGATATGCATTTTTGGAGTGGACGATTTCAGAGATCTCTTTGATTTGTTGGATTGTTCCAACTTCATTGTTAGCATAACCAATGGTCACCAGAATAGTCCTGTCATTAATTGCATTCTTAAGCGCCTCTAGGTCAACCAAACCATAACCATCCACAGGAACATAGGTCACCTCGAACCCAAACTTAGTAAGATACTTCAATGTGTTTAGTACTGAGATGTGCTCGATCTTTGTCGCGACTATGTGGTTCCCTCGGTCCTTGTTCCTGAAGGCTACCCCTCTGAGGGCCATATTGTTGGACTCTGTAGCACCCGAAGTGAAGACGATCTCTGAGGGTTTTTCTGCGTTTATAAGGCGAGCGACGCTTGCCCGTGCCTCCTCTAGCGCGCCCTTCATCTTTAGACCAGAAGTGTGAGGTGACGAGGGGTTACCAAAGTAGTCCTTCATGTAAGGAATCATCGCTTCGATTACC
>JACIVQ010000041.1 GCA_014361445.1 Methanosuratincolales archaeon | reverse complement strand
AAGACAAGAACCCATCAGCATCATAAAATCCTTTGAAGGAAATCGTGGTTGACACTTTCACGGTGGCAACAGTCGAGTCCAGCTTAAGCCTCAATGGTAAGTCAGCAGTATACCCAACGAGGCTTAACTCCCTGCTGGTAGTGTTGTATAACAAGCCGGCGGCGCTTAGTCTATTTAGCAGAATCCTGGTCTTGTCAAGGGGTATCGAGGATAGCTGTGACTCTATATCTGGGAGCCTAATGCCGACGTGGTCGCTATAAGGCAAACCCTGGCACGTGTACTGGGCTGTGAGAGATTTCACCTTCCCAAGGTTCGTTGGAGAAAGGGAGGCATAGGCAGCAAATGCCAGCAATAATAGCAGCAGTATGGAAAAAAGAGTTTTTGTAAATTTGCCTAGACCCCTGGTCCTGCGGGGTCCAAATCTGAGGTATGAGGTGAATGCGATATGCCTCAACACCCTCAGCTGGGCGATCCTCTCCCTTTCCGCTAGTAAGTAGATGAGAAATACGCCTGCCACGAGACCGCCGGCGTGCGCGAAGACCGCGGTGCCCCCCGCCGCCTTAGCAAAGCCGTAAATTACTTGGGTTGCGAACCAGAAGAGGATGTAGTAGGACGCTTTTATCCAGAAGATCCAGGGGAAGAAGAATACCGGGAGAATCATAAGGAGCGAGGTACCGGGGTATAGCATAAGGTAGGCGCCCAGGATACCACTTATGGCGCCTGATGCGCCTATAGCAGGTATCGAGTATGAGATCGGACCTTCAATGAAGCCAAAGGCTGTGTGAAACAATGATGCCATTATGCCAGATGTGAGGTATAAAGCTAAGAATCGGTATTTCCCCAAAGTGCGCTCTACAGACCTTCCAAATATAAAGAGAAAGTACATGTTGAACAGTATGTGAAAGAGATCTGAGTGGAGGAACATGGATGTGAATACCCGATACCACTGGGAAGGGTTCGGCATCAATAGTGGAACAAATCCACCGATGCTCAACCAGTAATCCCCTATTCCAAGGAATGAGTTCTCGAAAGAGGATAGCCCGTATACCAAGAGGTTGATAGCTATCAGTAAGATTGTCATTCTATAGGTCCCTAGGCGAGCCGGACCGCCCTCAGGGATGGGCACCCCTAAACCCATTTTTATCTTGTATGAGCCTTTCATTCTTTGATTTAGTGTCTTATAGTACAGATGCTTTCCTCCATTGCAAATTAAACATTAGCAATCCTCAATATAAGGTATTATCTTATTATAGTTTCCAGATGCGAACGAGGAGCAATTACCACGATTGAAAGAGAAAGGTTTTAGTGTTTTGACACCCCACGGCTATAATAAGGGAGTTTGTAATTAGGTAATCTCGAGGCGTAATGAATTTGTGACTGTAGGGTGTGGAGCATGGGTTTTACAAGCGAGTGCGCCCAACTTCCAAGCAAGATCTCGGATTTTATTGATTCCAATTTGAGGTATCTTGTTGATGCGACTGTGCGGTTTATAAGAGTCCCGAGCCCAAGTGGCTCTGAGGGGAAAGTAGCTGAAGTCCTTTTGGGAGAGCTTGAAAGACTTGGATTTAAGTCGATTATAGATGAGGCTGGAAACGTCGTTGGTGAAATGGGCAAAAGTGATTACGTAGAGGGCAAGACTTTGGCATTCAATGTCCACTTGGATCATGTCCCTCCAGGCAGAAAAGAGTGTTGGAAGTATGACCCTTTTGGCGGGGTTGTTGAAAATGGCAGGATCTACGGCAGAGGGGCTGCAGACACGAAGGGATCATGGGCGCCCATGATATTGGCGATGGAGGCTGTGAGGGAGTTTTGCGATATTAAAGGCAGAGTACTCTTCACAGGGGTGGTGATGGAAGAGTTAACATATTGCTTTGGTATGAAATATCTCCTAGAAAAGACGCTCAGAAAGAGTATGCCAGACTACATAGTCTCAGGGGAGGCAACAAGCCTGAATGTGGCGGTAGGGCACAGGGGCAGAGCGGAGCTAGAGGTTGTGACCAAGGGGCGAGCATGTCATGCAAGCGCCCCATGGAGAGGGGATAATGCATTATACAAAGCGGCGCGTGCGATAATCGCGATGGAGGGGCTGTCTAGAGATCTGATGGATGGAGTGGAGGACCCGCTTTTGGGGAGGAGCACCCTATCGGTGACGGACATAAAGTGCAGCCCAGGGGCGCGCAATGTAGTTCCAGACGAGTGCAGGTTTTATGTGGACTACCGGTTCCTCCCAAGGGAATGTTTGGATGATGTGTTGAAGAGGATAAATGAAAAAGTCAAGGCTGAGGGGGCAACCGCAAATGTTATTGAAGTTGAGGATAAGACATACACAGGCTTAAAGTTCGTTGGAAAAAAGTACATGCCAGGATTTGAGATATCTTCAGATCATCATTTGGTGAAGACCTCAGTAGCGGCGGCAGAAAGTGTTCTCAAATTTAAGCCAAAGGTCCAGAGATGGGATTTTGCCACAGATGGCGGATATTCAATGTCTGTAAGGGGAATACCTACCGTTGGTTTCTCACCGTGTGAGGAGGAGCTTGCCCATGCTCCCAACGAGTCGGTGCGGATAGATTACATGGAAAAAGCAGCAAAAGTTTACGCAATGATGATCCTTATGTTGTGCGGATGATTAGAATCGAAAACGATTTGAAAGGTTTAATCCTTTTGTCGTATTGGTTTGATAGGGATTGGTAGGGATAATTCTATAAGCATAATTGTATGAGACCAAAATCGGGAAGTTAAAAAAGCAAAAGTCAAAGTCAAAGCCAAAGCAAGTTTCAAATATAGATAGTTATTCGTGAGCCGAAGTTGTTGTATAGTCATCTGTAACGCCACAAAAAGGCAGGTTGAAAGAATTGGATGTGCAATTGGAATTAAAATAAACAAAAAATGAGAATAAAAAGGGGATTAATTCACTGCAGATTGTTAGTTTGTCTTTGTATCTTGACTCGGTTTCTCCTCTTCTGATTTCGAAGTTTCAAGCTCTTTCTCGAGCTCTTTCTCTATCTCCTCTACAGGCTTTGGTGGAGGTGTGGTGGCGAGCGTGTATCCAATCCATGCGATTATTGCTAGAACGGCGGCTATGGCTACGAAGGCAGTTATCTGGAGGACGATCGCCCACCAGCTTGTGAAGAAGACCAGCCAACCATAAATGAGTATCCCGAGGATACCAACGATCACGAGAAGCACTCCTAAAGCCTGATCTCTACTCAAATGATCACCCCATTGATTATAGATTATTTGATATGCATTCAAATATAACATTTTCCCATGGCATTCTCAGTGCAAAAGCGAGCCTACGAGCGTTTTTTGTAAGTCTTTCTAGTGTATTATGAAATAGGAAAGAACCTATTCCAGGCGCTTTCACACTATGCTTCCTAATTATTCTTATATTTTCATCAACTTTGGGGGAAAGAACCCATCCGGGAGGTGTAAAAATCCATCAAACTATTATTTGACTAATGTATCAAATTGTTCAAAACAGTCCGGTAAGGCAGTAAACGACATAGTTGATCTGCCACAAAAAAGCCAATATGTAGAAGAGTTTTGTATTTGAGCGGGAGAGGGTGTAGCCGCATATGAGCGGAGCAGGGAGTAAGAATAGGATCCTCCATATGAGTTCGAGATCGATTATGAGAAAAGGCACAGCCAGAACCGAGACCCAGCACAGAAGGAGGAGCTTCCGCCTGTCCACGCCCCTGAGGATGAGGAAGACACCAACCAATATGAGGAGTGTGACGAGGAGGTTGCTGTAGAACCCTCCCACGTAGAACTGGAAGGAGAAGACGAGATTCTTGAAGGATGAGAGGAGGTACTCTGCCCCTAGGTAGTGCACAGAGACCGATGTCCCAGCCTCTATGGCGCCTCCCGTCCCAACAAGAGCGACCTTCAGCCTGTCCAGCGCGAAAGAGGCAACTAGGGGGAGGATGTGGTACTTTTTCGATGCCAAGAAGCTGAGGCGGAGGGTCTGCCTCTCTAGAATTGCCATGACCGCGATGTAGGCTGCGGATATGAGTAGGACGAAGTCCCAGGTCCAAGCGTGGGATAGCCAGCAGAGTGTGAGTAAGATGAATGAATAGACTGATCTTTTTAAGGACTTATCTTCGCCTATCCATAAGGAGAAGTACAGGAAGGCAAAGGAGAGGGAGAGCCAGTTTGCGAGTATGGCTGAGTAGTAGCCTGCCGTCAAATTGAAGGAAGTGGCGGCAAAGAAGGCAGAGAGGATCGAGGCTCTCTCGTCGCGGAAAACAGATCTTGCGAGAAGGAAGGACGATGCCGTGAAGAGGGTGGAGAGGAGGACGGGAAATATCTTCACAGCAGGCTCGACTCCCACCGCCAACGAGAGGGCATATATGAGGAGTATGGTAAGGGGGCGCTCTGTGTTTAGGGGGTAGAGGGAACCGACTGGGTTGTTGCCGATCGTGCGGGATGCGACAGCTTCCGCATACTGAACGTAGTGGGGGGAGTCCACGCCTATCATCTTCCAAGAAGGGTTGACCTGCGGAAGGTGAGGGATCAGGGAGAGGGCGGTCGAGAGGAGCAATATGAGGAGGAGAGGGAATAGGGAGGATCGTGTCGGATTTCTGGAGGCGGACGGGATCGGCGGTCTCTTGACGATCAGGTAGAGGACTGAAAGAGGTGCCATGACGAAGTAGGTGAGGGTCAAGGGAGGGTAAAGGGCCGTAGGGAAGAGGTTCAGTCCGATGGCATACTTGAAGAATGCGCTGAAAGTGGGAAGAGATGGGGAGGGAAAGAGAGGAGAGAGAAAGGAGAGGAGGGAAAGAGAGAGGATTACGGAGGAGAGGACGGAGGCGAGTGTGAGGAGGCTGCGCCAGAGGTAGCCAATTCTGTTCATATAGAGGTAAAGTGTGGCCAATAGGAGGAGTGACGGAGCTAGATACTGGTAAACCTCGGGCAGAGCCCACGCTAACACCAGAACGACCAAAATGTGCTTCCATGTAATAGTTTTTCCGCAGGACAGGATTACGGTCGCGATAAAGGCTACCGAGGATATGAGGATGCTGGCGTAGGGCGGCAAGAGAGGGGGGAGGTTGAGGGGGAGCATTACCTTATGTTCTAAGTAGTATATGGGAACTGGGATGTAGAAAACTAAGAGGGCGGCATTCACCAGTAGAGATGCCGATGCGAACCAATGGGAGCACATTTCTCTTGTTATTCTAGGCACTGATGATCGCCCTTCCATCAGACTTGGGAGCTGGCAATACCTCCATTGCGGATGCCTCCACAAATGCTCTTATCTGTTAGGTGGATATTGAAAGCAACATTAACATTAACTTTAACATTTGTGTTTACATTTACTTTTACTTTTATTTTTATAATTTTAATATTAATTAATATTTACATTTACATTTCATTAGCATTAGCATTTGCATTTGCGTTGGCATTTATCGAACTACCGCAATTCACCCGAGAAGCACTAGGCTTTGTCGATTTTTGGTGAAAAAAGAGGGAGGGAAGGAAGTTATTTCTTTCGTGTCAAGAGTATGGCGATTATCGCGACCACGATTATGATCACTGCGGCTCCGATTATGTAGGGCGTATAGTCGACCGGCAGCCTAATGGTGAACGACCAGGTGGCTGTTGCGGTGTTGCCTGAAGTGTCTTTGACCGAGAGTGAGACTGAGTGTGTGCCCTCATCCAGCGTCGTGGAATAGGTTATTCCTGTGGCTGTTACTGTGGACTGGGCCGTCACGTCTTTGTTGTCTACCTTGAGTACTACGGATGAGACGTCTATCGCGACGTTGTCAGAGTAGGAGGCGCTTATGGTGACCGACTTTGTGGATAGGGTGCTGTCCTTTGTTGGTGAGATTATGGTTATCGTTGGGGGTGTTGTATCTGGGACCGGCAACTTTATGGTGAACGACCAGGTGGCTGTTGCGGTGTTGCCTGAAGTATCTTTGACCGAGAGTGAGACTGAGTGGACCCCTTCGCTCAGGGTTGCTGTGTACTCTACTGCTGAGGATGTGAGCTCCGTCGGCGTTACCGCCACACCATCTACCTTGAGTACTACGGATGAGACGTCTATCGCGACGTTGTCAGAGTAGGAGGCGCTGATCGTGACGGTGGCGTTTGTGAGCAGGGACCCATCTGCTGGTTTTAATGCAGATATTACGGGCGGCGTAGTGTCCAAGACCGTGAAGGACCAGTTCTTCGACGCCTTATTCCCTGATGTGTCCTTGATCTCGAAGTAGAGCGAGTGGGTTCCCTCTGAGAGGTCCGTTGTCGGCTTGTAGGTCAAGGTTGTGGAGTTCACAGTAGCAAGCGCCGTGACGTCGACATTGTCCAAGAGGAGCCTGGCGCTCAGGAAGTCGATAGAGATATCGTCAGTGTACTTGACCGTTACAGTGGGTCGCTTCTCGGTGATGTCCCCTTCTGGTGAGACGGAGACGATGGTCGGCGGAGTGGTATCTGGCACTAAAGACTTTGCAGCTATGGCAAAGTATGAGAAGCCTGGAGATACCGCCTCAAAGTAGTAGTACCCGTCGTCCTGGCTCACGAGTGATGTGGAGAGGGCACTCCAAGTCGTGTCGAGGCGGAAGAGCTGGACAGTTGAGGGGTCGAGCCCGAGCGATGTGAGTGTGGACTTCGATACCCTGAACTTTATCGTGGCTTGCGTCACTGCTCCGGATGGAACGTTCACCTCGATCTTTATGAACGAGACTGGTGTCACGTCGGATGGAAGCGGCGTTGTCGTCGGGTTCTCGGAGTACTCCGCCGTGCTTACCTGGAGCGACGGGAATGACTCGTTCGTGGTTATCTCCAAGGTGGTCAGAGAGGAGGCGGGTGCCTTTGAGAGGATGTCGATGCTCGTGGGTGTGAGGGCGCCTATTGAGAGGGTTATGGTGGCAGTCGTGTTAGAGATAGGCGTCGGAGCTGGGGCAGGGGCTGGAGCGGGCGCTGGTGCTGGGGCAGGAATGGAGACTGTGAATGACCACGTTACGGTGCGTTCATTCCCAGAAGTGTCCTTTACGGAGACGTATACCGTGTGAGAGCCCTCGCTGAGCGTTGGGGTGTACGTAAAGCCAGACGCGGTCACCGTGGCTTGGGATGTGACATCGACCCCGTCCACCTTTATTACGACAGAGGCAGGGTCAACGGCAACGTTGTCAGAGAATGAGGCGCTAATTGTGGGTGTGGTGGTCGTGACAGTTGCACCAGCCGTGGGTGATAGGGACGAGATGGTCGGCGGGGTGGTATCGGGTATCGCGACAAGGAACGTCCACTGAGCGGTTGCTTGGTTGTTAATAGTATCATTTACGACCAACGATACGGTGTAGTACGTCCCGTTGGTGAGGGGAGCAGGCGTGTAGACTATACCCGTAGTGGTCACCGTAGCGGCATTTGTGACGTCGGTACCGTTTATAGTCATCCGGACGGAGGCTGTGGAGATCCCGTTAGGATCTGTGTAGCTGGCTGAGATCGTCGGCGTCAGGGTCGTAACAGTACTGCCCGCCGCAGGCGTCAAGGAATAGATAACAGGGACGTTGGTGTCAACCTTGAACGACCAATTGGACCAAGCGGTGTTTCCGACCGTATCCTTGACCTTGAGCTCGATCGTGTGCGTGCCATCAGAGAGGTTGGCAGCGGGCGTATAAGATATCCCGGTACTCCCTATGGTTGCGGAGGCTGTAAGATCAGTGCCATCAACGTAGAGCCTGACGGAGGCTGTGGAGATCCCGTTAGGATCTGTGTAGTTGGCCGAGATGGTTGGGCGGTTGTCACCAGTGACCGTGTTGTTGGCGGGCGAGAGGGAGGATATGGTCGGCGGGGTCGTATCCACATGGAATATTACCAAGAAAGTGTTGGTGTTGCCTAAACTGTCAGGCACGGTAACGGTCGCGTTGTGTGGACCGTCGCTAAGAGAGGCAGTATAGTTGATGGTCCATCCAGTCGCGAAACCGCCTGTTATGGTAGGGGTCTTTTGTACACCATCCAATTTGAAGACCACACCGCCAGTATTCACCGGTGAGACTGTATCGTTTACAAGTAGAGTTATGTTCACCGAGGAGGAGGCTAGGAAAGTACCGTTGGCAGGGGTGTAGGAGATGAGATAGGGCGGCATGGAGTCTACGGTGAAGAACCATGTAGTAGAGTTCATGTTATTGGATGTGTCGTTGACCGAGACGTACACTGTATGAGTGCCTTGGGCGAGGTCGGATGCAGGCTTGTAAGAGACCCCGGTTAAGCTCTTCGTGGTCGCATTTGTAACGTCTATGTTATCAAGCTTAAAGACCAGTGTGGTGAGGTTTAAACCGATATTGTCGGTGTAATTGACGGAGATCTCGGGCTTCGAGGTTGTTACTGAGGTGTTGTTGGCAGGGACCCATCCGCTGAACGTCGGTGGCGTGTTGTCCTGCACAGGGTTGCCTGCTGGTGCGAATACGGAGAGAGCCGGCGTCTCAGCAGAGTAGTAGACGAACTCAGCATCTTCATTGAGGTAGGTTGTATTCAACGGTGTCCATGCGGTCCCATTGAAGTGGTATAGGACGACCGAGGACTTGTCTATGCTGTTAGCGGCGATCCACTCTTGAGTGACCTTAAACCTGATGGTTACGTTCACTGAAGCCGTAGGGACGTCTTTCTGAACGGTCATATTGAATGCGTTGAAGGTGACGTTTCCTGGCACCGTCACGTCGACAAGGGTCACATTCACTGTGGCGTTGGTTGTGGTGTTTGCGACAAGTGTGAAGGAGGAGGCAAATACATCCCTATCAAGACTCACATCCGTCGGGGTGTTCTGAGGCAGGGACGCTGGTTGTGGGAACAGTATCAATCTTTGCGTATGCCAGGCTGGGGCTGATAACGAGGGAGGATCTGCGCGAGATCTCGGAGGCGGTGCTCTCAAAGAGCCAGCTCAGGGCGGTCTACCCTTACACAAGGTACATCATGTCCATACTCTACAAGGAGGGCGAGTCAGCTACTCCCGACTGAAGTCGGGGGCTTGCGATGGTGGTAGCAATGCGAAGGCTGACTAGCCTAAGCGCCTTGGGCGCTACGCCTGCTGGGCTAGAAGCACGGCAGGGTGCCTCCCCAGCCCTGCCCTCTGCGGGAGGACCACTCAATCCCACGACCGCTGGGGATCCAGCGGACCTAAGCCCTGTAGGCATTGGTGAGGGGAGATCTAACCCAGGCTTTAGACCTGGAGGGACTAATAGGCTCAGGATACCGGTCGTCGACGCGGAGGGGAAGCCTCTAATGCCATGCACGCCGGTGAGGGCTAGGCTGCTGCTTAAAAAAGGTAAAGCTTTAGCCAGATGGAACAAGCTTGGGATATTCTACCTGCAGCTGAAGTATGCTGTTGAGCCGAAGAACCAGATGTTAGTTGTCGGCGTGGACCCTGGGAGCAGGTACGAGGCATTATCTGTTGTTGGAGCAAGGGATACGGTGTTAAACATCATGCACGAATCTGTCAACTGGGTTAAGAAAGCCTTGGAGCAGAGGAGGCGGATGCGTAGGGCAAGGAGATACAGGAAGACTAGGAGGAGGGCGTGCAGGTTCGATAACAGGCTCTCAAACAGGAGCTGGGTGCCCCCATCCACGAAGGCGAGGTGGGATGCAAAACTCAGGATAATATCGCAGCTGAGAAGGATGTTGCCGATATCCCACGTCGTGGTGGAGGGTGTTAAAGCGGTAACCAGGAAGGCGTGTAGAGGGTGGAACGCTAACTTCAGCCCCATCGAAGTGGGCAAGCAATACTTCTATTCTCAGCTTCAAGCAATACTTCTATTCTCAGCTTAAGGCTATGGGCTTGGAAGTTACGGTGAAAAGCGGCGGTGAAACCAAAAAGTTCAGGGATGGTCTAGGCTTAAAGAAGATTAGAGATAAGTCCAAGCCAGTCTTCGAGTCGCACTATGTGGGTTCGTGGTGCTTGGTAGCAATGGTAACTGGGGCGAAGCACCCGACGACAGAGAGCATATACTACATGGTCCCGTTGAGGTGGCATAGGAGGCAGCTCCACAGGCTTGAACCGAGCAAGGGTGGATTGAGAAGAAGATACGGCGGAACGATCTCTCTAGGATTAAAGAAGGGGACGCGGGTCAGGCATGTTAAGTACGGGCTATGCTACATAGGCGGAAACCTAAGGGATAGGCTCAGCCTACATAGCTTGAAGAACGGAAAGAGGCTTACACAGGACGGTAAAAGGGAAGACTTTAAACTCCTGACAAGGATACCTTTCAGGACCCAACTCCTCTCCACGGCTAAAGCCGGGTAGAAAGCCTTCTTCATGGCAGCTCGCTTCTGAGGATGCTTATCGCAACGAGGAACAAGGCAATGATGAAGTTGATGGTCATGACAAGCGGGTCTATTTGAATGGGAAGAGTATGCGATAAGATCTGCAGGTAGCCCCCCTCTCGGATCGCGTTCAGGAGTACAACGGCCGCAGCGAACCCGGCTGCTGAGGCTGCCGACCACAGCAGGAGCTTGGCTAGCAAATCGCCCTTCAACAGCTTTCTGGAGGCGCCTAAAGATCTTAAAACGCCTATTTCGCCCTTATGCTGAGCCAGAACTGTTTTGGAGGCTGCGGCTATGCTGGCGCTGGAGAAGAGGAAAACCATGGCCGAGAGAACTAGGAGGGACTCGCGGGTTAAGCCGTACCTCTCCATGTAGCCCCTCATGAAGTCGTACGCCTCCTCAACGCCCAAGTCTTCAATTCTGAACCTCGCTATTATCCTGGGCGTGAGGCTTAGGGGCTGCGGCTCCTGGCTTGGCGAGGGGCTCGGCTCAGAGGCTTCCTTGGCTATTTCTTCCCAAATCATGGATGGGGTTATGACGTTTCTATCTATTTTAAATCTTATGAGTGTGACGTGCCCATAGTCCCTTCCACGAAGCCACTGTCCCATGTAGAGCGGCGCGAGGATCTCGTCGTCCATGGCTGATTGCGACGTGAAGACTCCCTTAACATGCAGCTCCAAATAATGGTCCGTTAAGACGCCTGTAGCGAGGATTACATCGCCGGGCTTTATGCCGAGCTTTTTAGCAACGTTTTCCCCAACAACCACAGAGTTTAACTCGTCCAGCCTAAACATGTCACCTTCAATTATGGCTAGTTGATTAAGCCTGTAAGTTTTCGGGCATTATCCCTCTAAGGAATACTGATTCGCCCTTAACAATGCATGGGGCGATAGCCTCGGGGCTGCTGGCTGAAACCCCGTTTAAGGCGCCTACCTCTCAGCCAAGTAGGCTGGAACAAGCCCTGTGAAGGGCGTTTGGCTTTTCCTGTCGTAAACCGTTATGACGTCTTCTCCCTCGCCCAAGCCGTGAAGCCCTTGTAGAAGCCTAGCAGGGTTAAGGCAGTTAACGAGAAAAGCATAGATGATAAAGCGGTTATCAACGCTAGGGTTAGGATTCGTTGCCGACTTAAGTATTTAAAGCCTGAGCCTCACGGAAATTCACGCATGGCTTATATCTATTAGTATTTCAGCCTATTTTGGAGAGTAGAAGCTTCGCTGTGTCCTTCCGCGATTTTGCCAGCTCCACGAGGGCGTTTAGGAGACCCTTCTTTGAGGCGTCAATTATCTCCACGGAGACGATTTTTCCCTCGTTATCGTAGCCTAAAATGATGTCGTTGTCGAGGAGCTCCTCGTTGGATAGGGCGCCTTCCTTAACCTTAAGCACTAGAACATCGGCTTCTGGATCATAATTTATGGTTAAACCCACCTTCCAGACCCCTTCCTTCTGCGAACCATTTCTTCAAGAGCACTACTATATATGGCGGTTATGATAAATATTTCCCCTCCGCTTCTCTCGTACACTACGGCCAACTTCCGCTCCATTTTCAAGGCAATCCACCTTCCAGTGGCTGAATCATATAGAACCTCATCCGGATTTCGGATAATGTCTTTAAGCAACTCTTCACTTATGCCTTTTCCTGAAAGCTCTGTGGTAATCTTT
>JACIVQ010000040.1 GCA_014361445.1 Methanosuratincolales archaeon | reverse complement strand
TCTAGACAAAGGTTTTATACAATCCATTATCGAGTCAGAGAGCATCAAACTATTAGGCTCCCCAGGAATACTGGAATGTTGTCTCTATCAAGAACAATGACTTTATCAAGGTGCCTCGGTCTCGTCCAACTCCCTGCAAAGGTTTTTACTTCTATACCAATCTGCCTCCCGTCTTTCATGACTACTACGTCTACCTCGCTCCTGTTCCTCCAGTAAAAAGTGTTGTATCTCCTTGATAAGTGGGTGGCTACCGTTGACTCTAATACCGTGTCTATTAATGGCGTAGCCCTAACATATTCGCAAACAGTCCCATAAAGGAAAGGATCGGCTATGTGGATCTTCTTGTTCTTACGATGCGCTACCTTTGAGTCTGGCGTTATCAGGTTGAGGACTTTAATAACAAACAACCTTTCCAGATCCTCTACATAGGCCTGCGCCGTGTGGGGTGAGTTTATGGAAGTCTCTTTGGCTATGCTCAGCCAGCTCACGGGCGATGCCCTCGATTTAACGATGTAAGCAAGGATCTCCTTCATGTAGCCTTCGCTCCTCCTCAACTTCAAAAAGTCATTTTTTATCCAATCGATGTAGACCTTTTTGGATTCGAAGGAGACTTTACCAGTTGACAGGAGCTCCACTATAGGTATGGGGAACCCTCCAGTCATAAGGTACGAATTGAACGCCTCCTCCAAGACATCCCTGTGGACCGCGTTTGCCCCCATGAGCGCCTCAATATCTTCCAAACCTCCCTTTGAGAGTTCTATCCCCTTGATGGCGCTCACATAATCCGAGAAGCTGAGGGGATAAAATATCAAATCCTTTCCCTTGCCCCTCCTGCCAGGGAAGGACTCTTTGGCTCTCAAGAGCTCAATGCTCGCTGATCCGCTTATAATCAGAACATCTCTCCCGAACATCTCATCGTCTATCCTGCGCTTGAGTGCCCTGTACCACTCATCCACAAAAGTTATCTCATCAAGTATTATCCAAGAACCTCTTACACCATTCGCATCTCTGAACCTAATGTAATTGTCAAGAACCTCCCCGAGCTCTTTAAAATCCAAGAGCTCCTCGCAGGAGAAGTAGAATACCGCCTTCGGATTTAATCTCCTGAGGAGATTTTCATTAATGAATATCTTTAGCGCTGTTGTCTTTCCTACCTGTCTCGGTCCTACCAGAAAGTTGAGAGAGAACGGCTCAACCTCAAAATCCCTCAGTATGGGAGGGATCCACCTCACTGGGGATCTCTTCCACCTTTCATAAGCGGGATCCCCCTCATTATACCACCAAGGGTTTTGAGATTCCATGCATTAAAATTGCAAATTAATATATATATTGTTTTGCATTACTAATGCAAATTTATTATGAATGGGGTTACGCTCTCGAGAAAAGAGAAAGACTCTCAGAATTCGCAAGAAAACCTACTCGAAGCCGAAATCAGGGAGATCGGGGCGTATATGGGGCTCGAGACTGAGAGATCGCTGCTGTCCGTATTATCATTAGTAGCGGTCCCTGCCAATCGGACTTCGCCCTAGCGGTCCTGGTGCCTGCGCTTGTGTTTTCGACATTTATACTGTTGGAGACTTTTTCGCCGAGGAACATGGGCTAGTACACTTCCCAGACCGCAACCCCGGGCTCTGAACGATAGACCCAAGGGCTTGGCACTCGTTCAACGCGCCTGTAAGCCCAAAATAGGCAATAAGTTCATGGTACGACTGTTCCTTTTCGATTTCATCTAGCCAACCCCCATTTCGTTGAGTATGGCGTTTAATACTGCCCCGCTCATCCCAACCCAATTACTTAACATTGTGAGCGGGAAATCCCACACGCTTCAGCGGTGGGATGAGAGCGAACATTTTATCTCCCCTTTTTTCCATTGTTATCTTGCTAGGCATGGGGCAGGCCGAAGTTAAGCCTTTGGAGATCAGGACCTCCGTAACCTGCCTTCCACACGGCTTTGCTGAAACGGCCTCGTCTGCCGAGACCTCCGCTGTGGGTGCGTGGGGATCGAGTCCGGTCGGAGAAGCTGGAAGCTCCGGCTTCAGCCGTGGGTAGCTCACAGATTCATCCTTCATTAAAAAGCTAACTCTTTCTTGATTATACCTTCCGCAATGGCTTTTGTCAGGAGCAACATTTAAACGTTAAAGTGTTTAACGGTTACCTCTTTAACTTTTGCCAGTTCGCTGTCTGTTGTTAGTGCCGTTGCTTTCTTCAGTTCGGCAAGGGCTAGGCAAAAACAGTCTGCAAGCGAGAGTCTTCCCCTATGCTTGCATTTCTTTTCCCCTGCCTTCCATGTTAGCTCCTCATCCGTTGCAACAATTTCCAAGTCTGACCCCCTAATCTGATGGTACCTAAGGTCGGCCACCTCTTTACCAAGCTTTTCACACGTTTTATAATAGTATTCAGCAAGGTTTACATCGGAGATAAACGCTTGAGCTTCTCCCCGGATAACTTCGTCAAAGTAAGGTTTAACCCTCTCATCGTCAATAAAAAAGAGGAATAAAACACCAGCATCAACCACGTAACGTTTCATTCTCTCACCTCTTCACGGTGCTCAACACCAAGCTCCTTTATACCTTCAATTATCAAAGCCGCATGCTGACGGTCTACTCCCCGAAGATCCTCAAGTTTAGGGATGGGAATGACAAGTATTCCAGCATCTGTCTCAATGAACTTAACCTTCATCCCCTCCTTAATCCCATACTTCCGCATTATTTCAACAGGGATTGTCACCATACTCTTACTTGTAACCTTTGCAATGTAACCCATTAAATCACCATGTATTTCATAAGAAAAATGGTATTTAAACATTTACCATGAAAACCTTCTAAACTTTCAACACCCTTTCCATAACAACTTCTTGAAAAGCTTTAAGACGGAAATCAGACACTTGAGGGTCGCGCGTGAACTTCAGGTGGATGCGGAAGACTTGGCAGATGTCGATTTTGGCTTACCACCGCGAGTTGGAAATTGTAAACGTTCGATGTAAGCCTTAACACACCTCATCAGCTCGCCATCCTCCCACTCGAGAAAGTAGACTACATTGAAGAATTGGCTGAAAAACTTTGGGATCAAACAGAAAAGTGTAAAGCTAAAAAGTTTTAATCGATGATAAGAAGCATAAGATGGTTTCCCAAATTATGTTTAAGTTTGACCTTGCCATAATTTAGTTCATGGTTGAAGGTCCCACAGCAAAGGCTCACGCCATAAGAATAAGCAAGGAGTTTAATGGCGAGACTGTCAACGACCTTTTCATCAAGTCATTAAAAAGAGTTCATGTGCCCCTAAAAGAATTTGTAGGCAAACAATTCGTAAATACTGACTCTTTGGGGAAGAACATCCTCCTATTCTTTAATGGTCTAGCCATACGCGTTCATCTAATGATGTTCGGCACTATTCACGTTTATGGAATTGAGGAGGGGCTGCTCAAGCCTGAAAGACTTGTCAGGCTTTTGATAAAGGGTGATGGTAAAAAGCTTGTTGTTTACAATGCCCCAATTGTTGAGGCTGATTGGGCTCATATAATATTAAACAGGCTTAAAGGGGAGCTTGGGCCAGATCCGTTAAGCAAAGACTGGAACAGAGAAAAAGCCATTGAAAACCTCAAGATGTTTGGAAATGAAAAAATAGGAGTGGTTTTGATCAATCAGTCAGTGATTGCAGGCATAGGCAACATTTTAAGGAACGAAATCTTGTTTAGAGCCGGAATAAACCCTGAAAGAACTGTGCAAAGCCTATCAGAAGAAGAAATCGCTAAACTAATAGGCGAATGTGAAACCTTAACCCAACAATTTCTGAAGTTAAAAATTGAGGAAAAGCGAATAAAGCCCCTCCTTCAGGTCTACAACAATTATAGGGGGACATGCAAAATATGCGGAGGCAAAATAAGATTTTACATGCAACAACCCATCAACAGGAAAACTTTTGTCTGCATAAACTGCCAACGTTTCTGAGTCCCCTTTGAGATCATATTGGGAAAAATCAAGATCTAACAGTGAATTCTATGTAGGGCTTATCGTTGAGGATCCATTTTTCTACCATATTTACCTTTATTATGTTGACTGCTTCTTCTTAGCATAATGCGTAGTGGGTTACCTGTATGTAGCCTTCAAGCCTCTACCTCACTTCAGCGGGCAGTTCCTTGGTTTCGCTGTAGTGCTTGCCTGTCTGAGGATCGCATGTTAAAAACCAGTCAACCTCTCTCCAACAGTTTCCAGCCCAAGGTCATTTGATGTGGAAAGCCCCTCCATCTAGAGCCTCCTCCGCATCCTCTTGTAGTCCGCATTTTTCTTTGCGACTGTGGTAATATTCAGTATTTAAAAGCTACATTTTAATGAACTGTTTTTCAAGAAGAAATTTTGATAAAAAAAGAATAGTTTTAGGACTTTAAGTACTCTCTCAGTTCTTCTGCCGTACGGATCTTTCTCAATGGGATCCTCTCGAACAGTCCATGGAACTTTTCAACGACTTGCGGGTCGGGTGGCTTTGTTATAAGACTGAAGAGAATAAGCCCTGCTGTACCAAAGATAAAGCCCCATATTCCCTGGTATACATTGAACGGCGTATCCCATATGTAAGTGGTAGCGAGTACCGCCACAAGACCAAGTATAAGGGAGCCCAAAGCACCTGCGGTATTGGCTCTCTTCCAGAAGAGTGCACCGAGGAGCGGCGGAAGCATGACCAGCACCCCAGGCCAGCTCAAGTCAAGAATGATGTCCACGATCATTCCCGGCGGATTTAAGGCGAATATGAGGGCCAAAAATGATATTATAAAGCACAACACCCTTCCGATTCTACCGGCGGTCTTCTCGCTCACCTGTGGATTGATCAGTCTCTGGTAAATATCTCTAGTGAATACAGATGCGATCATCAAGCTTATGGCATCTGCTGTAGAGAGAGCTGCCGCAAGTGCCGCTATCGAGATAGGAGCGACTGCCCACAAAGGCATCATAGAGGCAATAAGTACCGTGAGACGATCTGCCTCGGCGCCCACCAGACCAGGGAAGAGAACCATACCTGACACCCCTATGAGTATGGCGCATAAACCAAGTACAAAGACCTCCCCGATCTGTTCCCCAAAACCAATACCCCATGTCCCCCTCTGATTCTTGGTTGCGTAGTACTTAGTCCAGAGCTGGGGCCAAACTGGGAGCGACAGTGCAGAACCAATTGTTATAGTCCAGAGTAAGACGGGATCCATGGATATGACAAATGCCTGAGGCTTGACTGCATAGGCCTTTTGGAATAAATCAAGACCAACTGTTGCGACCCCAAAAGCTGCGATTATAGCCATACCAAACACTAAAAGGACAGCCATTAATACGTCGCCCCATGCAACAGCACGCATCCCGCCGAGGGCGATGTATACTGACATGAATAGTCCAGTGATGATGACGCCCAATTCGTACGGAATCAGTCCGTCCGTCAAAACATTCATTATATAACCACAGCCGGTGTACTGAACGCCGATGTAAAATATTGGGAAAACTATGCAAATTAATGCCGTAATAGTTCTGACCCATGCGCTCGGGTATCTGTCTGCGAGTAGATCAGCAGGAGTCACATAGTTGTACCTCTTGCCCAAAAGCCAAACCCTCTGCCCGATCATCGTCATTAATGGAAAAGTGATGGGCGCGATCCCAGCCAGAATAATTACGCCAGCTATGCCCTTGTTGTAAATATACCCCGGTCCGCCTAAGAATGTGAATGCGCTATAAGCAGTACCAAGACTTGTCAAGAAGATAACCAATGCGCCTATAGTGCCCCTTGCAATGAAGTGGTCCTCGACACTCTCCTCTGTTTTCCGATACCCCCTCCAAGAGATCCATGCCAATATTAAGAAGAATACGAGCATCGCGGCAAGAACTGACCACTGCGCAAGCGGCTCCATTAACTGCCACCTCCCTTAATTCGACCGAGCCCAAGGTAGTACCAGCAATAGGCGGCGTTTATTACCAAGAATAACCCTATGAGAAGGTTGAATATCATGAATGACCCACCCATTGAGACATAGGGATCTGTGGTAGTCCGATAGGCGGCTATGAAAACAGTGACCAGCAGAGTCTCAATGACCATCAGAATGATCATTCCACTATCCCATTTCATTTTTCAACCTCCCTTAAAGGAAGGGGCCCGGATCTCTAATGAGTGGACCGGTGGCACAGTGAGGAGCGCCGCCGCTCTTGACGAACTCTGAGAGGTCCGCTTCGATCACGTCCGCACCCTCGCGCTCAGCTTTCTTCCTTGTTATCGGGCACCCTGTATTCATTATGAACTTCCTTGGCGCTAGAGCAACAATGTTGCAAGCCTCCTTCGCGGCCTCCTCTGGCGGGACCTCGATTAGAGTGATTTTGTATGAGAGTAGTTTTTCGATAAAGGAGTAAGGCAATCCTGGGGGATAAACAAGTGCAAGGTCTACATCGGCCATTCCAAAAATTGTATCGAGGTGTGCCCACCCTCCTGCCGGCCACTCGAGGTTTTCTAAGTACCCAGGTATAGGGACAACTATTACCTCCTCGACTCCGCCAACTTCACGCATTATCCTGGAGACTTGGGCTATACCCTCTGCGTTTGTGCGGATACTCTCGCCTATGCAGACGTGTTTTGGGTCGATCCATACCACGTTGCCACCCTCGAATGTGCCCTTACCATTTACCGTGTATAAGATCGGACATCCAAGTTCGGCTACGCGCCTCGCCCAGAAGACTTCATCCTTCTTCCTCCAAGGAAGAGCCATTCTGCTGATAATAGCCCCGCCATTGATTACCACCCCCGGATCCCTGGTCGCCCATATCCTCGGATTGACTTTGCTATAAGGTCCATGTGCCGGAGAGGGTGCGTTAAGGTAGTGTACCTCTACGCCTTCCTTCTTTAATATTTCTACGAAAGCGTCATGTTGTTCTTGTGCTTTTTTAAGGTCAGGCTTACTGAGGATACCGTACCATATCGGATCATCGATTAGGTTTCCGTCAAGTTCCAGCCCCGGTCTATGCACTAGCACAGATCTCAACTTTCCTACTTCTGACTGCGCACCCCACTTCCTCCCCCAGAGACGATCGAGTTCCTCGTGGTAGCTCTCTACGACTGGTCTTGCTGGTTTGTTTGCTTCGTGATACTTTTTGAGATACTCCTCCATCAAGAACCACCGCCAAAGTTATTTTTTTGTATTATTTATAAAGTTTGCTTTATTTTTTAAAGTATTTAAGGCTGAAATGTGTATATTATAAATTTGGTGATGTGGAGTGTTAGAAGATATTGATTGGGAAATTATAAGGTGTCTGATAGCCGATGCCCGAATGCCTTATGCAAAAATAGCAGAGAGGCTGGGCACGTCCGTTACAACTGTAGCAAATAGAGCCAAGAACCTTATAGAACAAAAATTCATTGATCCAACGGTGATACTCAACTACAAAAAATTGGGCTATTACCCCTGCGATATCGGGCTTACTTTGAAGTTAGGAGTGACGCCAAAGAGAGTTAGAGAGGTTGTCAATTTGTTGCTTAGTTACCCAAAGATAGAGACTATCTGGATAGCCGGAGGGGCACATGGTATGGTGGTGAGGTTAGTAGAGAGGTCTTACGAACATGTAGTAAAATATATAGATGAGGTCTTAAGGCCAATAGACATATTTCAGCAGATGGATCCACAAGTGATCTTCGAGGAGCCCTTGAGATTTCAGAAGATCCCCTTCTCGTCAAACATCGAAGACGTCCACCTAATTAGACTCGATGAGCTGGAAAGTGACAAAAATAGATGAGGTAATTTTCATTTGAAAATTTGCTACGTCTTATGGGGTACATCATTTCTCCCCCTCACATCCTGCACTAATGCTACAACAAGGGCGACTGCTAGTACCTTTGGGGGGTTATCGCTCCTGCAGTCACACTCACTCCCATAATCTCCCCGCGCACACCTCAGCAGCTGATAGCCCACTTAGTAATAATTGATAACCATTAAAAATGTAAAATTAAAATAAGAACATGTAAAATTAAAATTAAGAAAAGAAAAGGAAAGAAAAGAAATGGATGGAGAAAAGATAAACATCAGTGGTGTGGTTTTTTGGGTAATGAGAAGCCCACGCAAATCGGTTTGTCCTTATTAATACTTTTCTTAGTCGCGTCGAGTATAGGGGAAGTAAAGAGCTGGTCCAATGGGGGCTATTCTGCCGAACCCTCCAACCCAGACTATGGGACTCATGACTGGATCGCGCAGCATGCGTTGGACTGGTTGCCTGACAAAGAAAAACAGTACATCTTAAACAACTTGGCTATCTACCTATACGGGACGGAGCTGCCGGACAATAACAGGGCACCTGACGGGATAGGCGACACCATAAACCACCACGTCTACTACCGCTCAGACCACACTCTTCAGGAGGACAAGGCAGCAGTCAGGGCAGCTGAAGAATTTAACAGGGCTCTAGCTTATCTCAAGGCAGGGGATTATACAAATGCCGCAAAAGTCGCAGGGGTTATGAGTCACTACATCGTCGACATGGCGGTCTTCGGTCATGTTATGGGCTCAGGGACCGATTGGGGGGAGGAAACCCACCACTCAGACTATGAAGAGGTCGTGAACAGCCGGACGTCGAGCTACGATTCCATGTTCAACGCATACCTATCCTACGACGGGGAGCTCAGCGTCATCTCAGCTTACGACGCGACCCTGAGGCTTGCCTACAACACCACCTTTGGTGTAAATGGGGATCTGACGTGTGTCTGGATGGATAGGAACTACAACTGGAGCGACCCCATCTTTGTGGGCAGGGTGGGGCAGTCCCTCAACTTAGCAGTCAACTACCTCGCCAATGTTTTGCATACGCTTTATGTTGAGTGGCAGCAGTCACAGGTGCAGGCGCCTGCGAATGTCTTGATCAATGAAGTGGAACTGAACCCTGCTGGGGTTGATACAGGGTACGAGTGGGTCGAGCTCTACAACCCGACTACAAATGCCGTGGACCTGAGCGGCTGGAGGTTGTCTACAACTGCTGGCACACCCGTCTCACTCAATATCCCTCCAGGGACGATGATCGAGGGCAATGGGTATTACGTATTCACGTATAGCTCACAGTGGCTTGACAACGAGGACGAGTCTGTGGTTTTATATGATGCTGAAGGGCGCGAGGTAGATAGGACGCCGCCGCTAAGCGATACATATAACGATGGTAGGACCTGGCAACGGTATCCCAACGGTAGGGACACAGACTCGGCAGGCGACTGGAGCTTTAGGAGTAACACGAGAGGGGCATCAAACGGTGGAGACTCAAGGGCACCATCATCTATCTCGATTTCGGTCTCTACAACGAGTTTAACGATAGGCGAAAGTGTACTGATATGCGGCTCAATAACCCCGGCGGTCGCCGGTGCTACGGTTACTATCAGTTATAGCAGCGACAGCTCATGGAGGGTCCTTGCCAATTCAACCACCTACAGCAACGGGAGTTATTCCTATATGTGGGTCCCTACATCTGCGGGATACTATCTGTTTAGGGCCTCATGGTCAGGCGATCTTTCATATGAAGGGGCGACCAGCGGCACTGTGTCAGTCACAGTAAACAAAATTCCAACCACGGTCTCATGTATACTCACTCCGTCCGAGGTCACTGAGGGCGATATGATCACGGTGAAAGGTTCTCTCAGCCCTCCGGTCTCCGGGAGGACAGTCACCTTGACCTATACCAGACCAGACGGCAAGACCTTCACAAGAGCCGTGACGACCGGACCGAACGGCTCCTATAGCGATGTATACCAGCCAGATGTGAACGGGTCGTGGACTGTGAGGGCTTTCTGGGAGGGTGACGATGCGCATCAAGACGCGTCTAGCCCTCCAGCCTTATTCTATGTAGTCAGCACATCTTATACACCCCTTGCACAATCCGAGGGGATCCCGTTAATTCCGGTAATCGTTGGGGTAATCGTTGCAGTGATAATCGGTGGAATATTTCTTTACAGGAGAAGGTAGAATGACGGGTTAATGCCTAAATTCTTTCATAAGCCTAGTGGTGAGATAAAAGGATAAGTGTCGCGACTCTGTGGAGATCACTTCTTGGAGCTTAAGTGGGCGTACGAGTGCCCAGGGTATTTGAAGGCTCATGACTTGTCATACGCGCCCCAGAACCCGTGCTACCCACAATGAAACACACCCCACTGTGAGGGCTATCGTTAGTACAACGAAGGAACTCGTGGCAAACATCATCAACGGGTAGGATTGGACCACCTCTCCCAAAAAGATGAGCGTAATACTCGCCCCCCATAACATTATCAAGAATTTTAAGTAACGCGGTTGCGGAAAGACCCAACGCCCATACGCCTTACTCACCCCGATGAGGACGACTGCCGTGACGGGCGCAAAGTAGGTGAGCCCGATGAGGGCGGAAATAATGCCCCCGACCACTACGATTCCCAATTCGGCATTGAATGTGAAGAGGGAGAATGTGGCAGTCGCAGTTTGGAGTATGTTTAGGAGCGGCTGCAGGACCGCCCGAGTTATTGCCTTGAGTAATGGGTCGGGCTCGATGGCTGATGCGACGGGCGGGCTCCAAGAGTAGTACCAAGCATTGAATACAGCCATGAAGCTGCTCCCAGCGAATGTCTTCAGTACGATATTGTCCCTGAAATCCCGGAGGAGCTGTACCTGTGGGGCACTCTCAGAGCCGTATGTGGCGGTAGCGATTATACACCGAGAGCCGGCTTGCTGCGGCTGAGCCCTTACAGTAAATGACCAGTTCGCAGTAGCGGTGTTGCCCGACGTGTCCTTCACCGTCAAGGAGACTGAGTGTTTGCCCTCGGACAACGTGGCAGAGTATTCGACTTTTGTCTCACTCACTAGAGTCGGCGTGACCGGCACACCGTCCACCCTAAGCTCTACCGATCTTACATCAATAGCAACATCGTCATAATAAGACGCGCTTATAGTCAATGTCTTTGTGTCCACCGTCGAGCCGTCTGCTGGCGTCAAGGAGGATATCACAGGGCTTTTTGTATCGGACCCGGGTTGTAAAGAGGGTGCGGGCTTAGTTACCTCTTCGCTGTAGCTCCGTAACCACTCTTTGAGCTCACCCAAAGAAAGGCGGCCGTAAGAGTCTTCCCAGCGGGTGAAGAACCCGGAGCAGTCTGCGCCTGCGAGCGTGGTTAGAGCATCTTCGACATTCTTCTCTGTAAGATTGTCAATCGTGTAATGGGAAAGCACGTAACTGGCGAAGTTCTTGATCCTGTCACTTGCATAGATGAAAGCACCCATTGGAACGTGTTCTTCTCGGTGCACCATTAGTTCAATATTTATGAAGAAAGGAATTGTGCGACCGTAAAACACCCCCTCTGCGGTGGGTCTGAAGGACTCGGCGAACCTATCGGGATAGTCAAGGAAATAGGGCTTATAGTTCTGGATGTATTGGTACGGTATCTTCTCGTCGCCGTATACATATCGAGAAAAAAGCTCCGAGAAATCTTGGCCAGTCACAGTTTCCACCGCGCTTTGAAGATCGTGGTAATCCACGGTGTGCCCAGTATTTTTGTAGGTTGAATAAATGTATTTCATAACATCGTCAAGGCTCTTGGTGCCGCCTGTTGCTTTCTGGATCTCGCTGTCCAGCATGAGGCCCACAAAAGGTCCTTTCAAATACAGCAGAAATTCCACCCAACCGGTCTTGTTGGACTGCAAGAAGCGCTCGTATATCAGATAACAGTAATACATTTTGCCCAGGTAAACTGGATCGTTGAATAGCTCCCATGCCCGCTTTGGTCCATAGTACATCTCCCCTATCCCCTTCATTATTTCCTCCTTCACCAACAGTGGTGCACTTCTGAAGATTTGGAAATCCGCGATCATAAAAGCGTATATCATGTGCCCAAGCAGTTCGTCCCAGCGGTGCTCGGGCCAATACGCGTAGCCGTTTCCCATATATCTGTCATCCGGGAAATAAGGTTGGTTAGTGGGAGAAGGAGAGAACCGGGTATACATGGTGAAAACTTTGTATGGGTTTTCGCCGAAGAAATCTACAAGAGCCTCCAAGCATTTGACTGTTACGTTCATGGCATTTTCAACATCTGCTTGGGTTCGGTAGTAGTTCGTTGCATCCAAACCTTTATCCACTTCCAGCACTCCGAGCTTGACGGTACAGCTGTCGACCTGCCGTTCAACGTAAAATTTCATCTTTCCCATGTATATCTGCTGCCTGTGCAGGAAGTCGATCAGTAAGGAGTTCGTGATTCTTTGAACCTCGAAGTGACCATCCTTTTCTATATAAGGTGTGACAACTTTCCATCCCGCTGGCACGTTGAATCTTATTATGACGGAACTCACGTCTGTCACGTCCGGGTAAATGAAGAAGTAGGGGGCCATGATGACCCCTCCCTCATCATCGATGTAAACCGAAATCTGTCCCTGCTCTGGGTTGTAATACCCGAACGGCACTATCTTATTAATGTCGTACTCGAACGTGAGCGAACTTCCAACTGGTCCAATTCTCCACTTCCCCTGCCCTTCGTGTGTTATTTTCAGAGGGCTTCCCCCCGAGCTTGCAGACAAGTTGACAACGTAATCTTCCACGTACCATGCCTCCTCTTTGAACCTCAAGGTGAGATG
>JACIVQ010000004.1 GCA_014361445.1 Methanosuratincolales archaeon | reverse complement strand
GGGCGTCGCTCCTCCCCCATCCCATGCCTCTCGTTAAGGCATGGGCTAATCTGCCCGTCTCACCTCAGCCAACACGGCTTCATCAGTCATCGGAACATCCTCAACTTTAACTTTGAAATAGAAGTATTTAATATTTGCCCATTCATCCCAGAGCTGAAGCTCTAGGTTTTCTGGGCACTCGCTTTATAAAAAATGCTTTTATTGAGTGGTCTGGGCTTCTGAAACGGAAGGTGCAGGTGCTTGTGCTGGTGCTGGCGCGGGTGCCTCTATAGAAACAAGCTCGCTTTTTCTAACCTCTATCTTCCTTAAGGGATAGACAGATTTTGCAGCGTTGTAAATCTCGGAGGCGATCTTGCCAAGGACGAGTTGTTGGGCGAGTTCATCGTAGAGGAGCTGCCCGTCCTTCTTCTTTACAGTCTCTTCCATTATCCTCCTAATGGCGTGTTTCTGTGAGCTCTTAGTTCTGACAGTCGAGATTGCTAGAATTCCAATTCTCATCCTGTACCCGTCTTTTGAAGTTATGGGATAGATCCCGTCTATGCGTGAGCTCCCACGCCTGACTAAGCTTCTCAAGTAATCTCGGGCGAGGTCATGCCCCTTAAATATGGTATATGCTTTGTCCCCTTCCACCTTGACAATCTTAAAGTAGAGCTTTATGTGCAATTGTGAAAAGTCTTCGGTGATGTTGTAAAGTGTGGTTTCTAGGACCCTGCCAATAAGTTTTTGCGGATCGTCTGCCATTGTCTTACCTAGTTCGACGTTGCCAAAGGCAGCAGGGGCTATTACCACATACCACTTCTTTTGACGCCATTTATCTTTCAGTTTTGCCGGTGCCTTCTGTTCAGACATCCATTTCACCGCGATAACAAATGTGAAAAGTAAAACAACAATATAAGCTTTTAATCGTCAGAGGGTCTTGTGGGGGTCTCTAGCCCGAGTTCATGGAGGGTTGTTTCTGCTGCCTGGAGGCATGTAAGGAGGTCATCCACGGTCCTAAGGAAAGAAGCGATGTCGTCTTTGGATGAGACCTTTATCAGTAGCGAGGTCTTATCCAAGATCAGTTCTATGGTCGTACCGACAGGAACGTCGATGTTGTCTGGCTGAAGCGAATTCTTAATGGATTCCGCCACTGAAGATGAAGGATAGTCTCTACGAATCAGGATCTCAGCCAACATGTCCTTCACCAATATTCTTTGAAATCAACTCGTTCAAGTGCTGGAGAAAAGCCTCCTCTGTCCCTATGGGTATTTGTGCGCCAGCTGCAATATTGTGTCCCCCACCAGCCCCACCAAATTTCTCGGCAGCCTCCTTTATTAGTGAGCCAAGGTTTAGCCCTTTTTTAACTAAGCTTGGGGAGGCTCTAGCTGAGACTTTTACGCAGTCAGAAGACATGGCAAAGCCGACTATTGGTTTTTCGAGCGAAAATGGCTTTGTTGAATATGTGATTGAGATTATAGTTCCGATCATCCTATCGTCTACCACTCTACCACCATTGATTGCCTGGACGTATGGCAAGATCTTAATGGACTCGTTGTTGGTTTGAATCCAGTTAAGGTATCTAGAGATTGTCTTCCTGTATTCTTGAAGTGTCTGCTTGAGTTCCTCGAGCGCTTTACCCCTGTCACCCATGCATATGGAGACGCCAAGACCGTACTTGCCCAGCCTCCCGCACGCATTTATTGACGATGCAAATTCGCGAGCGTCGCGGAGGGGCGAGTCGGGCGCTTCGTTAGGAAATATGTAGAGCGTCCCGACCACGCTCTCAGCCTCTTTACTCGAGAGGCCTTGGGAGATTAGGTACTTGATTATACCATTCAGAAGTGTTCTAAGTTCGCTGCTGGACAGGTCTGCTTGAGAGCGCCAGGTGCCATCAGGTTTCATCGGATCGATCCCAAGACTTTTTATAAATTTAAGAGAGGCCCCTTCGTCACCACTGAGTCCTGGAAGGTATGGCTCTATAGTGTTCGCTAGGCAGTGCACTAATGGTCTGGATTCAAATCCATAAAGCTTCAGACCCAGTTTACTCTTCAGTAGGCCCTTCGCCTCGGCCTCTTCTGCTATCAATTTATTTAGTCCAATGAGTGAGGCGCGCTCCCCCCGATCCTGGAGATCCCCTAGAGCTCCAGCGATTGCGAGCTGAGGGATGTAATTGTTGTCACGTGATATCTTTTTGGCCACTAGGTAGGCAGTCCCAGACGCAGAGATATCGTTTGATCCGTTGTAACCAAACATGTGAGGGTTGATCTCGGACTTGAGCTCAGGAGGTTCTGGTTGATGGTGGTCGATTATGTATAATTTTTTCCCTTTATCTTGGAGTTTTTTTAGGAGCGACTTTTGGCCACTACCCATGTCAACAAAAACTACGAAGTTAGATGATGAAATTGCAACCTCTTCTATAGTGTTCGTGTCTAATTGTTTCACGATCCTCAGGCAGGGGTTTGCCCCAGAGTCTAGGAGAGCATGGAGCAATATGCTCCCAGCAGCTATGCCATCGGCGTCTAAGTGCGAGATTATCAGGATCTCTTCTTCTTTAGGGATCGAGAGGATATCACGCGCGATCGACTCTGCCCTCTTCAGTAATGGAGACTCCCCTTCTTGGTCCAAAAAATTTACCCCTATCTGGCAAGTATTGATGCCTTCTCCGGCGAATACTTCCAGTCGCGTGGGAGTTTTCCTACTGATGTGTAATATTTTGCCAAACGATTTATCTTGGACTCTATGAGCTGGAGACCTCTTTTGGAACTCATATCTTTCGGATGCTCCTCCAAGTGTCTTCGAATCTTGGAGGCGTGCTTTATGAGGTTGAATAGGTCCTCAGGAATCTTGGGTGCCAAATTTTTCTCAGAAAGAGTTTCACAAACCTTCTTTCCAGTTATCTGTTTCGCAAGCGGTATACCATACTGGTCCCTGAGGATCACTCCGATCTGGGATGGAGGTATGCCTTTCTTTGCGAATTCAATTATGAGTGACTCTACCTCATCAGAAGTGGCCTTCACCCATTTTGGTGCACCACTTTCCACAGGCCTCATTGAATGTGATTTGCCTTTTATCTTACTCTTCCTCAAAGAGCCCACCTAAGCAAACGATAGAAAAAGGAGCTATTATTTAAGGTTTAGCTATATTTTTTGAGGAGAGCCACGACCCAAAGGCCCTAAAAGCGGCGCCCCTATGGGAGAAACGGTCCTTTTGTTCTGGTGGCATCTCAGCAAAAGTTAGGTCTTCACCACTGGGGACGAATATTGGATCAAATCCGAATCCAGCGTGTCCACGCACACTGAGAGAGATCCTTCCCAATGATCTGCCCTGAAATGTGTGAATACCCAGTGATGGAGACCAAAAAGCAACGGCGCATCTGAAGACGGCATCCCGATCCTCTCTTCCTTGAAGAAGTTTGAGTATGCCTTCACATCCAATGGTTTTTTGAACGTAGGAAGAGAATGGTCCAGGGAAGCCATTTAATGTCTTAATAAAGAGGCCTGAGTCCTCGACCAAGAGAGGGGATTTTAACTTTTTTGCTGCCATCAGAGCAGCATATTTTGCTATCTTTACGAGGGAATCGGACTGGATCTCTACCTTCTTTTGGGGGGACATCTCCAGCCGAACTCCAAACGGAGAGAGGATCCTGTTGGCTTCCTCAACTTTGTGTTCATTGTTGGTTATGAAGAGAATAGAGACCATAGCGCTTATCGCCCACCCTCGACATAGCGCCCCCTTCGCCGGATCTCGTTAACCCTTCTCAATATGTCTTTTATCTCGTCGCCCATTATTTTCTCGTACCCAGATATGAAACCATCATACGCCCACTTGGAGACCTCGTGGTGCGAGCTCTCTAGAGCTCTTCGCATGAGGTGGATGTCCACACCTCTAGCCTCCAAATCGAAGGTGTGGTCGCCAAGTCCAAAATCTATCAAGAAGAGGACGCCGTCCTTTAAAATCATATTTGAGGTGGTTAAGTCACCGTGGACTATTCCGCCTTTATGGAGTCTGCCAACAAGGCTGCCGACTAGACTAAAAGTTTCATGTAGGGTCTTCCGTTCCATATTAGGAATGATCTTCTTGAGCGGCACCCCAGGTATGAAACTCATGATAATCTCGGTATTCTTGAGGTCAATTGAGTATACTATTGGTGTTGGTACACCAAGCCTTCTAGCCTCGGAAAGTAGCTTCGCCTCTAAACTAGTCCTGGTGGTACGTATGTACAAATCAAGGTCTGGGTTGCGATAGACTTTTTTTATTCTCCGCTTCAGTACAGAGTCGCGCCCCATCCAAGTAATCCTGTAAAGTTCAGCCTCTGCCCCCTTCTTTATCAGCGTCATCTTCTCCATGGTACCTCCACCTCATCAAGGCGCCATCTCTGCCTTATGTAGCTGGACTCCACAGGAACGCTAATCCCTTCTTTGAACGCAAGGTAGCCTGTCCAAGCGATCATTGCCCCGTTATCCCCAGCGAGATCTGGTGGCACAACATGAAATCTTGCAGAGTGTTCGTCGCACACTGCCTTTAATATCCTCTGCAGACGTGGGCTCCGTGCGACCCCCCCGGTCAGTAATAATGAGGGCTTCTCTGTGTGAGCCAAGGCCCTCTCGACAACCTCCGCCAACATCCCATAAGCAACCTCTAAGAGGCTCATACTCAAGTCGCTTGGGTTACTCTCTGGAATTTTTCTGGTAGCCATAGTCAATAGACCTGAGTAGGATACGTCTTGACCCTTGACAACGTAAGGGAGCGGGATGAAATTTTTACCTCTCTCTGCCAAGGCTTCGAGTTTTGGAACACCAGGATGACCAAGACCTAATGAGCGGGCGAACGCGTCTAAACAATTCCCCAAAGCAATATCCAGAGTCTCCCCGAATACCCTATATCGCCCATCGGAGTATGCCGAGACGATAGTGTTCCCGCCCGAGACGTATGCCACCAATGGGTCATCCTCCTTTGTGGTCAGTCTGCCGATCTCAATATGGGCTACGCAGTGGTTCACGGGTATAAGGGGTTTTTTAATCATCAATGCTATAGCTCTAGCAACGGTGGCACCAGTCCTCAAGCATGGACCGAGACCAGGACCAAGAGATATAGCGACGGCGTCCAACTCGTTTAGCCTGAGGGCAGCTTCATTAAGAGACTGCTTAATCGTTGTCGAGGCTTTAGAGGCATGATGCTGGCTTGCCTCGCGGGGATGGATCCCCCCGGAAGAGGGGATATACTCTGATCTCAAGTTTGAGAGGATTTCACCATTAGAGGAAACTATACCACAACCAAAAGTGTGAGCCGTAGACTCTATGCCCATTACGTAGAGCTTTCTCATTTTCTATGCCTTTATTGACGTTCTATGCCTTCATTGACGTATGAATTCTGTATACCCACAGTAACCACATGCCCATCTAGGGCTAGGCTTTGTGTGCTTTGCCATGAATCTACCGCACCGCGAACAGGTTCTATTTTTTGGGACTATCTTGTTTTGTTCGTAGTTATATTCGTAAAGGTCGGATGGTTTTGTCATTTAGATCACCTATTTTTTCTCGCTAGATTTTGAGGCTGATTGGGAGGATAGGGCCTGTGCACGCTCCTCTCTCGATAGATTCCGGAGCTGGACGTGCTTTGGTTCTAATTTTTTACCCCGCTCGGGATCTTTGTATACATGCACCCTACACATGGAGATGTTTGTTCCAAAAGAGGATAGGCAGCTCCTCACGTAAACACACTCTACAGGGACCTTTAGAGAGGACGCTACAGCCTTCCTCAAAAGATCTCTTTTGGGCGTTGATTTCGAAACGACCTCTATCTTAACTTCTCTCCTCTCTAGAAGAGGATTGAATCGGTCTTCTACGATTGATATTTGATATTCTTCCGAGGACATCGTTTGCACATCCGTTTCGTTGTAGAAAAAAGCGTTCTCCTTTTTTAGCTTATCTGTTGGTCGATCATTTTTAGGATTTTTTAAGCCATCTTTTCCCGGTATTCCATTATTAATTGTTAACATGTTTTAATAAATCTTAATAAGTAGGGGGTTTTAAATCTTCTCAACGAGATGAAACTATATGCCCGAGAGAAATCCATATCAAATGGCTTTAGAACAGCTGGATAAATGCGCAAAGATAATGAATCTAGACCCGAACATCCACGAGATCCTGAAATATCCAAAGAGAGTGCTGTGTGTTAATGTGCCTGTCCGGATGGACAACGGAAAAATCAAAGTTTTCACGGGGTTTAGGTCGCAACACAATGATGCTCTGGGACCATTCAAAGGAGGGATAAGATACCACCCGAACGTTACCATGGAGGAGGTGATGGCGCTATCAATATGGATGACTTGGAAGTGTGCAGTTGCTGGGCTACCATACGGCGGTGCCAAGGGAGGGGTCATATGTAACCCCAAGGAGATGAGTGTGGGGGAGATCGAGAGGCTCTCTAGAGGCTACTTCCATGCGATCTCTTCCATAGTAGGACCGGATATAGACATCCCTGCTGGTGACGTAAATACATCTGGTAGAGAGATGGCGTGGTTCATGGACGAATACAGCAAGGTCAAAGGGTACAACGTCCCTGGCACGGTGACAGGCAAGCCCATAATCATAGGGGGGTCTGAGGGCAGGGTCGAGGCCACAGGTATGGGAGTGGCGATAACAGGGAGAGAGGCAGCTAAGAAGCTTGGAATCGAACTGAAAAAGGCAACGGTTGTAGTTCAAGGTTTCGGCAACGTGGGATACTACTCTGCCTATTTCATGGAGAAGTTAGGCTGCAAGATAGTCGGAGTGAGCGACTCGAGGGGAGGGATTTACAGCAAGAAAGGACTCTCAGTAGAACATGTCAGCAAATTCAAAGAGAAGACTGGGAGCGTGGTGGGATATCCTGATGCGGAGGACATGACCAATGAGCAGCTGCTTGAGCAGGAGTGCGATATTCTGATACCTGCAGCACTGGAGAACCAGATAACAGAGAAGAATGCTGACAAAATAAAGGCAAGGCTAATATTGGAGGGGGCAAACGGACCTACTACACCAGAAGCCGACGAGATCCTCTTCAAGAGGGGGATAGTAGTCGTCCCTGACGTACTGGCAAATTCAGGCGGAGTTAGCACTTCGTACTTCGAGTGGGTGCAAAATCTGCAGAACTACTACTGGAGTAAAGAAGAGGTAATAGAGAAATTAGACAAGTTGTTAGTTAAGGCCTTTAACAACGTCTATGAGACATACAAGAAGTACGGCACAGAGATGAGGATGGCGGCATATATTTGCGCCATTAACAGAGTGGCAGAAGCGATGAAAGTGAGAGGGTGGGTTTAAGATCAGGAGACCCTCTCAAAATCCTCCAAAATCTTTGTAACTTTTTTCTTTATCTCTTTGTCAACTTTTATAACGACCATTCCCTTCGATGGGAGACCATAAATCACGAAAGAGCCTTCAGGCGAGTGAAGGATTGCGGGGATGGACAAAAGATCTTCCTCTCCATCAACATATAAAAGTGAGGGAGAAGGGGAGGAGATGAGACGCCTAATTGCAAGAACAGCTTCGTCTGAGATATGACCAGGAGGGTTTTTTGTAACCTCTGTTGGCTCTAAGGTCAAGGGGAAGGGGAAACGTTTGGTCTTTCTATCATAGATTCCGAGACTAGGCATATAACCAAATTTTATGAAGCCGGTTAGGGCATAGTCCCCAACAACGACGACTTTGGGAGGGTTTTCCTGTCTTATTAGGGAGAGAACAGAGTCAACATTGGAGTCTAGGTCGCCTGTTAGAAGGAGACCATGAGGCTTTGAGAGCTCTGATCTTAGCCTCTCGGGCAGCCTAAGTAAACCCAAGACACACACCCAAGAGCATATTCAGCGTACCTTTATAGCATATCGCCCAGGTTTTTTTGCTCCCATCGTCTGGGCAATACTTGATGAAGTATCTAGGACAACCACTAATCCGCTCCACTCCTCGGTGAGATCCGTGCCGCCACAAATAGGGCACTTAACATCATCTTCGCCCAGAATATATTTGCACTTTCTACATGCAAACTTTGTAGAGGACGGCTTGTCTTTACTCATTTTTAACCACTCATTAGTTTTTAAATACTTTACAATATTTTACATTTTTACTTTTATTTAGACTTAGGCGCACATTTTGAGTTTTATTATTTTGATCATGGTCACAATTTAGGCTGCAAATATCAACTTCTATTTGCATTAACACTGATCCCCACTTACTTTTTTCTTTAAAGCTACTTTGCCTTCTCATTTACCTTTTCTCCAATACTTTTTCTGATGTCCTCCTCGATCCAAGATAGTGCGCCTAGGTAGGGCTGCCGCATAGTCATCCCTATCTTGCTACTTCGAGACGGACCGCCAGTAAGGCTGACTGTGATGATTCTAGCTCGAACCAATGATCCTTTCTCCAAAACTCTTTGAGTCTCCTTCCCTATCAGAGCCCCCCTCTTCTCATCGTAGGTTATAAAGTCATCCATAACTTGCGAAACGTGAACAAGTCCATCCATGGGACCTATCCTGACGAATACACCGAAATCTGTAACCTCGACCACTTCGCCCTCTACGACCTCCTGAATTAGAGGGGTATAAACTAGAAGGTCGAATGAGGCTTTATGATAAACAGCACCATCGCCCGGCAAGATCTTGCCAACATTTGAGACCTTTACATTTAATACCGCAATTATGGCGCCAAATTCGCGCATCACCACACCTTCATAGGTCGATCTTAGCACTTCAGCAGCCACACTTTCAAGTGGTGATTCGAACTTTTCCGGCGGGATCCTTACAACGTCATTTATTTGAAGAAGTTTAAACATAATTCCCACCAAATGGGCAATTTATGGATAGCACATTCAGAAGGACTATAAAAACTTGATGCATTTATCATGCCTTGCATTTGTATATTTTCAGTTATGCTTTATGGTATAATATTTAATGCTCACTGGTAGAAAAGAAATTTTTAACGGCAAATGTTTTGGAAAATGGTGCTTTTCAATGAGGTTGTGGTCAATTCATCCAAAATATCTTGATTGTAGAGGCTTGGTGGCGGTTTGGAGGGAAGGACTGCTGGCGAAGAAAGTATTAGAAGGCAAAGTGAAAGGGTACAGAAATCATCCACAACTTTTGAGGTTTGAGCGTTATGAGAAGCCAGTAGATTTGATAGATGCTTATCTATTTCAAATTTACCTAGAAGCTAAAAGAAGGGGATATTCTTTTGATATTTCCAAGATCGGAGAAATCGAGGCCAACGGGGCGGTCACGATCACAGACGGGCAATTGGAGTATGAATTTTTCCATCTCTTGAAGAAGGTTGAGTTAAGGGATAGGAAAAAGTTTGATGAGTTGAAGGGGGCGGATATCAAAAAAATTGAGGCGAATCCAATTTTTAGGGTAATTAGTGGAGGACTCGAAGACTGGGAGAGGAGACGTTAAAAAATTTACTTTTGTAATAGATTTTTGACTGTTTTGAGGATCCGCTCGTGTTTATTTTCATCTTCCACTATAAATTCTAGTATCTCCTTACAATATTTGAGGTCGATTTTCTCCTCCTCAGCCATTATCTCGACTAATCTGATGTGCATGATTGTCAAATATTCCTCTGCAACCGCCCCTTCCAATCTCTCTAGATTGCTTATAAGTGAGGAGATCTCTTCCGAGGTTATTTTGCTTTTACTTAGAAGCAGTTCTGCATCATACATTACATCACTCCACTTCTTACCCCAAACTTCTCCGCATTCTTCGAAACTGGGCCCCACACTGGCACCCAGCCATTCGCTTAGTAATTTGAAGAATTCAGCATGTTTATTGGAATCTAAGGCGATGTATCTGAAAAGACATTTGATGAGATCATCGGATACGCTGGTGGCAAGATTTCCATAAACCTTTGCCAATTTTTCCTCAAGCAAGCCTGAACAGTAAATGAGACGTGCCAATTCTTTCTTTTTATCTGTTTTTGCCATAGTTGATTCACTCAATAAAGATTTCTTGAAGGTCAATAATAAAGCTTCAATTTATATAACCATTATAACCATTGAAGATATGTTTGGGCAAAGATATTCTATCATTATTGGAAGTGTGCTAAAACGTAACCAATTTGTCAATTCCAGTTGGGGGTGGGCAAAGACAACTTAAAATTGAAGGAAGTGCATCATTAAGTCAAGACTTTTGAGGTCGTGGCTTTTGTTACCAGGTTGCATTCAGAGATAAGGCGCCTATCCTTTATGTAGATCACCGGAAGACCTTCTCTCTTTAGACGCCTCCTCAAAGATGCGTCAGAAGTTGCTACTATGTAGCCATGTTGCTTAGAAATGTAAACGAGTTGATCGTCAACGCTTCCAGGAATTGGAGGGTCAGGTATAGTTCCGAATTTCTTGGCGATCTCTAAGGAAAGCTTTGCAAATTTTTTCTCCTTAGTTCGACCGCTCTGGGCAAGTCGCTCTAGCTCCCGTTTTACGCCCTCTGTAACAATTATATTTTTAAAACCAAGCCTCTCCAGCTGGCTCCTGATTTCAAATGGTTCTGAGGCGGAATATATCAATATATTAGTATCTAAAAGTACGGGGGTTGTTTCCTCATTTTTCAATCTACTGGACGTATCCATAGCCTATCAGCCGCCACCTTCCTGCTAGCATCCTGCTCAATGCAACGCGCATGCCACTTTCTACACATACTGGACGCTTGAGCAGAAGCTGAGCATCGTCCTTATAAGCTGCGCTCACAACCCCCACTGTGACGGCTGACCCGACGACAAGCATGAGACTCTCTCTAGCCTTTAAGTGCTCGACCTTTTGCATCTCCTTTGTTCCAACGACTCTATCAAGTAAAGACACTTTGAGCTGCAGCTCCTGGCGAGTTGGAGGCAGCGTCCCAGGTTTTCCGGCAACGCTTCCCACGAGATTATCGGCCTTTGTGATCGATGGGTCAAGGTAGGTTCCAACCCCTATGAGACCGCCAGGACCCACCTCATTCATCATAGTATTGCCTGACATTAAACTTGAGATATAAGTGAATATTGGTTCATAGAAGGTCTTCCCGCCCTGTTCAACCTTTATGCCAGGGCGTATCTCCAATTCGTCTCCAACCTTGAGACGGCCTTGTATGAGCGACCCGCCCAACACTCCACCCTTAAGATCTTTTGGTAAAGTCCCAGGCTTGTTGACGTCGAAGGATCTCGCTACATACATCCTTGCAGGTTTTGAAGGGTCTCTAACGGGCGTCTTGATCTTCTCTTCCAAGGTTTGTATCAGATAATCTATGTTTGCGCCATGAAGGGATGATACCGGAACAATCGGCGCGCCCTCTGCGATAGTGCCCTTCGTAAAGGCAAGGATCTGTTTGTAGTTTTCGAGAGCCCTTTGTTTGTCAACAGCATCGATCTTGTTTTGGACTATGACGATGTCTTTTACGCCAATAATCTCTAAAGCTACCAAATGCTCACGGGTCTGCGGCTGGGGGCATTCCTCTGCCGCCGAGATCACCAATATTGCACCATCCATCAAGGCGGCACCTGATAGCATCGTTGCCATGAGGCTCTCATGTCCTGGAGCATCGACGAATGAAACTTTTCTTAGAAAGGTTGTTTCAACATTGTGGACTGGACAGATCTTCTTTGTTGTATAACACTCTGGAGGAGGGCACTTTGGGCATTTCCTGAAGGTCGTGTCGGCATAGCCCAACTTTATGGTGATTCCCCTTTTAAGTTCCTCACTATGATGGGCCGCCCAGACACCACTCAATGCAGCCACAAGTGTGGTCTTTCCATGGTCTACATGACCAGTAAGTCCTATGTTACACTCGGGCTGCCTATCTTCACTCACCCTTCTTCTCCACTCCCTTAACAACGAGATTTATCTGTACAATATCCTCTGTTATGACGTTCCCCCTCACTAGTCGCCGCTCCCTCTGTCCCTTCTTTTTGGGATGGTAGCCAGGCGGACCAGATAGCAGAACATACTTTTTCGCGCCACCAGGCACGTCAGGTCTAATAGGTATCCCGCTTTTGTCACTGCCGCCAGTGATCACCAATTCTTTTCCTGGAAAACCAAATGCCTCTCCACTTATGGAGTCGCCAACCTTGAGTCCGATGAAGGACTGTGCCTGGGCATCGCTCACTGTAACAGCCTTAGACGTTCCGTCTTCGGGGTTTGAGATCACCAGCTTAAATTCCACCAATTATTATCACCGTTAATTTCTTTGTTAAGAGAGTTCGAAGTATGATATTGTTTATAACCCTTTCGCACATCAGGAGGTCCCAAGGGGCGAGTCCTTCCAGCGAATTTTAAGGATCTTATCTAGAAGGTCGAGTTCCTCCTTAGAGATTTTGTCACTGAACTTTTCTTTTAGCAGAAATATGTCATTGTCAGGCACCGATACCATGAGTGTATCACCCTCCTTCACTTGACGGCCGACCATAAAGTTCCCTTTCATCGAGATCGCCACTTTGTCGCCTTTCTTTGCGAGGTCTATAGTCTTGCCGCTGTCTTGGATCTGCATTATCTCGCCCAAAACTTCTCCATTCTCCTTCATTAAAGGATAGCCAGGCTTAATTGTGCCAGCTAATACCTCGACGCCAAATATTGGTGGAGAGCTCTTTCTGAAGACGCAGCCAGGAATGATCCTTACTTCGCCAGGCAAAGTTATCTGGCTGAACTCCTTAGTTCGAATATCCTCCAAGGTCTTTGCGGACCATGCCTTGAAGTCGTCGACTATGTGGTAGATCACATTACTTGTGAATATCGGGATGCCACGATTCCGCGATTCTAATTCAGCCTCTGGTGTGACCTTTATATTGAAACCCACGATTGCTGCAAGTTCAGGTCGCCTCCTCTTGACGATCGCTGCCTCGATCACCTCTCTCTTCCCAATAGGACCTATATCTGAGATGCGAACTGGGATGCCTGAGTCCTTAAGGAATTTCACGAGTGCCTCGAGTGAACCTAGCGTATCAGCTTTTACGACAATACCGTCGGCGTCTGTAGAGAACCTAAGCTCAGACATCTCCTCGGTTATCTTTTTCTTTGCTTGTTCTAGGGATAAATCGTCGTTAGCCACGATAATAGGTGCGCCCCCGACGGCGCCCTCTAGACCGGTCGCAACAACCTTCACACCCGCCGCAGCTACGACCTTTTCAGCCGATAGGAACTTGTCTTCTGGATCGCGGATCTCGTTGAGGGGCTTGGGGAGGAGCAGCGCTCTGACCTTAGTTACGATAGGTCCTTCAAAACCACCTACAACGATCCTATCACCCTTTTGCAGGATCCCTTCGTATAATATCACGTCTATAGTTGTCCCAAGACCAGCTTCCTCTTTGGTCTCAAGGACGACCCCCTTGCCAGGACCGTCAGTTACTGAGAGACGTCGAGTTAAGTACTGTTGGACCAGCCCGCATAGGAGTGCAAGGAGCTCGGGTATTCCTTCCCCTGTCACCGCGCTTGTAGGCACAATCGCTACGGACCTTGTGAAGTCCCGGATGCGATCGAATCGGTCTGACGAGAACCCAAACCTAGCAAGTCCTCCAACGATCCTGTAAATCATCTCGTCTACCCTTTCCCTGACGTAAGGTTCCTGGAGTTTATAGGACTCTAAGAATGGTTTGTTTGGGTGCGACTTCCAGCCCTCTATCCGGTCAACTTTATTCGCAGCAACAACAAAGGGCGTCTTTCTGGACCTTAAGATTTCAATACATTCCTCAGTCTGGCGTTCAATGCCCTTGAGTATGTCGATGACGAGGATAGAGATATCTGAGACAGACCCTCCTCTAACTCTCAGGTTTGAAAAGACCTCGTGTCCAGGTGTATCGATTATCAGGATCCCTGGTAGCTGAGTCTTTGATTCAAATCCTTTAACAACAGAGCTGCAATACTTTACAATAACATCCATTGGGAGAAAGCTGGCGCCGATGTGCTGGGTCTGCCACCGCTAAAATAGAGGAGCGGTCATGGCCCCAACCTCGCGCGCCATCACGGCTGTGCCCCTGATCTTGTCCAACAACAGAGTTTTACCTACATCAACATGACCCAAGACTGTGACTATAGGTTGCCTTAGTGGCATCGTCTCACCCGAGATTTAAAAAACGTCGTGACTTATACATTTTGCCAAAAAAGTAGAAATTCGCTAGAATAAAAAAAAATTCATGAAAAAGGAAAGCAGCAAATCTCTGCCTTAAGGCTTAGTAAAATTTAACAGTCACAAGAAAATGCATATAAAAATGCACATTATTAGAAACGGATTCTAAATCAGAATCATTAAAATGCAAAATGCAGAAAAATTACTAAAAATCATTGCTGGAGGGGCGGTCACCTTACGAGCGACTCATCTAGGCGAGAGTAACTCAATACCTCTGAGTCCTTGAAGAATATTGACAGCTCCCTCTGCGCATTGTCTAGAGAGTCTGATGCATGGATTATGTTCATACTCTTTGAGCAGGAAAAGTCGCCTCTGACCGTCCCTGGAGGGGCCTCTTTGGAGTCTGTGGGTCCTATTAGCCTGCGGACAACCGAGATGGCACTCTCACCCTCGATGGCCATAACGACCACGGGAGCAGACCTGATGAAACGAATGAGTTCGTCGTAAAAAGGCTTTCCCTTGTGGACCGAGTACAGAGAGGAGGCCTCTTCCTCAGACATCTTAATCATTCGCATGCCGACGATCTTTAGCCCTTTGCGCTCCAATCTCGAGATAACCTCACCTACAAGTCCGCGAAGCACAGCGTCGGGTTTTATCATCACAAATGTTCTCTCGATCATTTAGCTGGCACCTTGGAGGCCCACTTCAGATGTCTAGCAGTTCTCTTCAATTTCAATAAATTCTTTCTGCACTTACTCGAGCAGAACCTCAAGATCGTCCCGTCATTTTTTACATACATCAGACCAGTTCCAGCCTCGATCTCTTGATTGCAGAAGGAGCATTTGAATATTCGGACCATTATAGATTGCCTCCCCTCCATTTTAAAGGAGTGAATTTATAAACTTTTGTGGTTCAGCGCGGTATGAGTTTCTTGGCTTCGCGCTCTGTCTCCCTGAGCATGAGTATGTCCCCCACTCTCACAGGACCCTTCACGTTCCTAGTGAGGATGCGCCCTTTGTCTTTGCCCTCTAAAACACGAACCCTGACCTGTATAACTTCGCCGGTGACTCCGGTTCTACCCACTATTTGTATTACTTCAGCAGGGTATGCCTCACCTGATTCGCCGCTCATATTTTATCCCCAAAAAAAGGGTGTTATTCGCTGGGCTTCTCAGCCTCAGGTTTCTTCGCTGCTTTCTTTTTGGGTTTCTCCTTAGGCTTTTCTTCTTTAGGCGCTTCTTCCTTTGGTTTCTCTTTTTCGGGAGCCTCTTTTGGTTTGGCTTCGGCTTCGGGAGCGCCCTTAAGTCTAATGGCTGAGACACGCGATATTACTTCTTCCATCAACGGCTTGCCTTTTCCGGGGTCTATGACAGCAACAGCAGAGGTTGAGACGTCTATGCCCGCAGATTTTCCAAGCTTGCTCTTCGAATCAACATAGACGTATGGTATCTTCTTATCATCTGCCAAAAGGGGCAGATGGGCAACGATCTCTGGCGGGTCCACGTCCATTGCTATGACAAGCAGCTTTGCCATGCCTCTCTCTACAGCCTTGGTAGACTCGTTAGCGCCTTTTCTTATATTGCCGCCTTCTGCGGCTAGTTTTACACACTCATATGCGCGCTCCATAACTTCTGGAGGCACATCAAACCTTACAAATATTGGTTTACTAGACATTTTTAATCCCTCAGTTTACTTCATCGTTCATTTGCGATTAAGAGAAAAGGGAGGGTATTTATGAGCTTTTTGGTCAGAATCTAATAGAATACAGCTAATCGTGGGAATAGTATCCCACCAAGCCGGAGTCTTCTCGATAGACCTTAACAAATCCAAACCTGTAGAATTGGAATGTGTTGGGCAAAGTTTCATTGAGGATATTTGTGTCGACCAGCCCTTCAGTAACCTTGGCATCGGGCATTATGACAGATAGTTGAGTTCCAGCATCTTTGGGGAGCCATTGGATTATAGGCGCACCCAACGATTTAATCTCTGCTACACTCTCGCTTAAGAAAGCACATATTGAGGAGTCTAAGAGTTTAACATTGAATAGGTTCATAAGGCGAAATATTGTGCCTTGTTTGAACGATGAAAGGTCTTTTGAGGAGACCATAATTGTGTTCAAAGATGGGGTTACTTTGTGGGTAATATTGCCCCATTCTGGGTGGTCGGGATGTAATGGTATCTGTGCTACAAATTCCTTAGGCAAACCTATGATCTGGAGCGGGACAGGATCTGGAACAAAGATGAGTCGTTTTGTGATTGGGTCCAGTAACTTTCTGTTGATGGCTTCCAAATTATCCCAACTGATCATAGCCTCTGAGGGTTTGACACCTACCTCAAGTATTAGGCGCCTTATTGTCTCGGGCAAAAAGCCTCTCTTCCTGAGGGCAGCGATCGTGCCAAGCCTTGGGTCGCTCCAATCCTTGTAGATGCCAGAATCTATGCCTTGGCGTATCTTGGACTTGCTGAGGATCGCGCCCTCTATTTTGAGGCGCCCATAGTGTATTGCCTCAGGGTATTCCCATCCCAAGTATTTGTAAAGGTAAAGCTGCCTCTGAGTGTTGACTTCGTGCTCCTTCCCACGGAGGATGTGGGTGATCCCCATAAGGTGGTCATCTATTCCACAGGCAAAGTTGTATAGGGGCCACACTCTGTACTTTTTACCCTGAAGTGGATGGGGTTTTGTGTCTATGCGCATCGCAGGCCAGTCTCTGATGGCAGGGTTCGGATGAGTTAGGTCAGTCTTTATGCGGAGGACTGCGCCACCCTTTTTTATTGTGCCATCAAGCATCCCTTCCCATCGCTTTATTTGGATTTCTAAAGGCAGATCCCTGCAGGGGCATGGTCTCTTGGCAATGACCATTTCCCGGAACTGTTCTGGGCGACATGTGCAGACGTACGCACTACCCATGCTAATGAGCTTCTCCGCATATTCATAGTAGATTGGGAGGCGCTCGGACTGTATATACTCCTCGTGCCAGTTCACTCCAAGCCATCTCAGATCCTCACGTATAACTTCATAGGCTTCAGGCATGGGAGGCTTCACAGAAGGAGAGGTATCTTCGAAACGGAGAATGAAGACCCCGCGGTACATTTTGGCATATTCATCGCTCAACAAGGCTGCGCGAGTGTTGCCCAGGTGTATGACGGAGTCTGGATTAGGAGCGAATCTTACATGGACCCTAGAGTACTTTTGAACGTTTGGGAGGGGCGGGAGTAAATGTTCCTCTCTCTTTGGCTTCTCCTTTACTATGTGGACGCCTAGAGCCTCCGCCAAAACTCTCTGATCTGCGAGAGACATTGCGTTTATCTCTGCGACCACGTCCTCTGCAACTTTAAAGACCACGGGAGCCTTCTTTCTCAGGTCTGGGCTCTCAGAGAGAGCTTTTCCAACCACAGCCTTTACGTCAGCCTTTCCATCATATTTCAATGCGTTGAGAAGGGCATGTTTCTTCAATATAGTACGGAGGTCTTCACTCATGGCATAATCGCCTCTATTTTGTTCTGGAAATTGCAAACTTTGCCAACTCGACGAGATCTTGCTTTGTTGGTGAGTCTGGCAGAGGGGAAAGTGCCTTAAGGGCGAGGGCTATATGAAAGTTCGCCTTATCAAGTACATAATCGTCTATGCCCTCTTGCCGAATGGCATCTACTAATGCGGCTAGTTCTTCATCGGAAGCATATTTCTTTCCAAGGAGTGGGAGAATTCTTTCCCTGAGCGGCGAGTTCAGGCATCTGATAACAATTAAAGTCTTCTTGCCCTCTCTTATGTCGTTTCCTATGGGTTTACCCAAGACCTCTTCTTTGGAGGTCAGCCCTAGGTAGTCGTCAAAGATCTGGAACCCTATACCCAGGTTACGTCCGTACTCGCCCAGAAGTGATACTAGACCTGGTTCTCCTCCCCCTATTGTGGCACCGATCTCTGCGCTTGCCTCGAAAAGGGAGGCGGTTTTTTTGCTGACCATTAATAGGTAATCCTCCTCAGACACATCGAGTTTCGATTCGAAGTCCATATCCATGCTCTGACCTTCTGAGAGGCTGATGGCAGACTCTGAGAGGATCTGGGCCGATCGCCTCAGCCTTTCCGAGTCCACATTAGCAGAGAGGAGAATGTTGAAGGCTTTAGCAAAAAGCAGATCTCCTGCGAGTATTCCCATAGGCACCCCCCAAAGCGTGTGAACGGTAGGTACACCCCTTCTCAAGAGGTCGCCATCCATGATGTCGTCGTGTATGAGGGTGAAGTTGTGGAGCACTTCAATGGCTGCGGCAGCAGGGAGGGCGGATTTGATGTCGCCGCCAGCCAGTTCGCAAGATTTTACAACGAGGAAGGCGCGCATCCTTTTACCGCCCTGGCTAGGAAGGTGCAGGGCAGCCTTGTGTAAGTTATCGCTTCCATGCAGGGCGGATCTTATGAGCGGGTCGATGAGAGAAGCAACTTGCCTAATTTTTTCTTCTATCAACCCCTTTCACCTCCAGACCTCTCTGTAGGATCCAGTTGAGGAGATCGCCTTTTATGACGAGTGGAGCAGACTTCAGCTGGTCCAGATTTCGGCAGCCCACTAGCATTAGAGTCGTTTTGAGCTCTGTGATTATGCGGTTCAGACGTGCAACGATAGCCTCGTCGCCCGAGAATGCAGGTAAAAGCAGAGGTCGTGCTATGCCTGCTAGATCTGCTCCTAGAGCGATCGACTTTGCTACATGGATACCGTTCTGGACACCACCCGAAGAGATCACTTTCAACTTTGGCTTAAGTGAGAGGACCTCGCAGAGGCTCATAGCGGTTGGGATGCCCCAGTTCCAGAAGGTCTCGGCAACCTCTGATTTTTGGATCTCGCCATTCTGCTTAGAGTTGTAAAATTCAACAGCGGCCCAGCTTGTACCCCCAGCGCCGGCAACATCTATTGCAGATGCTCCAGCCCTAGTAATCTCTTGGGCCACCTCTCTAGAGATCCCGCACCCAATCTCTTTTACTATAAGCGGCTTATTGAGTGACTTAGCAAGGTCTGAGAGAGCACCGATTATCCCTCTGAATCTGACGTCGCCACCGGGTTGAACAAGTTCCTGGAGCGGGTTGAGATGGATGGCTAAGGCATCGGCATCTATCATAGAGATTGCTTCCTCTGCGTATTCTTTGGCTTTGGGTGAGAGGAGTTGAGCAGCACCTAGGTTGGCAATGACCAGCAGATCTTTTGAAATTTCGCGAACAACTCTAAAGGTATCTCTTAGACTATGGTTTTCCAGAGCTGCACGCTGACTGCCCACACAGATCCCTATGTCCAGCTTGTTGGCTGCCTTTGCAAGGCGTTCATTGATCTTTTTGGTCTCGGGATGACCCCCCGTCATTGATGAGATTATAATCGGGGCTGAGATTTTCTTCCCGAAGAGTTTTGTTGAAAGGTCAATCTCTTCTAAATTAAGTTCTGGAAGCGCGCAGTGGATCAGGTCTACGTCGTCAAAGTGCGTTCCCTTTTTGAACGAGACGTCCAAATCCCTGCATATCAAAATATGAGATAGTTTTCGATCAGATATCAACGCAATCAACTCTCAAAATTTGTCCCTAATACCTCCTTGCCCGACAGGAGTCTAGTAAGTTGACCGGGGCGGGTTATATTAAAGATTATGGCGAACTTCCCACCCTCGAGCAGGTAGGAGGCGATCTCCTGGAGCTTCCCAACCATCCCCCCAGTAACATCCTCTTGGGTTTGCGCAATGTGATCCAAAATCTCTCCAATCTCTTTTGCCCTAATCCTGGGGATTGTTGATCCCTTCAATATGATCCCATCAACATCAGTACCAAAGGCCAAAACCCTTGCTTGAAAAGTTTTGGCGAGCAGTGAGGCTATTCTGTCTCCTGATAGTATCCGGACGCCCGACGAGGAATCAAAGACCACATCACCACCTACCACAGGGATAAGACCGCGTTCTAAGGATAGCTCAAAGGGTTCATAAAAAGCATCTTGCAGATCGCCGTCCTTTAAAACAAAGGAGGAAGACGAATTTATCGCGAAGATGGGGAGGCCGTGCTGGAGAAACTGATCAGTTAGGATTTTGGTCAGAGAGAACATCGCGGAGTGAATCTCAGCGACCCCTTTGGCGTCGGTTATCAATCCTTTGTCGATGTATTTTCTTGCAACGTAATGTCCGAAGGATCCGCCACCATAAACCAAAATCAAAGGCGGCCTGTTAGAGATCTGGGAGAGTTCGAGGGAAATGTTTTTAATAACCTCTAAGTTTGGGGCGAATGGCTGTTTCTTATTTGTTATGGCGCTTCCACCGAGTTTTATGACGAACTCAACTTTCGTGAACTTCGGTCACCCCCGTTGTTGTAAAATAAAACTTTTGATATTCGCCCCATGGTGAGGTTTCCCTCGGGGACAATATAAGGTCTCCCATCAAGTCTCCGAAAGAGAAGATCTTAGCACCATAGGCTGTCTTTATCTGGGAGAGCCTGGCGAGGTCTTTTGGTTTTATTAGCCCGATGGCACAGCCGATCGAGGATTCAAGGATCATCAGGTAGCCGAGCTTTTTTGCGTTATTTTCCTTTATTGCTTTGCCGCCTTCTATTACAATATGACCCATGGTGTGCCATAGTGGCTGAGAGAGATCCGGGAAGGTCTCATGAAACCTACCGATGGTGCCGCTCAAAGACTTTCTTCTGGCTTTTGTTCTGAGCAGAACTGAGGCGTCAGGGTTGCCATTCAGAGAAACTAGACCCTCTCCCTTCCTGCAAACTACAAAGCCCCCAGACAGAGCCGAAAGCGATCTGACCATCGTCATGAGCGGCCTTCCGCTAAGCCTGCTTAGTAAGGCGGGAGCAGAGTCTTCAAGAGATTCTGAGTCTGTTATGTAGAGTGCTGAAGTTAGTGTCAGATAGTCATTGCCTGGAGGGGTTACTTGAAAAGCGAATGTATTGCCGATTGAGTTCAAATGATTTTCGACCAGCCTCTTAAGGGAAGAAGAGGACAGTGGTACATGAGCTGCTGATAATTTGCTGATGGTTACATCAACCTTTGTGAAGAAGTTGATGTTTGAGAATAATACAGGGTTACCAACGTCTATAAATGATTCTCCTAAGAGCGGTAGTGAAAAAGGAATGCTCAATTTTATGTTTTCCATGATAGACTTTGTTTAAGAGAAGGGAATTAATCTTTGTGGTTTGGGTGCGGTATATCACAGCGCACCTTTTAGGCTAAAGGACCATTATGTAGGATCCATAACCGACGACTTCGTCCTTTGAGCCGCACGTATCGCCAGAGGTTGCGTAGCAGAGTTTCCTGCACTCTTTTGCGCCCAGTCTTTTCGCTGCCACAATCGTGGCCATCACTGGACCTGGACCGCACATGCTCACGTTCTCCCTTATAACGGTCTCGCTCAGGGCTTTTGCGTCCATTTTTACTATGCATTCGCTGACCAAGGAATCTTTCCTGTAGGCCTCTGAATAGGGGACATAGTGAGAGAAGTCTGTGCTGGCCACTATTAGGGAAGACTTTCCTTTGAGAGATTCGGCAAGAGCGTTTCCGAGCTCAAGAGATGTCATGTAGTCTTGGAGCATCATGCATATAGGAAGTATCTTGAACTCTTTGTTCTGATATATGAATTGAAGGAAAGGAAGTTGAACTTCTATGGAGTGTTCATACAGGTGGGCCTCTTGGTCTATCTCGACTATGCCCTTATTGGCGAGATCCTCTGCAATGTCTGCATCCACAGGAACCCTCCCCAAAGGGGTGCTCCACGTCCCTTCTCCCCAAACAGATATGCCAGCACCCATGCCCGTGTGGTTTGGGCCTATTATAACTATAACCTCAGGTACCGGCTCTTTTGAGAGTTGGTAGTAGCCATGGGCAGCCACTGGACCAGAGTAGATGTACCCGGCATGAGGGGAGACGAGCGCCAGTATACGCCTTTCAGTGGACTCGATACCAGTAGGGAGCGATCTCGGACCGATCCTGTGGAGAAAACACCATATCATTTGGTTCCTTATGGCATCTGCCGAACTTTCATAAAAAGACCCAGCTACTGAAGGTCTCCTATCCTTCAACCTCGTATCCTCCGTACTCCTCCTCTGCTACAAGTACTTTAGACTCAAAGTCTTCTATTGTCGCGGGCAACTCTGCAGTGGGCGCCAGCTCGCCGCGCTCTCTAAGAACCTGCCTCGTGAGTAGCCAATAAGCCAAAGCCAGTGACTTTCTCCCCTTATTGTTGATGGGGATTACGAGATCTATCAGCTGAGATCTGTTATCTGTGTCGCAGAACCCCACAACAGGAATGCCGACCTCGGCAGACTCCAGGATGGCTTGCCAGTCGGCTCTTGGGTCGGCTACTACCAAAAGTTCAGGCTCCACATAGGTTGGGAGTTTCGGGTTTGTGAAAGTCCCAGGTATGAACCTTCCAGTTAGAGCCTTGCCGCCTATCAAGGAGGCGAATTTTTCCACAGGCTTGAACCCATATTGCCTTGCGGAGACCGCATAGACCTTCTCGCCTTTAAACCTAGCAATAAATTTTGAGGCGATGCGCAACCTTTCGTCGGTCTTCCTAACATCAAGCACATATAGACCATCAGGTCTAACTCTGTAAATAAAAGGACGCATATCATTTGTCTTTACATGAGTCCCTATGTGTATCCCCGCAGCTAGGTAAACTTCAAGGGGGATTAAGAGATCAGCAGTTTCAAGAGAGGACATGGGTTAACACCTATTAAGATGGCTTATTTGATTAAGTCTGCTTCTTTATATTTTTTCTTTGCGTGTTACGTTATACATTTTCTTCCTCCTTCCTATGAACGTGGAATTGCAGGGCTTCATCCATTAGATCTATGTGGGAGAGGAACATCCTCCTGCAACAGTACCTCTTTATCCCTAAGGAGTCCAAAACCTCGGCAGGGTTCTTACCACCGAGTGTGGCCTTCTTGAACTCCTCCCATTTATCACCTATGACTTTTCCACATGTGAAACATCGAACAGGGATTATCAATAACATCACCTATACGATTTCTGTTTTCTTCTCCTTGCGCTGTAACCGCCAAACTTCTTCGGTTCGGTTCTCCTTGGATCTTCCACCAGCATGCGCCGGTCGTATGCCATGAGTTTGTTGCGTATGGCTTCCCCTCCGAACTCTGCAAGTATGGTGGAGAGCACGACCCTCGCAGCCTCTGCTTGGCCCATAAAACCTCCGCCCTCGGTGTTAATGTTGATATCTAGTTTAGACAAAAGATCGTGACCTACAACCTCTATAGGTTCGATAATCTTTAATTTCGCCACATCTGGTTTGTAGAGCTCCAAGGGGATACCATTTATTAGAACTTTGCCACTCCCGCTGTGAGCGACCCCTCTGGCTATCGCAGTCTTTCTCTTGCCGCTTACAACAATAACTTTTTCCGCCATTATGCACACCATCCTAAACTCTTAGATACTTCTTCAATCCTTACATATGGACCTCGAAGGTTTTTGACATGGGCCTCCTCAAATTGCTGGAACTTTACAGACTTCAACTCGTCAGGGACGCCTATGTATACTTTGAGCCTTTTGAGAGCTTCTTTACCCATTGGTGATTTTGGAAGCATATTTTTGATGGCAGAGTGGACCAGACGGTCTGGACCTCTGTGCTGCTTCGGACCTACCTTTTCTGGGTTTTTGTAAGTTCTAAGACTCATCCAACGCTCATATTTGCTGAGGGCAGAAGCCCTGGTGCCGGAAATCACAATCTTTTCCACATTAACTATGACGACCTTGTCGCCGTTGATCAAATGCTTTGCTACCCTTGTTGCCATTCTGCCCAGTCTAAGGTCTGTTCCGTCTACATAAATGGTCTCTGGCATGGTTTCACCTCAATATCTTGATATTTCTGCCCCTTGGATTTAGTTTAACAAGGACATCCAAAGAGAGGGCTCTGCCACCCGATTGAACGATCTTAGCCTTCGCCGTTTGGCTGAATGAGAGGGCAGCCACGTCTACTTTCTTAGAGAGGTTTCCAAAGCCAAGCACTTTACCAGCAACTGCTACACAGTCTCCCTCATTTGTAAGTTTATCTATCTTGCTCAAATTGATCGTGATCCTTCTCCTTGATGGGATGCAAAGGGCTTCTGATAGTGCCCTCCAGATCTCTGCGTTGTGAGATCTGGACGCCTTCCTGAGTATTTTTACTATTCGCCTCGTCCTTGGGTTTGTAGGTAATGTTCGCTTAACCATTTACTGCGCCTCCAATTGAGTTCCTCAAAGACTCGCATTTTTTGATAAGAAAGTCAAAGGCAGATACTAGAAGCTCCTCGTTTGACTTTGATCCCGTGGTCTCAATAGTTAAACGTGAGGTTCTATCATTATAGGAGATCTTTATTGCAGATTTAGGGCAGACCTCCTTGCACACTTTACAGAGTGAACAGTCCCATATGGATCTTACGACGAGCTTCTTTTCATTTTCATTTATCTCGAGGATCTTTCGTGGGCAGCGATCCACGCATATACCACATAGGTCGCAATTTTCTTGAACAAATATAACTGGCTCGTATTTTATGACACATATTGAGACCGGCTGCCACTTTGCGTGCTCCTTACCCGTGCCTAGTCTTGCGTGGGCTACCAAAGCGATCTTTTGGCCGCTATTGAGCTTAACTATAGGTATGTCATTTTTGGCTGGAAATACAGATCCTTCTGCCTTGAGTCTTCCTGAGTACACCATCTCATTGTCCTCTTTTGCTTCTACCTCAAGTGTCAGAACGGACTCACAGAAGCTGCAACCCTTCCCTCCACAGCTACAGCGATCTGGAGGATTAAGGGTCTCGCCACCTCTCATGGGGATCATACCAAGCCTGTGAGCCAAAATCTCGTCGTATAGGACGCTTGTGTTCTCGGCCACGTAGACCTTCTCTATGGCGGGTATGGGTATCTCCGCCATTATTATGCGCCTTATGGCATTTACAAAAGTGGGCTGAGCCCCCCTAAATATGACGCTCAATTGATCGTTAGTAGAGCCGAGAACCTCAATATCCATATTGATCCCCATAGGTTGTTTTTGAAACATGAAGAAGGGTATTTAAGCTTTAATGGTTAGACCCTTCTCCCCCTCCTGCCTCCAGGCCTTCTGGTCGTGTCGTGGGGGATTGGTGTGACATCTTCTATTCTTCCGATCATCATTCCAGCCCTTGCCAGCGCCCTAATGGCAGCCTGGGCACCCGGTCCGGGAGTTTTGCTTTTGTGCCCTCCTGGTGCCCTGACTTTTATGTGGATACCAGTGATGCCCTTCTCTAGGGCAGCTTGGGCGGCCCTCGTTGCAGCCACCATGGCAGCATATGGCGATGGCTTTTCTCGGTCTGATTTCACGATCCTTCCACCCGACTGAAACGCTATCGTCTCAGCACCGGTGAGGTCCGTGATGTGCACTATGGTGTTATTGTAAGAACTGTAGATGTTTGCAACGCCCCATTTTATTCCTTTATCTGCTTTAGACATAGCCTATTACACCTTTTTGACTTGTGTTTCGACGGGTACGACCGCCTCGCACTTGATCATCGACTCTTCTTCCTTGGTCACTAAGTAGCCAGGGGCGGATACCCGTCTGTCGCCAATATAAACATGACCATGGACTATGAGTTGCCTAGCCTGGTATGGCGTCTTAGCAAGGTTGAGTTTTACAAGCATCGTCTGAAGACGCCTCTCCAGAATGTCCTCGACGCTAAGACCGAGAACATCGTCCAGAACGGCATTCTCGTCCAAAAGACCCAAGCGTGAGAGTTTTTTAATGAGCTCCCTCTCTTTTTTTGCTCGCTCGCTCTCCTCAAGACCGAGTATTGATGTTGCTTGTTTTCTGTAGGCTCTCAATAGCGAATTTGCAACCCAGAGCTCTTTCTTGTTCCTGAGACCATATTTGCCAACTAGAGCGATCTCTTTTTCGAGATTCTCTTTCTTCCACGGGTGCCGTGGTCCTTCCCAACGCCTTCTGCTCTTCTTTGGATCGCCCATATTCACACCTCACTACTCCTTCTTTTGCTGCTGTTGTTGTGTAGCCTTTCTTACGACACCGACCGCAGTGCCGAACCTTCCAGTGGTCCTAGTGCACTGCCCACGGACCTTGAGGCCCAAAGAGTGGCGTATCCCCTTCCAACACTTGATCTTTTTCATGTGATCGATATCCATCTTCATTCCAATAACTAGATCTGAGCCCATCAAGTGTAGATTCTTCCCTGTGAATGGATCGTTCCTCCGGTTGAGCATGTAAGGAGGGAACCTGGCAGGTATCGTGGATAGAGCCTCCTCAATGCGCTTTATATCGCTGTCTTGAAGTTGCCCAACACGTGTTTCAGGATCTACATTACAACTTCTGAGTATAGCGTATGAAGTGTTGATCCCAATTCCCCTTATTCGAGCTAAGGCGTACCCTACTTTATCTTCCCCTTTCAGATCTGTATCAATTATCCTGATGATATGTCTGTATGATGAGCTCAAGATACATCTCCTACTTTAAGGCAAATTAAGAACAAAATAAAAGTATTTAAGAATTTCTTTTGATTGGACAACAGGCAATGCTGCTAGTGAGGGGCAAAAAGGGATACTCAGGTTTCGCAGCATTAATTTTCTTAGTGTTTGGGAAAATCGGGAATGGTACGAATTTTGTTGTGTAGAAAGCAAATTTCCTATTCGTTAATCAAGAATCTTTTTTATGATTATCTTCTAATGACTTTGAACCGGCAAAATGGATCACCCTTCGCAATACAAAGGTCTTCTGTAACGTTGAAAGCACTGTTGAAGAGCTCTGCCAAGGTCCCAGATATCAAACCGCGAATTAGTTGGCTGTAGGGGCGCACTGAGGGGCACCCAATTTCGCATTCAAATGAGTCATACACGTGAATGATGGCTTGTTTTGGAGAGAACTCTATTACCTCCTTACGGCCAAAACCTGCCCACTGGAACGCCCTGCAACTTACTTTTTGATAAATCATGGCAGGGTCGTTAATGCCAATTTTATCCGCAACTTCTCTGTGGAGTTTAGCAAAACCCAAGCCCATATTAAACCCCACATGGTACAGCAGGGCTTCACCCCCTGTGCCAAATAGCTTGCGGATCTCAATCAGGAGTTGGCGATAACCAAGATCCCTAAAGATGATCACCCTGTTCTTGCCAGCCACTATCGGAGCGGATAATGTATCTATTATAAAACCCTCGCTTACAGGTTTAATTACCTCAAAAACTTTGAAGATCTTGGTTTTGTCTATCTCTTCTATAAGCTTTTCCATGTCGATGTTTGCGTCAGTCAGGTCCAAAAATGCCAAGATTGTTAGCTCATCCTCACAGTCTTCTGCAGAGTAAGAGAGAATTTGGTCCACCATTACATTGTGATCCTTCAGTAATGAAAATAAAATCTGAAGGGAAGAAACATCTGATTTCATTCTCCCAAAAAATCCAAAAAGGGTTCTGCCTAGGCGAATGAGAAAACGTCCAATGTCAAAAGTATAGTACATGGTTAGACTATGTAAAGTACCCTATTTAAATCCATTTTTACGTTTAAACGAAAGCTCTGTACTTTTGGTTTTATTTTCAGCCATCCCATTTTTGAAAAAAAAGCCCTGATGAGCAATGACAAGATTTTTGCGTAAGTCAATTTTTGTCATATTTCATAGGCATAATAATGGCGCCGAGGGGGGGATTTGAACCCCCGAGACCCTTGCGAGTCACAGGCTGACTAGGCATCCTCTCCAGGCTTGAGCCGATCATACGTCTGCTCCCTACCAGACTAGGAGACCTCGGCCTTGTCGGGTCGAGTTTATGTGACTAGAATGTTACTCATAAGTTTTGCTGGTTTGGGGTGTTAAGGGCTTTTTGGTTGATTTGTTGTTTTAATAGACAAGAACACTTTATAGCCGCTCTTCCTAGATATGAGTGCCACATTATCAAATACCTCCCTCATCTTCTTGGGGATGGCATTGGTTCCCTTTCTTAGGACAAGGACTAGGGAGCCGCCCTCTTTGAGGAAAGCTTTTGCGCCTTCAATCATGGGGAATATGGTCTTATAGCCTGCTGCTAAAGGAGGATTTGAGAATATAATGTCGAATTTTTTACCCTCCAATTGAGAGTAAAGGTCGCTTCGGAGTACCGTTGCGTTGGATATCTGGTTTATTTCTATATTTTCGCGGGCTAGTTTCACGGCTAAAGGGTTTATGTCCACCATTGTCACTTTGAGCTTTGGTCGTGATTTTGCGATGGCAATGCCCAGAGCTCCGTAACCGCATCCCATGTCAAGAACTTCGCCCTCGTCAGGTAATGAAACACTTTCGAGGAGGACGAGAGTACCCAGATCAACGTGATCCTTTGAGAATACCCCGCTGCCACTCACCAAGGAGATCGTGTGACCTTTGAAGTCGAAGCGTATATTGTATTTTCTTGGTTTTTTGGTCTTTGGCTTAGTGAAGTAATGGGAGGAGAGAGGCTCATTCTTATACATCGAGATCACCACCTCTTCGGGTAGGTGCCAGGCTCCATTACAACTCTCCTAGTTTTCACAACAATCCCATGGTCAGATTTTAAGATCTCCTCGCTGGACATTTCAGCAACACCCAATGCGACGAGCTCTCCCTTCAAGGTCATAATACATACCGTGCCCCCTTTTCTTATGTTTTTGTCTAATTTCAACACGCCTGGAGAGGCGAGATCAGCCCCATGGCAGAGGGCGTCCACGGCGGAGTCCCTAACATAAACCTTTGGCATGCCTATTAATGCATCTTCTATTGGTGTAACCGCGCGGCGGAGAAGGGACTCATCGCCAGAATCCTTCCATAGAGTTATGGCGTCAAGGAGCGAATGAAGGGTTACACATCCACTATCTTCTTTAAATGGACCTGCCCGAGTCCGCCTCAACTCCCTCATGTGGGCCCCGCATCCTAAGACTTCGCCGATGTCATGGCAGAGTTTTCTAATGTAAGTGCCAGCCTCGCAATCGACCCTCATCAAAACAAACTTCCCTTCCCTTTCAAGTATTTTTATGGAGTTTATTGTTCGGACCCTGAGGGCTCTCTTTACCGAGGACCTGACGGGGGGAAGCTGATATATGGGTCCTACAAATTCCTTAACAACCTGGTGAAGTCGATCATCGTCGACATCCCCATGAAGCTCCATTAGGGTGATGTACTCTTTACCAGACTTCATAATGAACGAGATTATCCTAGTAGATCTACCTAGTGTTATCGGTAGGACGCCCGTCACCTTTGGGTCCAGCGTGCCCCCGTGCCCAGCCCTTGAAATTGAGAGGAGGCGCTTGACCCAAGCGACGACCTCATGACTACTAGGACCTGGCGGCTTGTCGAGGTTTATCACACCTGTCTCCAAATATTCTTTGAGAGGACGGGATCTTGGTACCCATCCGTACCTTGGATCTGTGAGTTCTTCCCCTTTAATGAGTGTGTTTGAGTTTTCCAAAAATAACACCATGCACCTTAGTAGTATTTAATTATTACAAATATTGAGTGTTGAGACCCTTATTCTTTACTGGACGTTTTAAGGTATAGATCGATAATCTCTTTTAGTAAGAGTACCACAGACTCTTTGTCCCACTTTGACGTGTTTATGACAAAGTCATAGACCGAAAGGTCATCTATGTCTATGTTGTAAAGAGATTTGTACCTTTGCCTCTCGCTCTCCTCTCTCATACGGGTGCGGACTTCAGCAACGTCAAAAGGTATACCCTCGCGTGTGGCGATCCTCTTCACCCTCTCCTCGAAGGGGGCCATCAGATAAAACCTAAGGGTGTTGGGAAACGACTTGGAAAAGAATGATACCAGACGGCCTTCTATGATCTGCCCACCCTTGCTAGCAATCTCTGAGGTTCGGCGATCCAGTTCCTGGTCTATTGTGGGGTCTCTCTCTGCCAACCTCGAAAATTCCTCCACCGAGAGACCGCGCTCTGAGGCCATCGTCCTGAAGATCGACCCCACTGAGTGGCACGGTATCCCATACAACTCGGCCAATTTTGAGGCGCAGTGCGATTTACCGGACCCAGCAGGTCCGCTTATGGTGATCAGTAGGCTATCCAAAGACCTCAAAGAGAGCACCACACATAATTTGTCTTCAAAAACAAAATAAGGATTTCAGTCAGAGGCTGAAGGGAGGTTGAACAACCTCTGGATTAGGGCGGAGAAGCTGAAGGAAGTTATAATGTACCATGTCCAGAAGGTGAATTTGGTCCCGATCACGGGGAGGTCAATCGGGGAAATAGCCACCGTAATCTGGCTGTACCCAAATACGCCATTAAACAGGTAGAAGAAGATTATGAAGGGGACCATGGTGAATATGAGGGGCTTGAACTGCTCTCGCATCATCTCGGCTTGGGCACGCTTTATGGTAGCCTCCTTTTTCTTAAGTTTATCTATCTGCTTCTGATCTTTGGAGCGCAGAGCCTTTGTGTATGCGCTCTGCCATTCCCTCACCTCAACCATCCTTCGCCTCATTTGTTCTACATCTGTCACTGCACGGGTCACCGCTGATGAGATTAAAGCCATCCCAACGGATATGATGAGGATGGTAAGTGCAGAGAATGGGAAGTCCTTGGCAGGACCCAACAGCGCAGACAGGGAGGCTACAAGTGAAATATAAAGATCTGAGAGAAATTCCAAGGCCATATTATTGCCTCCTAAAGAGTGAGGCTATGGCACGACCTGCAGCCTCGTGTTCTCCCTCTCTGTTCTCCACTATCAAAACAGTGCAGCCTGTGAGGATTGCCAAGGAGGCAGCCCCTGCCCTGCCCATGAGTTGGTGCTCCTCTATCTTTTGGGGGGAGTCCTCCTCCCTATTTCTGATGCCAGCGTCCTTCCTTCGACGTCTAGATATCGACTCTGGGTCGGCCTCTAGGAGGACTATGGTGTCAGGCATAAGAGATTCGGCTATCCAAATCGGTATTCCAGGCATATAGCCATCAATGGTTCTTATGAACATGTGGGTATCCAGCAGAACATTATTCTTCTCTGAAATTGATCTTATCCTATTGGCGGCGTTGAGCTGCAAAGAAATCTGATGGTTGATTGAGAGCCTGCGCATCTCGTCCCTATCCTTGACAAGACCATTAGCAATAGCCTCTTCAAACATGAGATCCCCGTAATTGATATGTATCACATCGATCATGCTTTCTTTGCAGTAAGATATTGCGGAATTAAGGACGGTCGTCTTACCGACACCAGGTATGCCAGTAACTATTACTAACTTTCCCTCTCTAGAAACTCTCTTTGCCATTTTTAACCCTACTCCTGACCCAGAAATCTCCCGAGACCAGGATATGTCTCTGAGAGTTGTTCCTTTGCAAGTATTTGGTAGTACTGGTAAATAATACCTACGGACAGGAGTATACCTATACCGCTACCTATTGCGCCGAGCATGTCGGCGATGCCAGCGAGTAGACCGACGCTTATACCGCTTATTATGGTGAGAGAGGGGATGTATCTTTGGAGGATCTGTTCGATAATGCCCGGAGACCTTCTGAAACCAGGTATCTGAAGGCCTGCTTTCACGAGCTGTTCTGCCTGCGCCTTCGCGCTCATGCCTGAGACCTCGACCCAAACTTTAGCGAATATCACCGAGAATGTCACGAGGATCAATGTGTAAAGGATGGCATGTATTGGATCTTGAATTACATTTGTTAAACTCCTTGGGGAAGAGATGTAATATAAGAAGCAGCCTGGTAAGAGCTCGCGAGAAGTAGATGTGGAATTGAACATCACAAACCAATTCAGCCATGGATTGTTATTTGCCATATTGAGGTTCTGCCAAAGAATCTGACCAAATAGGTAAAAGTTTGCAAAGAGTGCCGAGGCGAGGATGATGGGTATGTTTGAGACATACATGAACTTGAGTGGGATCTTAGCACGCATCCCACCGTACTTGGCGTAGGCCACAGGTATCTCTATCTTCATGCCTTCAAGGTAGACCACCAGCAGGAAGACTAGGATCATGGTAATAAACCCGGTCATATCTGGGTACGGGTACCTTGAGAAGGCGGAGAGGATATTTTCGCCATTGAATATCGTCTGGAAGAAGGCGACTATAGCGCCAAGCGATTTACCATCCGCGATTGGACCGAATGGGGAGAAACTGAGCCAGATGACCTGCTGGGAAACTCCTGCGAGGATGAATAGGCTCACCCCGCTCCCAAGACCCCATCCTTTCTGGATCATCTCGTCAAGAAGTAAAACCAAAATACCCACACATATGAGTTGAAGCATAATGAAAACCGAAATCAAAGTGTCAGGGTTCCCATAATTTCCTCCTATGAGGAATGCTGTGCCCTCAAAAGCAGTCATAAGTATCGCAAGGAACTTCTGGGTGCCTGTGAATAGCCCTCGGTCGCGAGGCTTTGTCATATCCACATTTAATATTTTAGAACCGGCAAGGATTTGCATTATGAGACCGGCAGTGACTATAGGACCTATCCCGAGATCCATCAGGGAGCCTTTCTTGGAGGCAAATATAATTCGATAGAAAAAGAGTTGTTCGTAGCCGGTCTGGTAGATCGGTACGCCAAAAAGCGGGATCTCGCACATGACCAAGTATATTCCGAGCGCCAGCCCAGTCCAGAATACCTTTTCCTTGAGGCTCACTTTCCGCTGAGGCTTTGGAACCTCTGGGATGTATTTCATTATTGGTTCCATGAGGTCAAGGAAACGAGCCATGATTACCGCTACCTCATCCTGCTACGATGACTTCCCCACCAGCTTCAGCGATCTTTCTCTTCGCTATCTCTGAGGCATGGTTAGTCTTTACCACAATAGAAAAGTCTATCTTCCCGCTTCCAAGCAGCCGGTCGTAGCCCAAGGCACTTAAGTCCAAAACAGCCCTACCTTTATCGTCTTTTTCAAGTATTTTGCCCTGAACCAGTGTGGCCAGTGATCCTACATTTATTGATCTAACAGGCTTTGACACGGCAGGCGGCCTCACAAACCCGTATTTTCCAAAGTGATCCTTTCCATACTTCACCGTCCAGCTCCACTTGTGTTTGTGAAGGCCTGCGTTACCAAATCCTCCTCGGGTTCCAGACTTTCTATGCTGCCCAACCTGACCCCAACCATAAAGTCTAGAGCCCCGTTGCCGCCTGACTTTACGATCCCTTCGAACTACCATTTGTAAACACCACTGAGATTAGCGATAATCAGAAAGACGTTCACTAATATATTTTTAGTTTTTGTTTTTTCACCTTTTATATCATCTTTGACAAGAGTTGGTTTATTGCCTCGCCCCTATAGCCCAGTTCGCCACCCTCATTTACATGTTTAGTTATAGGACCCTTGAAGCCCCCACTTGGAGGTGTGAGCCTGAAGGTTTTTTTGATTGGTGGGGGGACCTTCCCATCAGCAATGATCTTGTCTGCCAGTTCTTCGAAGCTATTGAATCCAATTTTTCTGAGGGACTCTTCAGTGATCCGTTTATTGCCCTCTAACCGTCCCCTTTTTTTAAGGAGGGCGATAAGGCTCTCTCTGTTTATCTCCCCCCAGGTTATGTAATCTGATGCCTTCTTAAGCATGCCAACCATGGAGGGGGTATCAGGAATGAGTGAGGCGTTGTGTTTTCTTGGGACATTCAAGCGGTTTAGTACATCCAGCATCTCTGGGGAAACACCCGTCAGACCTCTAATTCGAATCGCGAGGAATAACTTCATCGTTACCACCATCATTTCTTAAATCTGTAAGTGTTCCTCAGGGCGTCATAAACAGCCCCTGCAAAGTTCATGGTAGTTCTTGTCTCGCCCCTGGAAACGACCCAAGCGTCCTTGATCCCTGCAAAGGTCAACAAGGTTTTTGCGGCTGCACCACCAACTAATCCTACCCCTTTCGGCGCAGGAATGAGGGTTACGGTGACGCTGCCGCTCTTACCTGTGACGACAAAGGGAAGACTGTGAGGGTTCCCGCAGGGGCATTTCCAATGCCCACAACCCCTCCTGACAGGGGTTATGTTGAGCTTCGCATTGGCTATGGCTTTGTCTATTGCAAATCTCATCTGTTTTGATTTGCCGGTTCCTATGCCAATGTAACCATCAAAGTTTCCGATTACGACCCCGATCTTGAATTTTGTGATTTCGCCAGCGTCCGTCTGTTTTTGAACTATCCCAACGTCAAGGACTTCGTGCTTTATATCCGGAAGTAAAGCGTCGATAATCTCTGGCTCCTTAATCGGTATGTTCTGTTCGAAGACCTCCTTGATACTGGTGATCTTTCCTTCCAAGACAAGTTTACCGAGAGTGGTTCTCGGAACCCATTGCGACTGTTGATATGCCATTTCATTTCACCTTCTTTGAAATAGTCTCCTTAACCGTTTCGAAGTGTTGGACTATACTCTCTGGCGGGAGACCGATGCTGATGTACTTGGAGAATTGGGACTGGTATTTCGCAGGGTTCTCCCTCTGTAGCAATTCTGCATATTTGGCAATGTGCTCTCCCTTAATGCGCTCATCAGCAGGGAGTATCTCCTCGCTATGTGGAATCTGCATTCCAGCGTCTAGCGCCCCTTTGAGGGCAGCAAATAGACGGCTACCCTTCGTGATGGGATAACCATTTAGATCTAACACCGCGGTCTCAAACCCTTTACTCAGTGCGCGCTTGCCCAAGAGGAAGCCCACAAGGTAAGCTGCAGGGAGGTTGCCAGTACCACCCTTCCAGCCAAATTCCTTCAGTTCAATAGTTGTTGCACTTGCCAACACCCTATCTCCATCAACCCTTGCCTCCACCAGTTGGACGGACAAGTGCTTGAGGGACTTTCTTACTACGAGTCTAGGCTTCCTACTGGAGACGAGGCGCTTCCTGAGGTGGTAGTCGGTCCTCCCCTCTCGTCTCCTCCGGAATGCAACCCTATAAGTCGGTCCTTTTGCCAATTTTTTACCTCCTCGCTAGGTTATGTTCTTCTATGTAAGTCTTGAGTTGCCTCTTGTCGTGAAAAGCCCCGCCTTTAGCCTTAATATAAAGCATCCTATAAACCGATGGAGTGATTATTCGCCGCTTCCTGAGAAGACGGAGGAACTCCCTTATAGACCGTATCCTTTCGGTCCAATCATCATCCTCCACGGGACCTTTTCTACTGCCGTAACCCTTCCTGAGGCCCTTTCTCTTTTGCTGACGGATGCGCCTGTATCTGCCACGGCTTATTCCCGCTTCAGGAGTGGCCTTTATGGCACCTTCTTTGATCAATGCGCGAATGTCGTCTCGGGTGATAGCCATGCTAATGTCTTCAAAGCGTTCCGGGTCCATCCAAACCCTGCTCTCGCCAACCTTCAAGACTTTTGCGGCGATCCTGCGCTGAATCCTAAGACTCATTCTCGACCCTCCAACTCTTTCTCTTCTCTTTCAGCAGACCATTCCTCTTCTTTTCTCTCCACCGTTTCCTTTTCCGCCCCCTCTGCCTCTTTTGGAAGCTCTTCTTCGGGCTCCTTTCCTTTAATTTCCTTTTCTTTCTCTTTTTCTTTCTCTTTAACTTCTTTCGAAGGCTCCTCTGGTTTTTCTAAAAGCGCCTTCTCGGAGGGGCGAATGTTTACTACAGTTACACCCAAGGTTTTTGATTTTTCAATGATCTCGAGCCTCTTCCTTTTTCCAACAGTGGACGCTATTCTAATGACGTCTGTTGCGGGGTTTATTTTGCCCAGATCCTCAACATTGTATACCAGGACCTCGCGTTTCCCGGAGGGGTGAAGTCCTCTAGCCAATACAGGACCCCTGTATCCTGGTTCGACGATAGCAGCCCTGCCCTTCTTCTTTAGCCGCATCTTTGACCTGATACCCGTACAGCTCCGCCACTTTTCTCCCAAGCGCGGGAACCTGTTAGCCTCTTGTCTGATGAAATCTGGCCTTCTCTGAGAGATCTTCTCTCTGATCTTTAAAGCCCTAACCAATTTGTCTGGATCGGACATGTGACCTACCTCCTCTCCACAAGATAGATGCCATCTTGGAAGACGCGGGGATCCATCTTCTTGACGTGGGTTGCCAAGTGTATGTTGGCAGCGGTCTGACCCACTTCCTCTTTATCTATTCCTTCGAGAATAATCTCGTCCCCGCTGACCGTTATCTTGACATTACCAACTATTTTGGCTACCCGTTTAGATCGTTCTCCCATGAAGTTCTCTATGTGAACCTCTCTCCCTGCCACCTTGACAGTAATTGGAAAGTGGGCATAAATCACCTTCATTGTGTAGTGGTGACCCTCTGTAACTCCCTTGAACATATTCTTTATGTGGGAGGCTATTGTCCCAAGGATTGCCTTGGAGCGCTTTCCTTTGCCAGAGGCGGTCAACACTATGGAGTCCTCAGTTCTTGTGAACTTGAGCCCAGAGTGTGCGAAGTCCTTTGAGATAGTGCCCTTTGGGCCAGAGACAGTAACTGATGATCCCTGCAGTGAGACGCTAACCCCTTCTGGAATCTTTAAAGATAATGATGAGTTCGTCATTGCCATCACCTAGTAGACATAGGCCAATAGGCGACCACCAATTTTGTTAGAGATGGCTTCCCTGTGAGTTAAGATCCCCTTTGGGGTGGTCAATATGAGGATCCCAATGTCCTTTGCAGGGAGATATTGGTAAACGTAATTGTCAATCTCTTTGTAAGAGACTGAAAAGTAGGGCTTTATGACGCCACATTTGTTGATCCTGCCGAGTAGTTGAATCCTCAATTTTCCTAAACGACCATCGTCAATAAACTCGAACTCGCCGATATAACCATGTCTCTGGAGGACGCGAAGCACGTTCGCTACGAGCTTTGGAGCGGGAGTGACTATACACTCGCTCCTGCCTCGCTCCTCGCTATTCATGATATTTATCAGAACATTAGCCAGCGGATCCTGCACCCACATGGTCATGCACCTACATGTACTTCTTGAAGCCTAAGGTCTCCGCAGCCTCCCTGAAACACTGGCGGCAGATGTTGAGACCGTATCTCCTTATAAGGGTGCTACCTTTTGATCCGCAGCGCTTGCAGACACGGCTGCCCTTGCCAAACTTCCTTTCCTTTGGTTTCCGGATTTTTCCCATATTTAGGCCCCCCTCTCAACTTTGATGCCAAACCGCTCGGTCATGAATGCGATGGCTTCCTCCTTCGTTACGCGGTGATTGCGTCCAATTTTTGATGGACGGTAACGCCTCCTCGAGACCCTGTAACCTGGTCTTTCCAAAACGATGCAGACGTTCATGCCGAATATTCCAAGCGATGGATCATATTTAGTGCCGGGCAAGTTTATGTGCTCAGTTATTCCAAACGAGATGTTGCCATAATCGTCAAAAGAAGACTCCTTTAGCCTGTTCTTTCTGGAGTCAAAAGCTCTTCTAAGAAAGTCCTCAACTTTTTCTCCCCTAAGCGTGACTACGCAGCCGATGTTTTCTCCCCTTCTTACGCCAAAATCCCTTATGGTTTTCTTAGCCCGCCTTGGGCAGGGCTTTGCTCCTGTTAGGGACTCGAGGACGGTCATGGCTTTCTCTAGACGTTCTCCTCCTTCCCCTACCCCTATATTCACAACTACCTTGCCGATCCTTATTGATCGCATGGGGTTCGATTGGCCAACTTCAGTGGCCTTAGCACCCTCGGACATGTTTACGCCACTTCTCCACTAATGTTTATTATTGGACTTCCCTTACCTATCGGGAATAAGTACTTAAGCGTAACGGTACTTTCAACACCCTCTATTCTGACCTTGACTAATTGGTCTTTGCTTCTAGTCGCCGGGAGCTCTACTACTTCCCCATATTTGCCTATGTTGCTACCACCTATTACGCATACAAAAGTCCCAGGTTCGAGAGGTATGTGATCGGCGATCTCCCCATCAGGTATGGTAAGTTTCACAGCATCGTATATCTTATATCCAACTTGGATGTTGAAGGGGTCGTCGACCTTTATGCTATATGTTCTCCCGTCATGAAAGTTCAGCTGAACCCTCCCACCTTTGAGTATCCGCTTCCCCGCCACCCTTACTAACTTGAAGGTGGCTTCCTCGGGGGATATTTTTACTAAAGATAGCTTCTTTACGGGGTGGGGGAGGACCCTATAATACTCATTGGATGGACGAAGATACAAAACATCCATTAGTCCCAACGGATATTTGTAGTCAGTCCTGACTTTGCCATCCACCATTACTTTCCTTTCAGAGAGTATCTTCTTTGCTTCCCCGATGGTCGTGGCATAATTTAGGACGTCCCTCAACACTATCCCTAATGGGATGGAGTAGTTCACGGGATGTGGACCAGGGGAAGGACGGACAGTAAATTCCCTTTCTTTTATTCTGATCGGCCAGAAACGAGGTGCAGGGTAAGTCTTCAAGTGTCGCTTCAAGAGGATTCCCTCCGCTTTAGTCTTGATTCAAAGATCTCTTTCCGTTTCTTGTCGGAGAGATCAAGTTTTGTGATTATGACTTTAGAAGGCTTGATTGGGACCGGCTTGGTCGTTCCATCTGTCTTCTTCATTGTCACGCCCTCAACTGTTATACGCATTTTTGATAGGTCTATTGATGAGACCTTCCCCTCGTGCCCTTTATAGTCACCTCTCACTATTAGTACAGTATCTCCCTTCCGAAGAGCGGCGGTTCTAGTTCCGTAGCGTTCTCTTAGCTCATCTGAGAGAGGGGCACGCATATTCTTTCTCCTTAAATGGAGTGGGGCAGGTTTCCTTTGGAGTTTAGGTTTAATACTGGTCATATATAACACCTCAAATTACCATCGATGCTAGACCTGCGACTTTTGGCCATCGCTCGGCGGCTTCCTTTGCCACAGGCCCTCTTATCTCGGTACCCTTACATTCACCATCCTCTGTAACGATCACAGCCGCATTATCTTCAAATTGAATCCACGTCCCGTCTAGCCTTCTGAAGGGTTTTCTTTGTCTTATTATGACGGCGTGAAATATCTGGCGGCGAACTTCTGGCGTGCCTTCCTTAACGGAGACTATTACTTTGTCTCCAACGGAAGCTGCTGAGAGGCGGCGGATCCTGCTTTTAATCTTAGGAACACCAATGAGCTGGACTATCTTGGCTCCGCTGTTATCTGCGCATTTCAATAAGGCACCCATGGGCAAACCAGGACTTATTCCTGGTCTGTAGGTTATACCACCACCGAGACCCTTCCCTCTCTTTGCCATCCTCATTCACCACCAAACTTTTCAACTACGACGAAGCCCACAGTCTTGCTGAGGGGGCGGCATTCAGCTATCTTGACGACGTCCCCCTTCGTTGCGCCCACACATGGAGGGTTGTGTGCGTGGATCTTTGACCTCCGTTTTGCATATCTCCTGTATTTGGGGTAGTAGTAAAGATAATCGACTTGGACGACGACCGTTTTGTGCATCCTATCACTAACAACTCGACCGGTCAGGGTCTTCCCTCTAATGGATAAGCTTCCATGGAATGGACAGTTCTTGTCGGAACATTGGGTAGACTTTGTCTCCTTCAACGTCTGTGACATTTACTTCTTCCTCCTTTGAATGCGCTTTAAACGTTCAGCTGGATGGTAGGCGATCTTAGTCCCGTCTACAGTCACTGGTTGAGGTATGTAAAAAGTGAATAGAGCGTTTTTTTTACTGACTTTCTTATAGCCTCTTTTGGTGGAGAGAACGAGCATATTCTTTGTCTCGTCAACAACCATACCTTCCAAGCCTATTTGGGTAGGGTCTGAGGAGAACTCTACTTTGGCTGGAAGACCAACGAGGTCATGATAAATGAGGTTTGAAGGATTAACGTTCATTTATTTTTCCTCCGATTCCTCTTTTTCGTAAATGTTACTTACTTGGGGTTTAGCAGGCCCGGCTTTGGTTTTGGAAACTTCTTTCTGTGCCTCTTTGGTCGAACCCTTTGCAACTTTGGCTGGAGGCTCCTCCCGCGGCTCAGCCCTCTTCAGCCCGAGTTCCTCCTCCCGGTTGACTGTGAGAATTTGGGCTATTGTTTTCCTGAGCAGCCTTATTCGCGAGGGATTTTCTAGCGAGCCGCCCATGGCCTGCATTGCCTTCATTTTGGAGAGCTCGGCCCTGAGTTCCGAGAGCTTCTTACTCCGCTCCTCCTTGCTCATCTTCCTGATTTCTTGGATCCTAAAGATTGCCAATTCGATCACCCAGCCGCCTGCTGTGGGGCTTCAACAATGGAGATGTCGTCGACGGTCTTAACTGGCAGATATATGCTAACTTGGATCCCAAAGACGCCAGGCTTTAGGAGAACGCTCGTTACAGCCCTGTCAACGGCATACTTTTTTGGCTCTCCAGCCTTCAATATTGCCCCTGACCTGAACTTCTCATACCTAGAACGCTCGGTTGAAAGCTTGCCCCGAATTACTATTTCAGCGCCTCGTGCGCCTGCTTCCATGATCTGCCTCAACGCAACGAATGCGGCCCTCCTGAAATGTATGCCCCTTTCCAAGGCAGAGGCCACTCTGCTTGCCATTATTCTGGCGTTTAATTCAGGGTTTTGGACAGGGACGACTGCTATCTGGGGGTTTTCGAGTCCGTATTTAGTTTCTATTACGTGTGCAAGTTCCCTTATGGTAGCCCCCTGTCGACCTATGACCATACCAGGTCTCTCTGCATATATCACAACCCTGTTCCCGAGGGGGGTCTTTTGAAATTCTACTCCGGCATAACCCGCTCTCTTGAGCTCATTCCTGAGATAATTGTCAATTATCATGTTTTTTGAAGATTTGTTGATAAAGAATTTTGCTATACTCATGCGCCAACCTCCTCAACTACAATTTCTATGTGGGTCAAGGGATGGAAGAAAGGAGTGGCTCTGCCGAAAGCGCGCGGTATATAGTTTCTTATCTTCATGGCAGCCTGTGCGCATGCATGACGGATGCGCAGACTTTCTATGTCGAGACCCTTATTTTCGGCATTTGCCTTTGCGTTCTCTAACACTTTGAGGATCTCAGAGCAAGCCTTGACGGGATATCTGCCCGAGGGGATTCCAAATCTGTTTGCTATCTCAGAGTGATGTGGAACGTTACTTTTGAACTTCCGATAGGGGACCCCCTCCTTCTTGTCGATCACGCGCTTCAGATATTCTATAGCATCATCGAGTCGCATGTGTCTTATAGCATTGCATATCTCTCTGGCCTCCTTTGGGGAAATGCGAAGGTCCCTCCCACTAGCCCTAGCCATTTTGTCAGGATCATACTCCAAGGTTGAATATCCCCATTCGGGCATCATACCACTTCCAATTTATCATGATAGGTCGAATCGCAAGTTTAAAACTTGGGAGGGATATAAAAAGTTTTTTACAATGTTTGAAAGTTTTCACATGCGAAAAACTAGTATCGGCGATCCTTGTTGTTTAACTGTTTGTCCTACTCGTAGAGCAAGTTGTGGGATCAAAAACAATTTGTAGTTGCGCCTTGGTAAGAGAAGTGTTTTGAGAAGGCTTCCATTTTCATTTTTATTTTCATGTGTTTACTCAAGGCGGTTGTCAATGCCCCTACTTTTTAGCAGGGATAACAGACAAAGCACTGCCAGTAATTATGGGCAAAGCAATCATAAGAGAGAATTGTGAATCATAGAGCAGACTTTTATGTATAGACCGATCGAAAAAAGTGTGCAGCATAGTGAAAAAGTGTATGTATGGACCGCTCGAAAAAATCACTTGAGTGGTACGAACATTGAACTTCTGGTAGCCTTCAAACCAGGAGCACCGTGTGTGACCTTGGCAGTCGTTATCGCAAACTCTCCGAGGTATCGACCGATCATCTCCGGAATGATCTCGACAGGGACGAACTCCTTACCGTTATGCACGGATATTGTCAGACCTACCATCTCTGGGAGGATTATCATGTCACGGCAGTGAGTCCTTATCACTACTTTTTTGCCCTTTGCTGCCAGGAGCTTAGCTTTACGTATTTTTTCGAAGAGAGTTCTCTGTTCGGGGTTGAGACCTCTCATTAGAGACCTTCGCTGCCTACTTGGAAGCAGTTTAATGAACTCGTCCATTGGCATATTGGCAAGTTGAGAGATTGTATATCCCCGGTAGGTAAATTCCTTTGACATAAACTCACCCCTCTATCACTTTTTCTTCCTTCCAGTCCTCTTTGGTGCGATCATTCCAACTTTCTGACCTGGTGGCGCAGTCCTGCTAACAGGCCTGCCTCCCTTGGGATGGCTCCCACCACCGTGTGGATGAGCGTATGGGCTCATAGCCTTGCCACGAACGCGCGGGTATTTCACTGACTTCGACCTGTATTTGTGGTAACTGGCTCCGGCCTTCAACAGAGGTTTCTCCACAATACCCCCGGCGGCAACTAGACCCACAGTAGCCCTGCATGATCCGCTGAAAGACTTTACCATGCCAGACGGAAATTGGACTATCACAGAATCGCCCGAGTGGGAAACCACAGTTGCATAGCTCCCTGCGGACCGCACATAGCGCCCACCGTCACCTGGCAGACCCTCTATGTTGCAGACCAATGTCCCTTCTGGTATGCTCTTAAGGGGGAGGACGTTGCCTACGTTGGGTGAGGCTTGTGCGCCAAAGTATACCTTCTGACCTACGAACAGGCCCTCAGGAGCCACCATTAACGTCTTTAAACCCTTATTGTTTGTTAAAACAGCAACAGGGGCGCCCCTTCCAGGATCATGGACTATATCTTTAACTTGAAATTCCACAGATGAGTTCAGCTCCTCTTCCAATATGGGATGATACTTCACATCTCCAACACGCTTCCATGATGGAGACTTAAATACTGATCCTCCGCGCCCTCTTCTCTGAACCAAGAGTCTCTTTCCCATTTTACATCACCTAAAGTAGACCTATCTTTGTTGCGAGTTCTGATGCGCTGTACTCCTTTTCAAGCCTAATTATCGCCTTTTTCTCACCTGAGGTAGTAATGCATGTGTTCACAGATTTTACTTTGACGCCGTAGAGCTTCTCGAACGCCTCTTTAATGGCTTGTTTATTGGACTTGCTACTGACTATGAAAGTGAGTTTGTTCTCCCTCTCTAGGCGGTCTAGAGCAGATTCTGATGATACAGGCCTTATTATAATTTCTGTGGGATCCATGGCAACCACCATTATGCGAATATCTCCTCGAGCTTCTTTAGAGCAGACTCAGTCCATATTGTTAATCGCCCAGGATGACCGCCCGGAGCTAACCTCTCTATGTTCAACGAGCTCACCTCTGCGAAGTCAAGACCAGAGAAGTTCCTCGCAGCTAGCCTCACTGGAGGGTTAAGCTCGTCTGTGACCAATAAGATCGTCTTGGGTTTTACCCAACGCCTCCCCCTATACTTCCCCTTCCCTGGGCGCTCTTTTATCCCATTTTTCGCCCTTAAGACATCGTCCCACAGGGAAATTTTCTTGAGGAACTCCCTGAACTCAGAGGCTTTCTTTAATTTTTTCACTTCGTCTGAGACCACTATTGGAAGGTGAATGTTCTCTTTGATCACGTGCCCTCGGCTTGTCACAAGATCTCTGATGCCTGTGGCAGCTATGGCAGATCTTAGAGCAAGTGTCCGCTCCTTTTCATTTATTCGTTCGTGAAAGATCTTTTCTGGTCTTGGCGGGAAGGCCAGTCTTCCACCGACCACATTCGGTACAAATGCGGCAGGTCCACCGCCCTTCACCCGCGGAACCCTCGCAAGGTCCAGACCTACACCCAGGCTCTCCGCGCTGGTCCGCTTTCCAGCCATCGGGTCCCGCCCTTTGGGTTGAACCCTGGCGGTGAGGGAAGATATGAATGCGCGCCTTATAAGGTCTGGCCTGACTTCCTCGAGGAAGACTTTAGGTAATTCTACATCGCCCTTAATGCTCCCATCGAGGGAATATACAGGAACTGAGCGCTTCTCAATTACTTCGATTTCCAAAGCTTACACCCCCTGCTTTGAGGCGAGGCTCACACTCAGGATTTTGGGAGGCTCCAACTTCGGGGTTTTCGCCCTCACGGGGTATCTGAACCGCACCAGCCTCTTCGATGGACCTGGAAGGGTCCCGCTGACAAGGATATAGTCGCTCTTGACTAAACCGTAATGCAAAAAGCCTCCAGCTATGTTGATCTCTGAAGGGTTCTCGCCGACCTTCAGGATCAACTTGTTGTATTCTGTTCGCTGATGGAAGCCCATCTTGCCTGGGCGTGGGATAGTGAACATCATGTGGGGTCTGGACGGGCTTATCGCACCTACAACTCGTTTGCCCTTCCTGTGTTTGTGCCAGTTTGGTTGGATCTTGACGCCAAACCTCTTCACAGCACCCGCAAATCCTTTACCCTTTGTCACTGATATGGCGTCCAACAACTGACCCTCTGCGAAGAAGTCCTTTGCCCTGATCTCTTTTCCGAGGATCCCCTTAACGTAATCATAAGCTGCTTTAACATCATCTCCCCCTACTTTAATCTCTAGGACTTCAGGGGTCTTCTTTCCAAGACCGCTCTTTTGTGGCTGGGTTAGAGCCAAGACCCGGAACTCCACAACTTTACTCAAGTTGTTTTCAATGAACGTCTGGATCTTTGAGAAGTCATTCTTCTTTGGGGGAGTAAGTATTCGGTCGGCAAACTTCGGTAGAGGCGTGTGAAGAACCTCTCCTAGTGTTTTAAGACCCTTCGGGGTTTTTGTATACGCCCTAAATCCGTAAATGAAGAGGGGAGGGACCTCCACTACGGTTACTTCCCTAATTACTTCTCTGCCAAATAATGGGCTCTTAGCCCGGTTTTCGACCATAACAAGATGAGTGGTGCCAACCTTATAACCAGCAAAACCCAAAAGCCGGGGAGGACCGCCCAAATGGGGCCAAGTCCTTATCCTTCCGCTAATGCGCCTGGCCCTTACTCTAGGATAGTACATCAATGAGCCTCTTCTAGGCGCGCTCTTACTCTTATGTCCCATTATTATCTCCCCTTTTGGCTTGTGATTAGCAGCATAACTAAAATATATTTCTATCCTTTCGAGGGTCTCATTTTAAAAAAAAAGCGATCTGTGAACCCCTATAAATCCATATTCTCTATCAGTGTGAAGACCGCGAGAGAGATCAAAAGCGCTTCCTCAGTCCTCACAGTCTCGGTCCCTTGGTGGGGGACTGTGTTCACAATCAAGTCAGAGACCTGCTCTAAATCGAGACCGGACTTACGGAGTATCTCATGAAGACCCTCGTCGGGGGAGCCGAATAGAATAACGATGTCATGGTTGTTGAGGAGGGCACCCCGTATATCTTTGGCTACTTGGCTTACGGGAACACCAAGGCGCGAGGTCGATATAACATAGTCATGGTTTGTATTCGTAAGATGGTGTCCTAGTCCCTTCAGGTCGATTTGAGTTTGATAGCCCCAATAATATGGGATCTCCTCTCTTGAGGCAGGGAGCCAGGTGCCTTCCACGTACTTCATGGAGACGCGCCTGTTTAAAGGCAAAGGTCTTGGACACCTTACAGGCTCTTGCAACCCTACATCCACGAGCGAGTCTTTCTCCCCACTTTTTAGGACAAAACCTTCGCGAAATTTTGAGTCCTCCCCAGAAAGGGGATGATGAGGGGTCCGCAGAGGGGGGACTAGAGCAGCGTATCGAAGGTTCTTTGTGAGGGGGAAGAGGTAACGCCTTAGATATTGAGGGGTTTCAGCATATGCCAAAATATCTTTCATTAGCATCGCATCGTCTTTTGCTGAGGGCTTGTCAAGGTAGATCACAATATTGTCAACGCGGTATATTGAGGCTGCCCTTGCGATCTGCCCCGCAAGCATCGTCTTCTCCACTAGCGTATGCGCTAAGGAAAGTACCGACGAGGGTAAACAAATTGTTAAGGAGTAGGGCCTCCTTGGAACCATGATCAATTCTACTCTTGTTTTTTCTTCTTCTCCTCTTCTTTACTGACAGGGTTCAGGAGCGTAGTGCGTTGTCTGCCACCCATGAGTAACACCCGATCGGTAATTCACAGCAGGGACTATAAAATTTATCTCTATCCTCGCAATAGAGATATTTGGCCAATGATGAATTTGCCGAGTTCGCAGAGCCTATGGCGATGTAGAAAAAACTGTGCGGAGGCCAAAAAGGAGTGTATCTGATTGAATATAAGTGAAAAAGACTTGATCAGAATAATAACCTATGCAAGGGCGCACTGCGAGGACAGATGCCCTGCTGATAGAGATCCAGAGATCTGCCTAGCCCTTATCGAGCATTGTAGGGAGCTTGACTTGGAGCCGCCAGCATGTGTTCAAGAGATGGGAGGTTTTGTCAAGAGTTACTTTTTGGCGAAGATCAGGGAAGTCGAACAGAGGAAAGGTAAGCCTATCAGAGAAGTTTTAAGGGAATATGAGCTTCTGGGCGTGAGGACCTTAGAGGATGATATTGACAGGATGGAGGCGGATTTTGCGCTTAGAGCTATAAAGGCTATTGATAAGAGGGCTGGGGAGAAGCTAGAGCGAGTGCAAGAAAGAGAGTGAGCTACTCCACGAGTAAAGTGGGGAGCTCCTAGCCGTATAAGTTATGGGCTGACTGTAAACAGGCTTATTGTTCGTCACCTCGTTTTGTGATGTTTGTGGCTGCGTTTAGATTAGCGCTTTACTCGTCACAGTAATCGCAGACGAACAAGCCTTGACTTGGGCGCTTACCTCCGGAAAATCAAAAGTGGTATGTTACCAATGTGCAGGCTTCGCTCGTTAAGATTATTGATAAGCCGCTGATTATAGACCCGCACTCGATCATTTTGGTGAGGCGCAGTAGGGGATGTTGATCAGAATCGTGTCTAGGGTTTGTATTTACCCTTTATCCGCCCATTAATCCCTGTTAGATAACCCGACTATGCAAGACTTGGCAGCATTCTTCACTTTAAACAATTTCCAACCATAACCACGAATAGCTGACCGAAGAAGGTCTACCTTTGTGGCACAGGTCAAGATTGCGAGGTTCTTTGCAAACACCGGGAGGTTCATGGAAAACAGCGGCTTCAGAGAACTTTCGGAGCTTACAAATGTGAGGGCTTTGGGCGAGGGCTACTACTGGAAAGACTTTAGGTATAAGGAGGCAGAATTCCTGGCTAAAGGATGTAGAGAATTAGGTAACGGGTAGTGGAAAAATGAGGATGAGACAAGTCAGACGGCAAGGTAATAAGAATGATCTCATTATGGAAAGGCTACCCATAGAGCAGGCTTTTGGGCTAAGCTTATGAGTATTTGACCGTCCGTTATGGCTGAGGAGTTTCCGCTTAAGATAATGTAGGTTCCCTGCCGGGTTTACTAGTCCTGCAAGGGTTTCAGCCTAAAGGCTCAAGTAATTTGTCACTGCGTTTGTTGAGGCTATTATAGCGACTAAAAAGGACAATCGCCACAACTGAATGTGCTGTCTTGCTTCTCCGAATGAACATTTTAAGGCTTATGGCTGTAGCGGCCATCTATAAAAGCCTATTTGGCAGGTTTATCGCCCATTTCCAGAAGGGTGTGAACTTTATGGTCTTGTTTTCGTGTTGGGATTCGTCTTCGTAGTCCCATGTGATTATGGTTAGGCTGTTGCAGTTAAGTTGGCTACTGGCTTTTAGAAGTGATTCGATTTCCCTCTTTTCGATCTCGCCTTTATCTGAAGCATAGACTACTTGAATCAGTTGTTTAGGCCCATCTTCTTGGATTACGAAGTCGACTTCTTTGCCTGTGTTGTCCCTCCAGTAGAAGATCTGCTTGTTCGGTTCGAGGCCGATCTTGCATAGTTCTTGCAATACAGCGTTTTCTAATAGTTTCCCCATGTCCAGCTTGTGTTCTGTGAACCGGAAAACTCCGTTGTCGGCGAGGTATGCCTTTGGCAGGGTGAGCTCGGTTTTCCTAAGGCTTTTGCCGATTCTTTTTAGGAATACTGCGAATCCAATGTCTTCGAGGATCTTCTGGAAGCTGTATAGGGTTTTCTTGCTCACTTTAACGCCCGTCGATTTGAGGGTGGCATAGGTTTTGTTTACTGAAAATATTTTGGTGAAGGAGGATAGCACCACTTTTATGGTATAGTCCAAGGCGTATCTGTTTTTGATCCCGTACCTTTCGATGATGTCCTTGTAGACTATTAGGTCTAGATAGTCGCTGAAGAATGTTGAAGGTGCCACATGTCCCAACACGATGTCTGGGAAGCCGCCCCTCTCAACATAATTTCTGGCAATGTTTTTTATTCGTCCAATCTCGTAGGCTGAGTAATAGTTTTTCCGCTCTATATTTTCTAGTGACAGGATTTCCGCGAAGGAGAATGGGTGAATTTTCACTGTAACCGCTCGCCCACGCAGCTGCGTTGCGATTTCTCTGCTTAAGAGTTTTGAGGAGGAGCCTGTTATGAAAATGTAGTACCTCTTCTTTTCATAAAGCGTGTATACGGCTTTTTGCCAGTTGTTCAGGGCTTGGATTTCGTCGAAGAAAAGGTATTCGGGCAGCCTCCCATAAATTTCCTGATGGATTATGGGCAACTCAACGGGATCTTTTATTGCGACGTTTTCCTCGAAGTTCACGAAGAGGTAGTCCTCGTCCTTTAGATCCCTTCTCTTGATTAGGCTGTAGAGGAAATAGGTTTTTCCGGCTCTCCGAGGACCAACAACGGCTATGATGAAATTTTTGTTCTCTTTAACCTCTCTTAGCCTTTCCTTCACCTCTAAGGTTTTTATGTCCTCTTTTTTGGTTAAGAGGTATTCTCTCAATTCCATGACTTATTAAGGGGGAAACTTATTATAAAAGTTTTACCATAAATGGGTAAACTTTTCATTCTAATATTTAACAAAGGCTGAAGGTTAATTCGCTTTATCAGGGCTGGCGTGTCCGCTTAAGTTGTTTTAATATATGCGGGTTGAGCATTATTCTATTCAAAAATTATGTGTGATTATCATCTGGGTTTTGTTATTGTTTGGGCATTTACCAGCATAAGCCTTCATATACTTTGGCTTCTTTTTCTGCTTTTTTTACTCTTCTGCCGTCGATAACGATCTTGATAGTTTAGGTTCTCATATTCGGACCATTCTGTGGTAATGATTATTGCGTCGCTTATGTCGATCAATTTTTGCGGGTTTGTCGACGTAAGTTATGTTTGGAAAGATTTTCTGCATATTTTCTATGGATTTTGGATCATGTGCATGAATGAATGCGCCTTTATTCAGCAGCTCTTTTATGATGATTATAGATCTTGCTTCCCTTATGTTGTCGGTATTTGGGTTTAAATGATAGACCAAGGATGCCTATTTTTTTACCCTTGAGAGACCCCGGATGTTTTTCTGCGAGGCTTATTGCTATTATTGGCTGTTCTTCGTTGGTCTCTAATGTAGCCTTTAGAATCTTGGGTTTGAGGTTTAAGTGCTTGGCTAGGGCGACTAGCGCTTTTGTATCTTTTGGTAGGCAGGAACCGCCAAAAATACACTAATGGACCAGTAGTGACTTCCGAAAAGCGCGCGGCAAAGACGTTCGCCTAAATCCATTGTGAGGATTGATGTGTTTATAAACAGGGGTATTTGAGCCTGACCGCACTTGATCCCATGGTTAAAAACGAGTTTTCTTGCGGTATTTATATAAGGGGTTGGTTTGACACTTTTCAAATATTCTGGAGGGGAAAGCTTTGGAGCCTCAAAAAGAGATGGAA